>JAEWGA010000008.1 GCA_023388555.1 Bacteroidota bacterium | reverse complement strand
GGAGTTAGCGTAAGGAGTGGAGTATATTGCAAAATTGTTGCACCTCTTGGTGCGTCATGGCGGCGCTGAGGGAGATGCGAATGCGCTCGGTGCCTGCAGGTACCGTTGGTTTTCGGATGGGACGAATGTAAAACCCCTCTCGACATAAATGCTCGGCTACCTCTTTGCAGGCATCCTCGCCAGGGATAATGATAGGAATAATTGGAGAAGATACCTGTATGCCTAAAGCCGAGGATACTACTTTCTCCAATGATTGTAAGTGTTTTCGTAGGTGGTGGGCTTGTTGCATGTGCCGAAAAACGTGCCGGCTCCATGCTACACATATAGGGGGAAGGGCTGTGGAGTATATAAGGGGGCGTGCCTTTGATATTGCGAGCTGGTAAAGAGCCTCTGGCAGTACGGTGTATGCTCCTACCGAGCCAATGGCTTTCCCTAATGTTCCAACAATAACATCTACTTTGTGTTGTATTCCAAGCTCTTCGGTTACTCCTAAGCCGCTATTGCCAAACACTCCTACTCCGTGGGCTTCATCTACATATATATACGTGTTGGGGTATTGCTCTTTTACCGCCAATATTTCCAATAGGGGAGCCACATCTCCATCCATACTAAAAACGGACTCGGTTAATATCCACACCGCATCGTAAAGGTGTGCATGTTTGGAGAGTAGCTCCGCCAGGTGTGCTACATCGTTGTGCCGAAACCTATGAAAGGTGGCACGTGCTAACCTAAGCCCGTCTATCATGCTGGCATGAACGAGTCTATCCGCTAAAAACAGTGTGTTCCCGGTATTTAGTACAGGAATTAAGCCGCTGTTGGCATGGTAGCCACTGTCCCATAACAAGGTATGGTTACGACCATAGGCGAGGGCAAGTTCTTCTTCAAATTGGGTGTAGATCTTATCGTTGCCTGTTAGGAGGCGGGAGGAGGAGGCCCCCATACGGTATTCCTCAAAGGGAAATGTAGAGGCAAGGTTAGGGTCAGCTGCTAACCCCAGGTAGTCGTTCCCACAAAAGTTTAGCATTTTATGTCCCTCGGCAACTACGTACTTCCCTTGTAGGGTTAGTTTAGGTAAAGTGCGGTAAATGCCATCCTCCATGGCTTGTTTTACAGCTTGGGAATAAAGGTGGCTCATGGTTTATACTTGGAAAGTACATTTTTTACGCCCCATGTTAGGGCTTGCAATTGTTCATTGGTAATGGCCAGGAAAGGAGGCATAAGGTATACCAATCGGCCAAAAGGCCGTACCCATACACCATTTTCTACAAACATAGGAATTAAGCGTTGCATGTCCACAGGCTGTTCCATTTCCACCACTCCTATAGCCCCCAGCACGCGTACTGTTTTTACAGTAGGTAAATCCGCAAGGGGGGTAAGCTCCTGTTTTAATAATGCTTCAATTTGCTGCACCTTTTGTTGCCAAGGCGATGCAGTAAGTAACCTTACCGACTCCGATGCCACGGCACAAGCTAACGGGTTACCCATAAAAGTAGGACCATGCATAAAACAACCCGCACTGCCGCTACAAATGGTATCGGCTATTTTGCGTGTAGTGGCTGTGCATGAAAGGGTCATGTACCCTCCGGTAAGGGCTTTGCCAATACATATAATGTCGGGCAGAATGTTGGTGTGGTATGTGGCGAGCATCTTTCCTGTTCGGCCAAAACCAGTGGCAATTTCATCGAATATCAGTAATACACCATATTGGTTACACAATTCCCTAAGCCCTTCCAAGTACTTAGGGTGGTAAAAATACATTCCCCCGGCACCTTGTACTACAGGCTCGAGTATTACCGCTGCCAGCTCGTTATGGTGACGTTCCAATAGTTGCTGCATAGGGGATAAGTCGGTCTCGTCCCACTCCTGCCCGAACTCTATTTGGGGCCGAGGCACAAAGTACTGTATGGGTAATGCCCGGCCAAACATCTCGTGCATCCCTGTTATGGGATCGCATACCGACATAGCATGCCACGTATCCCCATGGTACCCACTGGCTATTGTGGCAAACTTATTTTTTGCGTTATTGCCTTGGGCTATGTGGTACTGTATAGCCATTTTTAGGGCAACCTCGACAGCTACCGAGCCGCTGTCGGCGTAAAAAAGACATTCTAAGTTAGGTGGCAGTACATGTTTGCATAGCATTTTCCCTAACTCTATGGCTGGCATGTGGGTTAAGCCCCCGAACATTACGTGCGACATCTTTTTAAGCTGGCGCTGAACCGCTTTATTAAGTTGCGGGTGGTTGTATCCGTGAATGGCACACCACCAGGACGACATCCCATCTATAAGCTCTCGCCCATCGGCTAACGTTATTGTAGCCCCATGGCATTCGCGTACCAAATAGGTTGTTAGCGGGTTAGTGGTAGAGGTGTAAGGGTGCCACAGGTGCTCCCTGTCCCACCGAAGGTTTGCCTCGGTTACTGTTCCCATGAGGTTTCTTTTTGTGTGTTGTATCCGCATTCGGTAAATAGTTGCATATCTTGCGTTGTTACCGAGGCCACGGTGGTAAGTAAATCTCCGGTAATGGCAGAATTAATTCCAATGTACAGTGCTTTCTTTTGTGTCTCTGTATCGAAAAGGTCGCGTCCTCCCGAGAAGCGTAAGAAAGCCGAGGGATTGGCTAACCGGAACATCGCAACACATTGTAACATCTCTGTGGCGGGCATTGCATTACGATTTCCTAAGGGCGTGCCAGCTATGGGGTGTAAAAAGTTAAGAGGTATGCTTTCTATCCCTAAGCTCTGGAGGAATAGTGCAAACTCTGCTCTTTGCTCCCAACTTTCGCCCATCCCCAGGATGCCGCCCGAGCATACCCGCATACCTACTTTGCGTGCTGCCCGAAGAGTTTTAATTTTATCGGCTTGGGTGTGGGTGGTGCATAAGCTGTGAAAGAACGATGGCGCTGTTTCTAAGTTGCAATGATAGGTGGTAACTCCTGCTTGGTACAGTTTGCGAAGAGCCTCTTCATCGGCAAGCCCTAAGGAGGCGCAACAAGCTATGTCTACCTGGTTGCGGATAGCTTCATAGATTAGTGCGTACTTCTCGGTGTCTTTTTTCGAGGGGCGCCGTCCGCTTGCCACTAACGAAAACCTTTTTATTCCTAATTTCTTATTGTGTGCCGCTTGGTTAGCGCACTTGGTGGCTTCTATAATGTCGTAGGTATCGCAACCGGTTTTATAATGTGCGCTTTGGGCGCACCATTTACAGTCTTCTGGGCATTTCCCGCTTTTTACATTGATAATGGAACAGGTGTCAAACCCCTCACCGCAACAGTTTTGCGTAACTCTATGGCAACCTTCATACAACACCTCTGCTGGGGTGTTATGAACAATGGAAAGCAACTCGTTGGTGCTTTGAATGCGGTACCCGCTGCGAATTATTCGGTCAAATATATTCATTACAACAATTAAAGAAGAAAAAAGAGAGGCTTGCCTCTTGCTAAAGAAGAAAACAAGCCTCTCGGAATAATATTATAGGATGCTATCCCACATCAGGGATGCAGGCACATCATTGGTTAAAGTGTAGACTATTGTAAATGGCTCGCAACAAGTAAAGCCTATTGCAGCGTTACTGCCATCTTCCTCTGTTTGAAGGATTGGGCCGGGTGCGCTATTTTCGGTACTTGTAGGTAAGGTGTTACTTTTAAGTAGCAACCTATCCACCACATGCGCCCTGAGTACACCTATCGAAACCTCTCGGTGTAAGCTATGAAACACTGCACACCTACTACGGCTCCAGCGTGTGAAGCGTAGCGTTGGGGCTTTAACTATGTTGTTGGCTGTTTGCACAATAATAGGCAGAACAAGGGTTACTTACCAGCTACACGTTCCAACCATTTTACCATAGCGAGCATAACGCCCATAGATAATGCTGTTGCTATTACAAAGAAAAGCCAGCACATCCACAACGGTAACGAGGTATAGAGCAGTCCGCCAATAAACAGTAACGAGTTTCCTACCGCGGTGGCAGCAAGCCAACAGCCTTGCATAACACCTTGCAGGTGAGGAGGTGCTACCTTCGATACAAAGGAAAGTCCTAAGGGTGATATGAAAAGTTCGGCAACGGTAAGCAGGAAGTAAAGCCCAAACATAACCAAGGGGGTTACCCGTATGCTATCCTGTATACTCAGGTCCATATTGGCTAATGCCTCTTTCGAGGGAAGGGTAACAGAAACCAACAACAGGAACAAATAAGCCAAAGAGGCTATACCCATACCAATGGCAATTTTCTTAGGGGTCGAGATAGCATGCCCTTTCTTTGCCATAAGGGAGAAGAACCACATTACCAAGGGCGTAAGGGTAACAACAAAGAAGGGGTTTACCGATTGGAATATCTCAGCACCTTTTATTTCTGTAAACTTTAAGTCCAGCTTAATGTCGCTCAGGTTCACATAGTCCCGAGCAAAGTAGGTGAGCGAGTATCCGTTTTGGTGGAACGACATCCAGAAGAATATCACTACACCAAAAACCGCAAACAGCGCGTAAATGCGTTGACGAATTTCTTGAGCCGCCATTTTTACCTCTTGCTGACGTGTTTCGGCATTAGAATCTTTGCGATGTGCTGCACGTGCGGGGTCGGGGAACGAACGTTGGTTCACAACATAAATAACCAAGGATACAATAATTGCTACAACGGCAGCCAAGAAGGCATATTGGAATCCGCGGTTAAAGATGTCCAAGTACTGGTTCGAGAATGTTGTTAGGTCGGTAACGGCTGTGCTGCCCGATACTTTTTCGGCCAAGAGTTGTAGGTTATTTAGCTTTTGGCTACCTATGGCTTCACCTTGTTTTAGGTACAGGTGGCACAGCTCGGGCAAGGAGGCGTCGTAATCGAAGCCGTTAAATCTCAGCCACCAGTTCCGGATACCTACTGCAATAAGCGGAGCAAATACGGCTCCAATATTAATAAACATGTAGAAAATCTGGAACCCTGCATCGCGCTTATCGGAATACTTGGGGTTGTCGTACATTTGGCCCACAAGAGCCTGCAGGTTGCCTTTAAACAAGCCGTTTCCAAAGGCAATGACGCCTAATCCTATGCAAGTAAGGGTTAGGTACAGTGGTACATTAGCCACTGGGGTGTCGGTGGGGATTCCAATAACTACATAGCCCAATCCCATGATAATAAGACCAGTGAGGATGGTGCCTTTGTAGTTCTTGGTTTTGTCGGCAATGATACCTCCTACCAAAGCTAACAAGTAGATAGAGGCATAAAACCCAGAGTAAATGTAGCCTGTAGCTTCTTCTGAAAGGCCAAACTTAGCAGAGATGAATAGCGTTAGGATTGCCATCATGATGTAGAATCCAAAGCGCTCTCCCATGTTTGCCAATGCCGCAGCTATTAGGCCTTTGGGGTGTTTAGAATTTTCCATAGGGTTAGAAGTTCGTTTTATAAAGGTTTGAGTGATAAAAACAGTGTTTATACAGTTACTTTTCTCCGCCCTGCACCTTGCTTACCGCACCGGTATCGGGGTAAAAAAGAATGGAGATGGTCTCTTTTCGCGTATTGAAGTGGTCGGGTTCCAATGCTTCTTGTGTTCCCAACTGGGCTACATCTATGATTTTACGTGCTACTAAGCTACCCTTGTATATAAGCGAAGCCTTCATTCTTCCTGGTATAGTATACACAACCCCTTTGAGCTTCTTTGCCTTGCGGGCTGCTTCTTTCTCGGTTAAGGCTGGTGCCTTTTCTACAACCTCTGTTTGCAAGTATATAGGTTCGCCCCTAAGGTCTTCGGCGGGTAAAACGCCCAGGTCGGGCGAAAACCGGAAAGCCACTATAGTTGTGGCCGAGTCTAAGGGTAGGTCGGTCACTACTTCCTGCTTTCGTTGCCAATGGGTGGTGCCTGTAAACTTACTTGTTAGCGTTCGTTCTTGTGCTTCTAACCCCTCAATAGCCAACTTCATAGCCTGTCCATCGGGGAATGGTTGTTCGGCATCCCCACTAACGATATTGATGCGACTCTCGCGCAAACGAAATATCTCCTTAGCTGCTATTTCGGCACGCTGAGCATCAGTAGTTGCTTGCACATACTCTTGGCTCATGGCTCGTGGCGCTGTTGGGAGCTGTTTGCTTTCGTCCAGAACTTGGCTGCTGGGTATAACCTCAGTATGCGTGGCCTCTGCATTTATCGAGCAGAGTATTCCATCTCGTGTAAGGTAAACAAACGGTGCACTCGACCCATTCCTAAACTTAACGCTATAACGGAGGTCCGGGTTTGGTACGCCATATGCTTGTAAGCTTACAGCTTCCAGTTCGTATTTAGTGCCAGGCTGGCTTGCAGCATCGGTAATGCCTAAATACTTTTGCGCATATAAGTGTAACGGCCCCACAGTGGTTACCGTTTTCTTAACAACTATAGGTATGGCAAGTTTTGTTTGGGGAAGTGTATATACCACTGTATTATCGGGTAGGGCAGAGGCGTCAAACCGCTCTACCGATGTTTGGCTATATGCCACCCCCGATAGCAAGAATAACACACTTCCCACGAGTAGGTTCCCAAGGGAAGAAAGTACGGGCAATGTTTGCATGAAACTCTTTATTTCAGCATGAAAAAAGGATTGGAGGGTATACCCTCTTACTACAAAGCTATAATTTTTTTCCTACTTTTCCATAGGTCCTCTCCTTACAAAGGCTGTTCTTCGTTATAAATACCCTTCAATTTATAGCTTCCTAAGGTTGTTGTACGCTTACTTTAACGCCTTCTTGCAAAGCGGTAGTTGGCAACATTGCGTAAAACAAAAGGCCCCGAGGTAAATACCCCAAGGCCTTTTTTATTTTGCTTTTAGGCGTTCCCGCCAGGCAATTAGGCTACTGCCTTGTGTACTTTCTTTTTGCGGCTAACCAAATAAGCTATTGGTGTTGCTATAAATAGGGTAGAGTAAGTACCTATTATAATACCGAGCATGATAGCAAAGGTGAAGCTTTGGATAGTTGTTCCGCCCAAAATGAAAATCAAGAATACCACAATGAAGGTCGAAAGCGTAGTATTTAACGTCCGCGTCAACGTAGAGTTAAGTGCATGGTTAAAAACTTCCTTTCTGTCTCGGTTCGGGTACAATTGTAATGTTTCACGAATACGGTCAAACACCACTACGGTATCGTTAATAGAGTAACCTATAATGGTAAGTACGGCAGCCACAAAGGTCTGGTCCACTTCCATCGAGAAA
Organism: Bacteroidota bacterium; assembly: GCA_023388555.1. Lineage (GTDB taxonomy): Bacteria > Bacteroidota > Bacteroidia > Bacteroidales > Porphyromonadaceae > Porphyromonas_A. The sequence continues at coordinate 44,923 of JAEWGA010000008.1, read as the reverse complement.
GGCATGATACGCCACAGCAATGCGTATAGTGCAATAATACAGAATGTAGTAACGGTTACCGAGGCAAATGCTCCTACCGAGAAGGCTATATCACGGAAACGTATTAGGATATACAGCGCCATGAATATAAGCGAAACTACAACTGCAATCACGGCACCGGTCTTAATGTCATCTGCCATACTTGCACCTACCTTTTGGGAGCTTTGTATATAATGCTCGGTAAACTGGGCTTTGGTGACATTTTCTCCTAACACTGGTTGCAAGCCTTCGTAAATGTTTGTTTCTATTTCGTCATCTACTTCGGCGGTATTCTCTTCTATCTTGTAGTTCGTCGAGATGCGCACCTGTTCGGGCGACCCTATGGTGATAACATTTGCGCTACCTCCAAGTTTCGGACTTAACAGGGCGGCTATTTCGGTGGTAGAAACTTCGCGGTCAAACTTCACCACGTAGTTACGTCCGCCAGTAAAATCGATACCTCTGTTCAATCCTATGGTTGCTAACCCTGCTACACCAGCAATAATGATGAGGGCTGGTATGGCAAAGCCCATTCTTGTTTTGCTCAGGAAGTCAACCTTGGGGTCTACCAGCAAGTTCCGTGTAATGGCTGTGGTGAAGGTTGTTTTTTCCATTTTACCACGGCGAGCACGAGCCTCGAATATTACACGGGTGATGAATACTGCGGTGATGAAAGAACAAATAAGACCAATAATTAGCGTTGTGGCAAATCCTCGGATAGGCCCTGTACCAAACATAAACAAGATAACACCCGTAATAACGGTAGTTACATTCGAGTCTATGATAGCACTAAACGCATTACGGTAACCATCTTCTATAGCCTTGAGCATCCCTTTGCCTGCTCTAAGCTCTTCCTTAATGCGCTCAAATATCAGCACGTTAGCATCCACAGCCATACCTAATGTAAGCACTAAACCGGCAATTCCCGATAGTGTTAGCACCGCATGGAGGGAGGCTAAGATTCCCAACGTGAAATAGATGTTCAATATCAAGGCGATATTTACCACCATACCAGGGTAGATGCCGTACATGAGGCACATAAAAATCATGAGCAGTATAAGTGCAATCACGAAAGATATGACACCGGCCTTAATAGCCTCTTGCCCCAGCGAAGGCCCTACGATATCTTCTTGTACAATCTTTACCGATGCTGCCATCTTGCCCGACTTTAACGTGTTGGCAAGGTCGTTGGCTTCATCCACGGTGAAGTTACCTGTGATAGAGGAGGTTCCGTTGGCTATTTCGTCGTTAACACGGGGTGCAGAGTACACCATATCGTCCAAAACGATAGCTACACAACGGTTAATGTTCTCCTTAGTTAGGCGAGCCCATTCCTTGGTACCTTCGGCATTCATGGTCATGGAAACACCTGGGTCTTGCCGGCCATGCTGGCTTTGAATAGTGCTTTCGGCACTTGTCACCACATCGCCACCAAGGGCAGGCGAGCCATCTCTGCGGCTCTTCTTAATAGCGTATAGCTCGTATACTTTGGTTCCCTCCTTAACCTCTTTTGCGCTCCATTTAAGCGACAAGTTTCGGGGCAATGCTTCCTTTACCTGAGGCAGCGCCAACAAGGAGTCTATTGTGTTTATGTCCGCGGCCCGAGCCGACCCTACTACTGGGCTTTGGGCCAATTGTCCGTTGTAAACATTCAGTGCTAACAATGCAAACAAGGGGTGCTCCTTCGATAGCTCTGCCTGCTGAGATGCTTTTGCTATCTGCTGGGCCGAGTCTGCACTTTGTGCCACACGTTCCGATAGCTTGTCAACAGCCGATACCGAGTCCGTTACTGCTGCAGCTGGTGCTACGGTATCGGTGGCTATGCTTTCGGTATTGCGTTGCAGCTGTGCCAATACTTGGTCGGCGCGCTGTAAGGCGTCATACACTTCGGGCAAGAAGTAGGTTTCCCAAAACTCCAGTTTAGCGCTTCCTTGTAGTAACTTGCGCACACGCTCCGGCTCTTTAACGCCAGGCAGCTCTACCAATATGCGCCCATTTGTCTCCAAACGTTGGATGTTGGGAGCTACCACCCCGAAGCGGTCGATACGCTGACGTAACACCTTAAACGAGCTATCTATGGCCTCTTGAACCTCGCTACGTAGCACCTTCTCTACTTCGGCATCTGTCGATGAAGTAGTGATGCGGTCCTTAAGTTCTAATGTGCCGAAGATGGCCGATAGCCGTGCTCCTGGGTCAATCCTATGGAACTCATCAACGAAAAGAGACACAAAGTCCTTTTGGGAACGCTCCGACTTTTTGTTGGCGGCATCAATGGCTGCCAAAAAAGTGGGGTCTTGGCTATTCCCCGAAAGGTTTTGTAACACATCTCCAACATTAAGCTCTAAGATGACATTCATACCTCCTTTAAGGTCAAGCCCTAATCCTATTTCGTTTTCACGAACCTCTTTAAGGGTATAGCCAAGCCATACCTTTTGAGGCGCAAGGGAGTCCAGGTACTTGATCTCTTTCATGAGGTCACCGTTAGCATACTCTTTGGCCTTACTATTATAATGCGATGATACTACACTGAACGACAGGTAGAAGGCACAAATAATAACCAAGAGAATAGCAAGTCCTTTAACTAAACCTTTGTTTTGCATTTGTCTTGATTGGATTGTATAGAAAATCTAATATTGAAATCCGATAGATAGTTTTGTCAACCGACAAAGATAGAGTTTTTTTATATTTAGCAGAGCGAAAACGGGCGTTAACTGTCGAAAATGCACCAGAACCCCTTAACTTTTTGGCTATGGTTGTAAGGTTATCCCCTCTAAAGATATAGGGTAAAAGGTTGGAGTGTATACCAAAACCTTACCACGCCCCTCATGAACATTGCTCAAAGTTGGCCCAGCCTCTCTTAAAAAATCCCCTGCTTCCTCGGCGTCAAAATCATTATTACTGGAATAGTTATACCCAAAAAGGGACTTTTGTCCCCAATCGTAGTATGCCGCATTAGTAGCATATAGCAACAAGAAAATGGTGTTATCGTTGGCAACCATATCCTCGTAACGTTTCGCTTCGCAAGTTGTAGTTATATGCACCTGCAAAGGGTATTCCTCACCGCTAATTTGGTTGGTATGGAATATTGGAGCTACAGTCCTATGCAGTAGGTGGAAATGCTTCTCACTAAGTCTATATCGGACTAACGTCTTCATTTTCTTAGCAAAGATAGGGTCATAAATAACCGATACATTACGCTCTTGGTCCAATACAGGATATGCTTCATTCCCTGTTCGGTAATCTCCATATGCAAATAAAACAACCCCATAGCCCTTATCGTTTTTAGGCTTTCGGATATTAACAGTCGCATGCAACGAGTTGTATAGGCCGATATTGCTGTATCCAGTAAACTCATTGTCTTGGATTGGATGTAAAGATAACGAGTGAACTTTTTCCACCTCCAACTTATCGGGCATAATTTCCTCCAGCCAAGCATTTTCCAACCATTCGCCGTTGGCTTCAATTCTAACCTTATCACCTGGTTTAGGGTGTACAGGTAAAATGTAGCACACCTGGCGGTGACGTGGGGGTATAGTACTATCTACATCACGTTCGTCCACAAGCGCGTCATTAATAAAAAGCTTTACATGAACCTGTTTAATACGCACTGCCTCTTCAATTTTTTTTGAACGATATTCATTTACAGCGATGCTCTTGGTGAACTCTATGTAGGAGTAAACACTGTCGGAGGCTACCAATAAACCATTCATAACTATCCTCGTGGGAATCTTTGCCGGAGCATTAACAGCGGTGTGAATTTCTAAATCCTGACACCCGGTTAAACACACCAGTAAAAGGGTCGCTAATAAAGTCTTATAAAGTTGTATCATGATGCTTGCTTAAAACTTGTAGGTGTAGGAAATCGAAGGAATACAAGGAAACGGTGAAATGGACCGAAGCAGCCTATACGATTTGTCGGGGTGTTCGGGTGCATCTTTAGCTGTATTCCCTGTTGCCATCATTACAATAAACGGGTTATGATGTAAGTAAGCATTGTATAAACTAAAATTCCAAATACCCATTCTGCCATTCTTTTTGGGTCTATACCAATTCAGTCCCAAATCCAGCCGTTGGTAGGCCGATATTTCGTAGTTGTTACGTTCGCTAACAAAGTCCTCCAACTCACCCTTAGGTGTTAGGTATTGTTCCAACGGTAAGGTCATACGGTTTCCGCTCGAATAACACCAAGTGGCCGATATATCTAACCGGGGTGTTAGCTTGTACATCGCTACAATATTCAGCTTGTGGCGGTTATCATACTTGTCTCGGAATCTCATGCCGTTATTTACTTCACCATTTGGGTAAATCCTGTCGGCCCAAGCCAACGTATAAGCCAGCCAGCCAGTCAGACGCCCCTTGTTTTTACGAGCCAACAGTTCTAACCCATAGCTACGGCCATTACCTACAGCTACACGCTCCTCCCATCCCTCGGTCGACACGTAAATACTTGCCCCATCTTTATAGTCAATAAGGTTGTTAAGCCATTTATAATAACCCTCCAACATCACTTCATAATCACCATTCTCCCAATAAGTACCCAAAGCCACTTGTCGGGAGTGCATGGGGCGCAACTTTGCGGTAACCGGAACCCACATATCGGTAGGCAGGCTCACCACCGATGTTTGCAGTAAGTGCACGTGCTGATTCATTTCGGCATACGATGCTTTTACCGAGAAGTCGTAAGGCAATTGATATCTGGCCGAAAGGCGCGGTTGCAAATTCAAGTACGATTTCCCCTGTACATTTAGCAATGCACCATGGAACCCAATGTTTGCCGATAATTTATTGGTAAACCGGATGTCATCTTCTATATAAGCCGAGAAGTCGGCAGCCGAAATTTTCTGCTGATAAGGGTTTACCAGCACTTGTTCCCTTTTGAGGTTGTTCTGCTCATCGGCATAAGTCTCTGTTATTTTTCGGCTTTCTAAATTAGGGTTAAACCAATGCTTAATGGCACTTGCCCCCAAACGCACATAGTGGTTGTTGTTGGGTATCCAATCGAAATTGGTACGCACCCCTAAGTCCCGTATGCTACTGGTAATACTGTAGTCATATTGGTGGCTGGATTTCTCCTCACCAAATCGGAGGTTGTTGTCTTTATCTATTTGGCTGGAGTAACTTTTTTCTACCGATTGCAAGTGAATCCCAGAGGCATACTGACCATAATAAACGGTTGTGTTGGCAAATAACTCGGGCGAGAATAGATGCGTCCAGCCCAACGATGCCATTCTATTTCCCCATCTGGATTTTGCAGCTAAGCGGTTCAGCAAAGGGTCGTTTTTCCCTTGCCCCTTGTCCAGGTACATACTATTGGAAAAGTCCAGCACATCGTCCCCCATATATAAGGACAAAAACAAGTGATTGCGGTTGTTTACCTTATGATTCACCTTTAGGTTGGCATCGTAAAAGTAATAAGCCGGGTCGGTTTTGTCGTATTCCGTATTGGAGTTATCGGATTCGCGCTTGTTGGTCATTGCCAAAATAGGCCGAGCGATAAGGTCCAAATAGGTCCGTCGTAAAGAAAAACTGTAGGAAGTGCGCCCCTTTATAATTGGTCCCTCAAGGTTAATACGGCTCGAAATAAGCCCAATGGAGAAAGTACCTCCAAATCTTTCCTTATCTCCATCCTTTGTGGTAACGTCCAATACGGAACTTAACCGCCCCCCAAAGCGAGCCGGAAAACTCCCTTTGTACAAATTTGCAGTTTTAATGGCATCTGGGTTGAATGTGGAGAACAGGCCAAATAGGTGGTTAACATTGTACATCGGGTTACCGTCAATCAGGTATAAATTCTCATCTTGTCCGCCACCCCGAACAATTAGCCCCGAAAAACCCTCTTGCCCCCGAGCCACCCCAGGTAGCAGCTGTGCATATTTAATAATATCCGCCTCACCAAAAAGAGCCGGCGTTCTTTTTAGCTCCTCTCCGTAAATGATGAGCTTTCCAGTGTTTATTCCTCCTATTTCCGATTCTCGCTTTCCTATTATCGTCACCTCCGATAGTTCGTTACGTGCTTCGGAAAGGTAGATGTCCAACGGCGTATCCCCCTGTATGTTTACAACGGTATCCTTAACAGCATAACCCACGTAGTTTATGCGTAGGTGTAGGCGTCCCAGCTCTGTTTTTAAGGCATAGTAGCCATAGCTATTGGTAGTTGTACCTGTGGAAGTCCCCACATTTTGTAGCGTTGCGCCTACAAGTGTTTCAAGGCTTTTCGCATCGCGTACATAGCCACTTATTGTAGCTTTCTGAGCATGTACTCCTATCGTTAATGTCAACGCCAAGAGTACCCATAGTGTTTTTGTCATATAGTGTTCAAAGTGTTAAATATGCACACAAGGAAGAATCTCGTACAAATGTACCTATTTCCGCTAAAATATCTCTTGTGCCAGCTTCTCCATAACTAATGAACCCCCAGTATGTACTATGTTTTTTTCTTGTTACTTTGCACCCTAAAACCATCAATGCAAAACCAATGAAGAAGAAAATCCTATTTTGCATGTTCGATATGACAGGAGGCGGCGCAGAACGTGTCCTTGTCAATCTATTTCACGAGCTTCCACCAGAATCCTACGATATAACCCTCTTTTCTCTTTTTGGGGCAGGTGCTAATATGGGGGCATAGCGGAGCATACCACAAGCTACGATGTGGGAAACAACACCAAAAGCCACGAACAATCTCGGTGTTAGGTACAAACGCTTGTAATACATACAAAAACATATGCTTAAAAATCTACCTGGCGTATTTTACGAGCCGCTATACGTTTTAGGTGTAGGGATGCTCACCCTCGTAATCCTTTTCTTTTTTTTGAGAAAGAACAGAGAAGTGGAAGTGTTACCCCCCGCGCATTCCTCTAAATGGGAGGTTAGGTTTTCCTTTTTAGTCGCTGTTATTGCTGCCTTATTTGTGGGGTTACGTCCTAACGACCCCTGTTTTGTGGACTCTCAAATTTATATCGGATACTATAATCAGCTTCGGGGGGCAGATGTTTCTTTCGATTTTGGGGTAAGGAATCTCATTTTCGACAATATGCTGGCCCTTATGGCTGCTCAAAACTGGAGCTGGCGTGTTTTTATCCTACTTGTTGCCACCCTGTATTTTGTTGGTATATGGTTTGCCTGCCGAAAACTTTTTCCCAAGCACGTGCTAATAAGTTATTTAGTTTACTTGGGGGCGCTGTGTACCTTTGCTTATGGCACAAACACCTTAAAGTCGGGGGTGGCAGCATCTATCTTCTTAATGGCTGTTGCGTACAAAGATAAGCTTGTGTGGGCAGGGCTATTATTATGGGCTTCTTTAGGTTTTCACCACTCAATGGTGCTACCAATAGGAGCGTTTATTTGTGCTTACTTTTATCGTGATACAAGGGTGTATATTTTTATTTGGATTACTTCGCTTGTATTCTCTTTGGTCGACGTCCCATTTATCCGAGAATTCCTTTCAAATTTCGTTTCTACGCAGGGTTCTTCCTACTTGTTATCCACTGGACGGAACTGGGGTGGTAAGAGCGGGTTTCGGTACGACTTTGTGCTGTATTCAATCCCTCCTATTTTAGTAGCCATGTGGGCCAACCTGAAGCAGAGGGGTATATCATCTACCTACCAATTTATTATGTCTGTATACCTGATAGCTAACAGTGTTTGGATGCTGTGTATGTATGTAAACTTTACGGACCGGATAGCATATTTGTCCTGGCTTTTATATCCGGTAGTATTAATTTACCCCTTTTTGTACGGCAACTTCAAGCACAAATATCGGGCCTTAACTATTGTAGCAGTGTTACACCTTGCTTTTACTTGCTTTATGGTATATAGGGACTATCAGGCTGTCTTAAATGTTATGTATAAATACTACTTATGATTGTAATTGAGGGGGAGGAACTCCAATATTGTATCTTAACAAACCGAACGAAAATGTCTGTTTGAAGGTTTTCTTTGTCTTGTAAAAGCCTTTTGTTTGGCGTTTTGTTTTTATGTGAGCATTTTTAGTGTTAACAGATACGCAATCATTGAATTTCTTGTTTGGTTAATAAGTGTTTGCGGGAGGGGTAGAATATCCTAATCATTATACCTTTGTCTTACGTATAGTACATTGTTACTTCATATTATGGCATCTAAAACAAGTATCCAATATACTCACCGCTCAGGTTATACCAAAGCACATTTTATTCTGTTAGCAGATTTATGTGTAGGTATAGTTAGTGCAGTAATTACGCTTTTATTGCATTGTTATTTCTCAAATATACCCTATATACTTGGTGCTATTTTGCCTACTGCAGTAGCTGCAGCCATGGTTTCTACTTTGGTTTCTTCTATGCTGTTAAGTGCATACCGCCAAATCTTCCGTTATTCTACTACGGTTCGTAATATGCGTTTAAGATGGATGACCCTCTTAAACGCATTCCTTTTTTCATTCCAGTTAATGTTGTATGCTCGGTACTTTCTCCATACCGAGTTGGAGTTATACAAATGTGCCTTCTTCTTTTTCCTCTTCCTAACAGTCTTTGCTATCCTTATTTACTTTCAGCGCATAGCATTGGTTTATTTGTCTCAAAAGTTCCTACGCCATAAGGAAGCCGAGGAGGGAGCACAATCTCGTATTCGTGTTTTGGTCTACGGCGTAAGCAGTACCAGTGCCCAACTGCTTCAACAATTGGAAAGCGGGAGTCGTTTTCAGGTTATTGGTGTTTGCGACTCCACAACCGAGGCCGAAGGGTATCAGTTAGAAGGCTATCCAACCTATCCTATTGTTTCACAAGAGGATTTAAAGCGCATAGCAGCAGAGTTGAATTGTCAAGGTATTGTTTTTTCTAGCCGTAAGGACTTCTTAAAGTCGCGCGAATTAATCTTTTCGTGCGAGAAATTAGGACTGCCTACCTATATCGCTAACGATATCAGCCAATCCACCCCTAACCAGTTGGCCGCAGAAAGTGTTCAGCGCGTTCAAATAGAAGACCTCCTGATGCGCGAAGAAATATCGTACGACAAAGATCAAGTCCGAAAAGAGTATAAAGGCCGCACCATCCTTGTAACTGGTGCTGCAGGCTCCATAGGGTCGGAATTGGTTAAGCAAATAGCACACTATGAGGTATGCCGATTGGTGTTGGTGGATAATGCAGAAACCCCGTTGCATAACCTCCGGCTTTATTTAGAGCAAGAATTTCCCAGCTTGGCCTTTACACCTATTATAGCAGATGTAAGAGATTTACACCGATTGGAGTTGATATTCAGTAGGTTTAACCCCGATATCGTACTACATGCCGCTGCCTATAAACATGTACCACTAATGGAAGAAAATCCTTGTGAGGCTATATGTGTTAATGTGATTGGCTCGCGCCATGTGGCCGATTGTTGTAGGAAATATGGTGTGGCAAAAATGGTTATGATTTCCACCGATAAAGCTGTAAATCCAACCAACGTTATGGGGGCCACTAAGCGTGCTGCCGAAATTTATGTTCAGAGTTTAGGAAAAGCCATTGAAGAGGGAATTTTAGAGGGGAAAACCAAATATATAACTACCCGCTTTGGTAATGTACTTGGTAGCCAAGGCTCTGTAATCCATTTGTTCCGAGACCAAATAGCTAAAGGGGGACCAGTAACGGTTACCGACCCCGATATCGTCCGCTATTTTATGACGATACCAGAAGCCTGTAGTCTTGTTTTGGAGGCTTCCAGTTTTGGTAATAGCGCTCAAATTTTTGTTTTTGATATGGGCGATAAGCACAAAATCGTCGACCTGGCAGAGCACCTTATTCGATTGGCTGGTTTTGTGCCAGGAGAAGATATCCAAATTAAGTTTACCGGCTTACGCCCTGGCGAGAAACTCTACGAAGAGGTGTTGGCTAACGAGGAAAATACCATAAAAACGGACTTGCCAAAGGTGCGTATAGCCGTGGTGCGTAATACCGATTATAAAGAGATACTTGAAGCCTACAACCAAGTTTGTGAATTAGGACGCGCTGTTAAGCCCACACAAGCCGTTAAAGCTTTGAAAGCGTTGATTCCGGAATACATCTCTGCTAATTCTCAGTACTCCGTTTTGGATCGTACTCAATAGTTTCATTCGCTCCAGCCAACACTGGGGGTTTTGTATAAAACAGCAAGAACTGTTTTTCTGTACACTAAATATAGTGCTGGTATATAAAGATACTACTGAGTATGAGTGAGCGGACACAAAATAAATCTATAATAGGTGTTATTTGGGCATTAACAAATAAATATGGAGTAGTATTGCTTCAGTTTGTTGTAAACCTCATATTAGCACGCTTGTTGTCTCCTGCCGAGTTCGGGGTGGTTGGGATGATTCTGATATTTATTGTGATTTCCCAAACCCTTGTTGATAGCGGTTTCGATGCAGCATTAATCCAAAAACTCAACCCAACTAAAAAGGATTACTCCACGGTGTTTTACTGGAATATAGGGGTTTCGGTAATCCTTTATGGTGTTATATATATATCATCACCGGCTATAGGGGCATTTTTTAGGATGCCCGAAATTGGTAACCTTTTAAGGGTGCTTGGGTGCGTTGTTGTTTTGGACTCTTTGGCCTCGGTGCATCGCGCGTTACTACGAAAAAACTTGGAAATAAAGAAGGTTGCTATTGTAGGGCTTATATCCTATGCCTTATCCTCAGTTATAGCTGTAATACTGGCAGAGCAGGGTGCTGGTCCTTGGAGCTTGGTATGGATGCGTTTGGCTAATGGCTTCACTTGTGCGGTATTGTTTAGTATTGTCTCGCATTGGCGTCCCTCCTTCACTTTCTCTTTCTCTTCCTTAAAGGAACTGTTTTCTTACGGCGGGTTCATCTTTATTTCCAATCTTATGCAAGGCATTTGCGCCCAAATTCAAGGGGTGTTAATAGGGCGATATTTCACTCCTGCCCAAACAGGTATGTATACACAGGCAAAAAAAATGGACGATATTGCCTCCTGGACTGCTCCAAGTGCAATAATGCAGGTGGTTTTCCCCCTTTATTCGGAACGCCAAAATAACTTGGAAAGCCTGTGCGCCTTGTTAAGGCGGAGCCTCCGAATGATTTCGTACCTAATGTACCCCTTATTAGGCATACTCATTGTTATTAGCAAGCCTCTAATTGTATTTTTATTTGGTAGTGCTTGGGAGGACGCTGCCGAATGTTTTCAAATCCTTTGTGTTGGAGGTCTCTTTTCAAGCGTTCACATCTTTAACTACCATGCCATTGCCGCCTTAGGTAAAAGCCGCCTCCTATTTCGTGTTGCGGTATACCAGTGGTGCGTGCTTTTAGCACTCCTATTCTTAGGTGTTAGGTTTGGCCTCAATGCTGTTTTGTGGGCAATGGTAATCAGTAATATTAATATATACTTGGTTAACGGTTATTTGGTACAGCGTTATATAGGATACCACTTAACCCAACAAGTTAGGGATATAGCCCCTAATCTTTTATGTGCTGGGGTAAGTATTTTGGCTGTTTGGGGGCTAAAGTACTTTGCTGGCTGGCATTGGATTGGGGTTGCAACTGTTTTTGGGATACTCTATTTGGCACTGTCTTTTATGTTCCATTTAAGGGCTTTTACCGAGTTGTCAAGTAGCTTCAGGCTAATTCTTACTAAGTAGGGGACGTTATAGTAGGCTGGAGATACCTTACAATGGACTTTTGTGTAATTATTTACCCGTAGTATAGTAATCTTTTGTATGTGTTATTGGGTATAGGACAAACCAAACCAATCTATGGATAATATAGGATACAAACATTCTACATCTGCCGTAAAATTAGCTCTTAGGCGAAAAAAAAAGCTTCACTACTTAGGGGGCTTACTTGCACTTGCCTTATTCAGTACACAATTTTACCTGTTCGGTAGTGGCAGTTTACAACTGTCTCATATAATGCTTTTGCTATTTGTGGCCCTATGCGCTATATTGTATAAAACGGATAGGGGTATGGTTAAGGGAACAATGTTCGTATTGTTTACCTCTTTTATGTTATATAGCTCTTGTGTTAATATATGGTACTATTTCTTTCGGACAGGCCATGATACCGCATTACTCCGGGCCTCTCTTTATTTGTGGTTCGACTATATTATATTCTTGTCAATACTCCAATACAGTCGTTTTTTAACCTTCTCCTTATTTCGTAAGGTATACGTTTATCCACTCCTTGCGTCCCTGCTCTTCTTGGTCGCTGTTTATTGTTTGGGCTTAGGGCGGTACGACTACGCGCCACGTTACAATGCCTTTTTTAACGACCCCAACCAAATGGCCTTTTGGGTATTGTGTACATTGGCTGTGATAGTTATTACCGAACCCAATAAATGGGTTAAACGTGCGGCCTTAATATTTGCCGTTTGGGCTTGCTTGGTTTCAATGTCCAGAGCCGGTTTTTTAGGTATGTTGGTTTTGTTGTCAGGTTACTTTTACCCCAATATAAAAAAGCTATTTGTCAGGAAAAACCTTTGGAAACTTATCCTGTTCGTGGCAGGCTTGGTTGTAGCAGGGGGGGTATCGGTGAAAATTTACTTGGGAAGCCAGCTCGCTAACCGCTTGAATATTTGGGAACGGTTAATGGATACCAATATGTTGGGCGAGTTGGTTTCACGAGGTTACGGCCTATTGCTACAAAACCCAGAGTATCTTTTAGTGGGCTATGGTGGGGGAGAATTGTTAGCATTGAATCACGAACTGGAAATTCACTCCACTTGGGGTGGGATACTTTTTTACTACGGAGTAATAGGATTAGGGTTTTTTGTAGGCTTTGTTTACAAAATACTACGCCCACTGCCTATGCCTGCTTTGCTGGTGGCATTAGGGCCAATGGTATATAGCTTCTTTACTTACGGAGCCCGCACACCAATATTCTTTATATTTTTGGCTGTACTGTTTTCGTATAACAGATACATAAAACCAGAACAACATGATAAACTATCCAATATTCAGTGTAGTAATACCCCTGTACAATAAGGAGGATTACATTCTGCAAACGGTGCAGTCCGTCCTGGACCAAACCGACCCCGACTTCGAGCTACTCGTTGTTAACGATGGCTCTACCGATAGTAGCCAACAACGCCTATCGGCAATCACGGACACCCGTATGCGCATCATCAACCGCTTCAATAAAGGCGAGTGTGCCGCTCGTAATACGGGTATATGGGAAGCCAAGGGCGAGTATGTCGTTTTTTTAGACGCCGATGACTATTGGCGCCCCAACCATTTAGCCGAGCTCCGGAAACTTATCGACCAATACGGCCATCAAGCCAATGTGTTTTCTACCGGCTTTGCACGCCTTTTCCCCGATGGCGAGCTGGAACCCTGTAACGATGCTACCTCCCAACCGCGTTGCTTTACCCCAAAGGAGTACTTCCAAGCTGTTTGGAAAGGGAAAGAGATTATACACTCCTCTTGCGCCTGTGTCCGCAAAAATGTATTCGTAGAAATTGGTGGCTTCGACTCCCGGTTCTCCATGGGAGGCGACTTGGAGATGTGGGCAAGGCTACTACGTTGCCACACCTTGGCACACTCTCCCGAAATCACCGAGATATACCGGGTCGATACCCCAAATAGCTCGGGAAAAAGTATGAACTACGACAAAGATGCCGCTCGTATTGCCCTCCAACCGCACCATATATGTTGGGAGGATTGGGCTGTATGCTTGCGCAGATACCTGAAGTATAGGGTGAAAAGGCTTATTGGCTACCGCCCCCAAGTTAAGAAAAGACTAAAGCAATGAAAAAGGTAGCCATAATAGGCAACTCGGGCGGAAATATGGTTGGTTTCCGGTCGCACCTTATTCAATACCTCCTGAATAAGGGGGTAAGCGTTTATTGCATAGCCCCTAACTACACCCCAGCCCAGCGAGCAATGCTAACCCAGTGGGGCGTACATTTGGTGGAGTACCCATTATCGCGCACCGGCTTAAATCCTTGGCAGGACATCTGTTCCTATCGCGCTCTTACACGTTGCCTAAAAAATATTGCGCCCCATGCGGTCCTCTCGTGCTTTGCCAAACCCGCCATTTATGGTACGTTGGCTGCACGTAGGGCAGGAGTGCCCCAGGTGCTGGCCATGATAGAAGGCTTGGGCTATGCTTTTACCGCCGATGCCCAACCCGATTCCCTCCGAAAACGTTTGGTAAGGAGTATTATGGTGCAACTATACCGGTTAGCACTTCCCAAGGCTAATCGGGTAATATTCCTCAACCCCGACGACCCTCGGGATCTCCTGCTCCAAAACCATATCCGCGTACCACAGTATAATATACTCAACGGCATAGGCCTAAACTTAAAGGAGTATCCCTATACCCCTGTAAATACAAGCAACGGCATCCACTTCCTATTTGTGGGGCGACTACTGCAACATAAAGGGATTAGGGATTTCCTAAAAGCCGCCGAACTGGTGAAAAAACGTTACCCTACAACCCTGTTTACTGTGGTTGGTGGGCTGGACGACAACCCTACGGCTCTCACCCAACAGGAGTTACACTACTACCAAGAAAAAGGGATAGCTCATTTTACAGGGGTGGTAAGCAATGTTGTGGACTACCTTAAGGCGTGCTCCGTTTTTGTTCTGCCCTCCTACCGGGAGGGGTTGCCCCGAAGCACCCAGGAAGCCATGGCGGTGGGGAGGGCTGTAATTACAACAGAGGTCCCAGGCTGCAAGGAAACGGTTACCCATGGGGTTAACGGTTTCTTGGTGCCAGTAGCCTCTCCTCAAGCGTTAGCAGATGCTATGTGTAAGTTTGTGCAAGAGCCCCAACTAATAACCCAAATGGGTGATGTTAGTTACCAAATGGCTTGCCAACGGTACGATGCACATAAAATTAATGCTCAGCTTTGGGAGTGGTTAGCACAATAAAAGAAATACTTATGCTGTACCGAAAATATATAAAACGCTTGCTCGACATCTTGTGTAGTGCGTTAGCACTCCTGCTCCTATCTCCGGTTATACTGGTAGTGGCGGTTATTAACTGCTGGATATTGGGCTGGAAGTCGCCCATTTTTTCCCAGCCACGTCCCGGCCTCAAGGAAAAGGTGTTTAAACTCTACAAGTTCAAGAGCATGACCGATAAACGGGGTAACAACGGAGAACTCCTGCCCGATGCCCAAAGAATAACCCCTTTCGGGAAATTTATTCGTAAAACCTCCTTGGACGAACTGCCACAACTGTGGAATGTCCTTAAAGGGGATATGTCGTTTATTGGTCCCCGACCATTGTTAGTGGAGTACCTCCCTTATTACACAGAAAGAGAACGGTTACGCCACGCTATCCGACCAGGAATTACGGGGTTAGCACAAATAAACGGACGGAATAACCTCAGTTGGGATCAGCGGCTGGAATTAGACGTACAATACTCCGAACGAATGAATTGGAAAATGGATTTTGAGGTTTTCCTGAAAACAATAAAAAAGGTACTCGCCCAAAGCGATATCCAAGTGATTCCTAACAGAACTAAACTGAATGAAGAACGAAAAAATATTTAGGCTTATTACGCCTCAGGACTTACCAACCAGAGTTGAATGGGTTAACACCCCCATAGTACAACAAAATATGGGGTTTGGAGGGCTTGTTACCTTGGAAGACACAAATTCATGGTACAGCCGTATTGTGCAAGAAACCTCAAGAATGGATTTTGTACTTGAGCAAGATGGTAAACTGTTGGCAATGGCTGGGGTTACAACCTTTAAGAAGGATAGCCTGTTTGCCGAGGTTTATATCATGGTAAATCCCGAATGCCGAGGTAAAGGCCTGGGGCAATTGGCATCGCTCTTGGCTTTTAATAGGGCTTTCCAAAATTCCAATTGTGTGTTGTTGTACAGTTATATTAGTACGCACAACACCCCCTCCATGAACATGTTCTCCAGGATAGGATTTACCCCTATTGTTAAATTTGTAGCCCCCCCCCCTGTATTGGCTAAAAATATTGAACAGATACCTTTGAAGCCCGGTAAGGAATTATACTGTATAACCAGAGATAATATACTTTTTAAACAGCGGATTGAGGAAGTATATACTCCCTGCCTCTGTGATTTAACCACAGAAGTTGTCTTCAGTCCTAAAGACTAAAACTTTTAGTTTTTACCTTTCCCCTTAGTTCACGCAAATAGGCAGAAATAATTATGAATATATTGTTTACATGTGCTGGACGCAGAAACTATTTACTGCGTTATTTCCGAGAATATATGTCCGAGCACGATAAAGTATTAGCTACCGATATGAGCCTGTTGGCTCCGGCAATGCACGAAGCTGATATCGCTTTACAAGTCCCCTCTATTTATGATAATACTTACGTGGATTCTTTGTTGAGTATTGTACAACAGTATAGCGTAAATGCCATTATATCCCTTAATGATTTAGAGTTGCCCTTGTTAGCAACAAACGCCGAACGGTTTAAGTCGGTTGCCTGCCAGCTTCTTGTCTCTTCTTCGGCTGTAATAGACCTCTGTTTCGATAAAATGAAAACAGTCTCATTCTTGCATAGCATTGGCTTAAATACGCCTAAAACCTATACTGGGCTTAATGATGCTTTGCAGGCATTGGAGGCAGGTACTCTTTGCTTCCCATTGGTTGTTAAGCCACGCTGGGGAAGCGCTTCCATTGGAATAGAGTTTCCACAGGATACAGAAGAATTGCGCCTGACTTTTCAACTGCTTCGCCATAAACTATCCCGTACCATACTTGCAACTGCCAGTAAAGAGGATTATGACAAAGCCTTGTTGATACAGCAAAAAATAGAGGGGCGAGAATATGGTATGGATATCCTTAACGACTTTAATGGGAACTACGTAGCCTGTTTTGCCCGCGAAAAAATGGCTATGAGGGCAGGAGAAACCGATAAAGCACGCTCGGTAGTAAATCCGCACTTAACCGAAATAGGTGAGCGTATAGGGAAAGAACTAAAGCATATTGGAAATTTGGATATCGATATTTTAGAAGACCAACATGGTAACTTTTATGTACTGGAAATGAATCCTCGTTTTGGTGGGGGGTATCCCTTCTCCCATGAGGCCGGAGGTTGTGGTGTGGCTGCCTACGTGGCATGGTTAAATAATGCCGCAACTCCCATTAACAAGTTAGCGTATACGCCAGGGAAAGTCTTCTCTAAATGTGATAGAATGATAGACTTGAATATCAACAAACTCTAATTTTTTTGAATCATGGAACAAAAAATATGGCTCTCCTTAGCTCATATGGGAGGGCACGAGCAAAAGTATATACAGGAGGCATTCGACACTAATTGGGTAGTCCCTTTAGGTCCTAATGTTGATGGCTTTGAGGCGGATTTGGAAAACTACTTAGGAACTCCGCGTTGTTATGTGGCTGCATTGGCCTCTGGCACTTCGGCTTTGCATTTAGGTTTAGTCCAGTTAGGGGTTGGACGGGATGACGAAGTAATATGCCAGAGTTTTACCTTTTCGGCAAGTGCTAACCCTATAATGTACCAGGGGGCTAAACCTGTTTTTGTGGATAGCGAGGAAGATACTTGGAATATGTCTCCACAATACCTTCACGAGGCAATTCAGGATCGTATAGCGAAAACCGGACGCAAACCCAAGGCTATCATACCCGTGCATTTGTATGGAATGCCTGCAAAAATGGATGAAATTAAGGCGGTGGCTAACCAGTATGATATACCTATATTAGAGGACGCTGCCGAAGCATTAGGCTCTAAATACAAAGGACGTTATTGTGGAACATTAGGTAATTTTGGTGCTTTGAGCTTCAATGGAAACAAAATTATTACTACCTCTGGTGGTGGGGCATTAGTTAGTCATTCCCAAGAGGAAAAAGAGCGCACCATGTTCTATGCTACACAAGCCAGGGAAAAGGCGCCACATTACCAGCATGAACATATAGGGTACAACTACCGGATGAGTAACATTTGTGCAGGAATAGGACGTGGACAAATGCAGGTATTGCAAAACCATGTAGAAAAAAGGCGCGCTAACCATGACTATTATGTGGCAAAACTGAAAGGGCTACAAGGCGTATCGGTTAAGTGTGCACCCGATGCCAACTTCGAAAGCAACTACTGGCTAACCTGTATTACTATAAATCCCGACCTTGCCGGGTACGATAGGGAACAAGCTCGGATTGCTTTGGAGAAGGCTAATATTGAATCTCGGCCACTATGGAAGCCTATGCATCTTCAACCTGTATTTAAGGGGTGCCCTTATTACGGTAGATCGGTTAGCGAACAGTTGTTTAACCAAGGACTGTGCTTACCTTCTGGCTCTGCATTGCAAGAGGCCGACTTAGCACGGGTTGTAAGCGTACTTCAAGGCTTGGCAAGAGGATAGAGGCTTCTTTTAACAACAAAGGATAAAAACAAAGGGAACTGCTGTATGGCGTGTACAGTAGTTCCTTTTTTGTTTGGAAAAGGAGTAGTCTAAGGCCATAAGTGGGGGAGTGTAAACTATTACCAGGCATATAGCTACTATGAAGCAAAAAAAAAGTTGCACCCTATAAGGAGTGCAACCTTTTTGCTTTGTGGGCCCTGACGGATTCGAACCGCCGACCCTCTGCTTGTAAGGCAGATGCTCTAAACCAGCTGAGCTAAGAGCCCTTTAATGCTTTGCAGTAGCACACTTCTGTGCTTTTGCTCTGCAAAGGTAATCAATATTTTGGTATTTACAATAGCTAAGCCACTCAAATAATAAAAAAGTTGCTAAACCTACCTCTTCCCGCCTTTAATTGGTGGGGGTATAGGGGCGGTTGTACATCTCCTCAATAGCCTCGGCATACACTTTCATAATTTCGCTACGGCGCATTTTTAGCGTATTGGTGAGTAGTCCGTTTTCAATACTAAATGCCTCTGGTACAATATAAAACCTCTTCACCTTTTCAAAGGAGGCTAAGTCCTTTTGGGTGTCTTCCAAGTTGGCCTCTATAAGGTTTTGCACCTCGGGCATCTTTGCCAATTCTGCAACGGTAGCATTTTGGATGCCGTATGGCTCCATACGTTGCCTAACGGCTTCCCAGTTGGGCGATATTAAGGCGCTCACAAAGCTCCGCCCTTCGGCAATTAGCATAACCTGGTCTAAGTACTTATTACCCGTTAGCAAGTTCTCTATTTGTTGGGGAGCTATGTATTTGGCATTGGCCGTTTTGTATAGGTCTTTAAGGCGTTCCTTAAAAAAAAGGTTTCCCTCGGCGTCTAAATAGCCCATGTCGCCAGTGCGAAACCAGCCATCGGCAGTAAAAGCCTCTTCATTTTGTTCTGGTTTGTTATAGTAGCCTCGCATCACGGTATCGCCTTTAACTTGTATCTCCTCCGTTTCGGGGTCTATACGAACCTCTACGCAATCCAAAGCCGTACCTATCGAGCCAAACTTAAAGTGTTCTCTGCGGCAAAAGGTTACAGTGGCTGTGGTTTCGGTAAGCCCATACCCTATAGTGATGGGTATGCCTATGGATTGCAGGAACATGTTAATGGGGTCCGACAATGCTGCGCCAGCCGTGGGGAACAGCTTCCCGTTCTCTATGCCTATGGTTTTCTTTACCTTGCTAAACAGCGTTTTGTCGTAAAGTGCATACTGCAACCTTAGTGCTAAGGGTGGTTCGATACCTTTATCTATATAGTCGAAATGATATTTCCGCCCAATCTTCACGGCGTGCTCTGTTATTTTGCGTAGTTTCTTGGGGAAGGCATCTATCTTCTCCTTCACACCAATATAAACCTTCTCCCAAAACCGTGGTGCATTACACATAAAGTGGGGGCGCACCTCGGTGAGGTTACGTAAAATCTCTTTGGGGTTTTCGCCTATGGCAACTTTCACCCCTCGCTGCATACAAAGGAACACCCACATCTTTTCAAAAACGTGCGTGAGTGGTAAAAAGTTCATAGAGGTGTGGCGGTGCGACATGTGTGGGATAGCGCGTATATGCGCTTTCATGGCTGCCATTATATTGGCGTGCGTTAGCTCCACTCCTTTGCTTACGCCCGATGTTCCCGAGGTGTAAATCATACATGCTACATCCGTGGGAAGAGCTTTTCCCCGCCGCACCTTAACCTCGGTTTCGGCAGGCATCGTGTCGCCAAGCTTCAGGAAGTCCCAATAGTACAGTGTGGTGCGGTCCTCGGGGTGTAGCGTAACGGCGGGGTCGAATACGATGAGTTGTTTTAAGGTATCCGACTCCCTCCAAACCTTGTACGCATTATTATATTGTAGTTGTGACCCCACAAATAAAAGGCGGATGTTGGCATCCTCTACAATATATTTTACTTGCGAAGGGGAGGAGGTGGCATACAACGGTACGGTGATGGCTCGGATGGCAAAAGCTGCTAAGTCGCAATATATAAACTTATCCATATTCTCCGAGTAAACACCAATGTGCGACTGCCGTTCTACCCCATACTCTATAAGAGCTTGGGCCGTACGCCGCACCCGTTCGTTAACTTGGAGCCACGACACCTTCTCCCATATGCCTGTAGTTTTATTGCGCACCTTAAGGCAGGTAGCATGGTTATACTTTTGCGTTTGTTGCACCACCATTGTGGCCATGTGATGTACCCTGGGCATATAGCGTTATTGTTAAGCGGTTTATAGTGTATTGGTACGCCTGCAAAGTGGAGTTATAAGCAGGGGAACATTACAAATTTACCTTTATCTGACCGAAAAGAAGCCTTTACCCCCAAAAAAAGAATAAGTTTTTTGCTACAAGCAACACAAAATACCACCCTTCCACCCCCTTCCCTTTCCTTTCCTTTTCTTTTCTTGGTTTGGGGTAATCTATCTTTTTAGGGAGTTTATTTGTGGTTTTACATAGCGAGAAAAAGGTGGTACACGTAACCAACAAGCGGTATTTACAAAAAAAACTGTTTTTCGCTGCAAACATACTCTTCCCAACTTGCGCCAAAGGGGACATAGGCAAATAAAAGTGTTGTTGCACATAATGGCGTGTAATGAAATGGTTAAGGAGGCCTTTCAACTATAAACTAACTGTGTATTTTTGTAAGAAGAGGATAGGGTGGGGTAGGAAAACCCTATAACCCTCCTTGTCTGCTTCAACGGGTAATCCTTCCGTTACAAATTAGTGCGGGAATTGGATAAACTGCTGCTGGAGTAAGGCTTTTGCGGTTTTTAGTGTTTGCCTTTATAACTGTAATATGATGAATTGTAAGCGTAGAGTTATGCGCAGGTATTGTATAGGATGCTTTGCCTTGCTGTTGTGTTGCAAGGCTTTTGCGGTAGTATACCCCGACACCTTGGTAGGCTATGTGGATAGCTGGGGGAGTGTTGCCCATGGTCGTAAGGCACCGTTGTGGTTTACCCATGGGCTGTATGGTAAGCGCTCTGTGGCGCCATCGTCGGCACTGTTGGGCGCTGGGGTGGAGTATAAGTGGCGAGGAAACAGGTGGAGCGTGAAGGCTTTGTTGGAGGCTACACTGAGCACCGAGCAACGTTACCGCTGGCATGTAGATAGGGCTGGGCTGCTGGTAGCAGCCCCCCATATAGAGGTTCGCTTAGGAGTATTGCCTTGGGAAACCCCGCTGAGCCGTTCGGTACTTAGCTCGGGAGATATGACCTTATCGGGCCATGCGCTACCTATCCCGCAGCTTATTATAGCTACCAACGGCTTTATGGATTTGCCTTGGAGCAACGGATGGGCCTCTTTTTATATTAATGGGTCGGTAGGTAAGTGTACCGATGCTCACTTCTTGGCTTCTCATTATGGTGCCAATAGCTATACCCGCAATCCCCTATGGCACCATAAGTCCTTTTACTTGCGGTTTGGGAAACCCCAGGCAGCGCTTCCACTAACCTTTACGCTGGGGGGTGTTCACGCTGCGCAGTGGGGCGGAACGCCTAACGGAACGGATAAACCTAAGCCCAGCAGTTTTGCGGACCTATTGCGGGTGGTGATGGGGATGCGCGGTGGAAGTACCGCAAGCAGTAACGACCGCATAAATGTACTGGGAAACCAGTTTGGGCATTACCTGTTACAGTTAGATGGCTATGCCCCTTGGGGACACTGGCAGGTGTATCATCAGCATTACTTCGAGGACAAGTCGGGCATTGAGTGGAGCAACGGACCCGATGGGCTATGGGGGCTACGCTGGCAGGGGCCTTCATCCTTGTTGGTGAACGAGGTGGTATGCGAATATGTGCACACCATGAACCAGTCGGGCGGTTTTCATATCCTGCACTTCCACCGCCCCAACGGTGAGGGGCGTGGGGGAGGCGCGGATGCCTATTACAACAATAGCGAGTATCCGCAAGGTGTTACCCATTATGGATTGGGATTGGGCAATGCGTTGTTGTTGCCCCCGCTTTACCAAACGGAGCCTATTCGTGGGGGATTCTTGGATAATAGGGTGAAAGGGTGGCACGTAGGTTGGCAAGGGGCTTTACCTGCCAGTTGGAGCTACCAATGCAAAGTTTCGTGGGTACGTTCCTGGGGTACGGTATACTCCCCTCGCGACGCAGTAGCATGGGGTACCTATACGCACCTGCTGTTACAGTACCAGCCTCGCCAGTGGCACGGCTGGATGGTTGCTGCCGAGGTAGGTGCCGATGCTGGTCCTCTCTCGGGGAGAACGTTGGGAGTGGGTTTTAGGCTTCGGTATCGTTGGCTAAATCGTTCAGGAAGTCCAACACCTCCTTAACCAGTTCGCTTTTCCAAGCAAAGTAGTTGTTGGTTATTTGGTTCAGGAAGTTCAGGGCGCTTTTTTCGTTCCTGTTTCCCATGTCGCCCGATACTACGGTAAGGTTTTGGGGGTGGATGTCTATGGTTAGCTCCTTTGTTGCAGGCCGTGGTTCACCATCTATATGGTAAGGTACGGCTGTAGGAGTAGTTATATGAACTTTCTTCCCCCTATAAGTTTGGGTAAAGGCGTTCTTTTCTATCCCCTTGGAAAAGAGCTGAATGCCTATTTGTGCTACCTCCAGCTTGGGTGCATCTTTAATAACGGTGATGTCCAGCAAACCATCGGTAAGGCTTGCATCGGGGGCAATAAAAGCGTTGTTACCGTATTGCGATGCATTGGCACAGGCAATAAGGAATGCCTTGTGATGGTAGGTTTGGTCGTCGATGCCAAGAGTGTAGTTGGCAGTATTATGTGTAAAGAAGGAATAGAGGGAATCCTTAAAATAGGTTAGTGGCCCCCGGGTATCGCTCTTGGCAAACTCATTGGAAACTTTACCGTCGAACCCTATGCCGCAGGTGCAAAAGAAGGGCTCGTTGTTTGCTGTACAGGTATCTATACGTATACGGTTATCCTTTAGCAGTACTTCCACAGCTCCCTTTATGTGCATAGGTATGCCTAACTCCCGGGCTAAACCGTTTCCGCTGCCAGTGGGGATAATACCCATAGCTTGGGGGGTGTTGGTGAGAGCGGATGCTACTTCGTTCACGGTGCCATCGCCTCCCACAGCACAAATAACATCATAGGAGCCGATATTTTGTTGGGCTATTTGTTGGGCGTGCCCGGCATGTTGGGTGTACAGTACGGAGACGTTATGCCCCGCACAGGCCAAAAGGTGAATGGCCATATTGCGCTGACTGGCGTTGCGGGAGCGTTGCGAGCCAGAGTGGGGGTTTACAATGAGGAGGTACTTCTTCATGGTGAGTTAGGCGTGCGGAGCCAACAAGAGGGTTGTAGGTATGCGGTGCAGTAGCGTGGCATCGGCTGCCAACTGTTGTTTCCAGGTGGGATAGGAAATAAGCAGGAGGTCGTAACCTTGTAACACTTCGGCCGTTAGGGCGTTCCCCAAAAGAGTATCGGCCTGGTACTGCTGTCCTACGCGGTTGCCAGCTGCTAAGGTGTCCAGTTGTATGCAGCTCCATTTGGCTGGCGACCCTTGACGTAACAGCTGCACCAACTGGGTATAGGCTGGCAGGGTGGCGTCGTGAACAACCAAAATACGTTGGGCTGGTTGCTGTAATCCACGGTCCACAATAATTCCTACGGGGCAGTTTGCTTTTTGTATGAAAGCCTCGCTTTTGTCGGCCAACAAGTTTCGGGTGGCAAACAGCGAGGTAGCCCCTAAGTAAGCTATCCCAAAGCGGTGTTTGTACTTTTGTCGTAAGCGGTTTACCTCCTTATCCTTAGGCAGGTGGGAAAGGTCCACACCTGCCCCCACGAGCAATAGGTTGGCTTGGTTCTCGGCCGTTTGCCTAACAATAGCACCCGTAAGGTCGTCGGTAACTTCGTAGTGTTGCTGAATGTTCCAGCCTTTGGATGCCACATATTGGGTTAGAGGGCGGAAACTTTCCGAGTGGAAGTGGTCTGCTTGCACAGGGTTTGTTTCGGTCCCTAACGTCATGTGCATACCTGTTACGTTGCATTGGCTGCGTTTTTGTGCAAAGAAACTTTCTATGATATGTAGCGTTACAATAGCGGTGTTGGGCCTTCCAAAGGCAAAGAAGATGCGGAAAGCGGAGCCACCTTCCCCTTCTGCTTGTTTATAGCGGCGCAGGAAGGCTTTAGCCAGCTCCATTAGGGGCGGCGTCATCACGGTGGTGACGATGGTCATGAGCACCAGGATGGCATAAATAGAGGGGGAAAGAATGCCAAGGCTATACCCCATGGAAAGGACAATAAGCTCCATTAGCCCCCGCGTATTCATTAATATGCCAATATATAAACTGTTACGCGGTGTTTCGCCCACCACACGTGCCGAGATATAACTGCCGCCTAACTTCCCCACCACGGCAATGGCTATAAGAAGTAGTGTTACCACCCAGTGTTGCCACGTGTTAAGCAACCCTATTTGGGTTTGCAAACCCGAGGCTACAAAAAATAAAGGAAGGAATATGCTAAGCGAAACGTCCTCCACCTTCTCGGTGAGGATGCGCCGGAACTTGCTATCCTCGGGCATGATAACACCCGCAACAAAAGCCCCAAAGAGGGCGTGTAGGCCCAACACCTCGGTAATATAGGCCGAGGTAAGAAGGGTAACGAAAATCATGGCTATAACGGGCTTGCTCACCACCTCGTTTGTGTCGTATACCTTCCCTACAAGGCGGAACAAGGGGCGTACAACAGCAAACATAACCACCATATACAGGACGGCAAAAAGTATGGTGAAGAGGGCGCTGGTTGCACTCCCAGCCTGCGATATAGCCATAACGACGGCAATAAGGCACCAGGCTGTAATGTCGCCCGAGGCAGCACAGGCCAAGGAGAGCATACCTACATGGGTGCCCATATACCCCTTTTCCTGGACAATACGTGCTAATACTGGGAAGGCGGTAATGCTCATGGCTATGCCAATGAACAAGGCAAAGGGTAAAAAAGAGTGGTTGGGAGTACCGTATTCCTCAAACAAAAACCAGGCGGCTCCACACCCTAACACAAAGGGGATAACAATGCCTGTATGGGAAATGATAATGGTTTTGCGGAGGTGTTTTTGTATCTCGGAAATTTCCAATTCCATGCCAATAACAAACATGAAGAGGATAAGTCCAAACTGCGATAGCAGGGATATGTTGCCTAACGAGTTAGCAGGGAAAAGCGTACTAAAAAGGGTAGGGAAGAACAGCCCCAGGACCGATGGCCCTAAAAGAATACCTGCAATTATTTCGCCAATAACAGTTGGTTGGCCCATACGCATAAAGAGCCAGGCAACACTACGTGCCACCACAAGGATAACGAGCACCTGTAAAAGGAGCAACCCAAAATGGGAGCCAGCATGCTCGGCAACAAAGTGGGTAAAGGTGCCAAAGCCTTGTGAGAGGCGTTGTAGCAAAGGTAGGGAGCCATGGGCATTAGCCTGCCCCGAAAGGAACGCTACGCCTATGGTGGTGGCAACGCCTATAAGCAGTATTAGCAGGTAAAAAATGTTTTCTCTTCTTTTTTTTGAACGATCTGGGGCCATACAAAATGTCTTGTTTGGGGCGTTTTATACAGTCGGGGTCGTATTGTAATTGTGTAGGGAGAAAAGTTTTTGATAAAGGTGGTTACGAAGCTTGTTGTAGTTACCGAAGGAAGTGTTACAAACTGCTGCCACCTCGTTGGGCAAGATGGGAGGGCCAACAAACACCGGAATGTTTTGCCCTCGCTTATTAAATAGCTCGCTGGGCACCTTTAGCGTTTTTAGAAGGTAGTGGGGGCTTAGGCGGTGGTACAACTTGGAGTTTGCCCCCCAAATAAGGATAGGCACCAGTGGCACCTGGGCGCGTTTAAGGAGTTTTAGGCTACTGTTTTGCCACGGCTGGTCCCAGCTTATGCCGTTGCCATGCAGGGTTTGTGCCACCCCTCCGGCCGGGAAAATACCCAACGGGTGCCCATTGTTAAGGTGCTGGTTAATAGCCTTTAAGGGGGCCACGTTGCTTAGCGGGTTATGGGTGTAGCTTTTTTGGCTGGTACGTGGCCTAATGGGTATAAACGACTCCCGTAATGCCTGTATGCGCCCCAGGAAGCTGTTAACAACCAACTTAAAATGTGGGAAAAGGCGCAACATAAAGTCGATAAGTATCAGCCCATCCAATCCTCCAAAGGGGTGGTTGGCAATAGCAATAAATGGGGATGAGGCTACCGCTTGCAGGTTTTCTTTTCCCACAACGTGGTAGGTAACATTTACCCGTGGGTCGGCCAAAACGCGTTCCGTAAAAGCTGCTCCGCTGTAAGTACGGTATTGGTGGTGCAATGCGTTTATTTTGTGAATGGATAAAGCGCGGCAAGCCCATTGCGCTACGTGGCTACCTAACGGAGTGGCAAAAAAGTGGCCACCCAGCTCAATAAAGTCTTGTTGCCCAAGAACATTAGTGGGCGATGTTAGGGATGGGGCAGAGGTCATACCGTTTGGTTGTTGGATTGTAAATGTAACCTAAAATATCGGCTGAGTGCCTCGTGTTGGTTAATGGCAACAACCAGTACAATATTCAGGAACACTATCTCGTACAAAAAGTAAAGCCAAACGTGGCCGGTAAGCAAGATGAGGAACAGGGGAATGGAGCGCCCGTTAAAGGTAAGGAGGTCTATAATTTTCATAACCATACGGCTACCGCGCCGGAAAGTTACCCGCTGCTGTTGCGGTATGTCGGCTGTAGGGTATAGGCTATGCAAGGTTTGTAACATTTGTTGTAGCTGTGGGGTAACCTTGTGTTGTATAATGGTGTAATAGAGGTACAAGGTGGTGAAGAGCCTGGTGATGCCTGTTGCTGTTTGGAGGCGCTGGCGTATGGCTGCCACGGTGTCGAGCTCCTTTCCTGCATCGGGGCTTATAAAGTAGAGGTGGAGTGTTTTGTAGTAGTCCGTAACGGCAGCTTGTAAGGCGTGCGAAAGGCACGACAGTACCACAAGGCCATATACCCAGCCTTGTTGGCTGTGTTGGTAAAGGTGGGTGGCAAGGGCTATGTAAATGGTAAGGAACCAAAAGTAGCCTGCCACACCGTCCAGGATGCGCCCTATCTTGGACTTAATGCCCGTGAGGCGTGCCAGCTGACCATCCACACAGTCCAGTATATTCGCCACAATAAGTCCCACAATGCCCGCCAGTGTGAGCAATAGGTTGTTGTTGAAGTAGAAGAGTGATGCTCCTGCCACCCCAATAAAAATACTGATGATAGTAATGGCGTTTGGCGTGATGCCAGTATGTTGTAACCTTGTGGCTATTTTAAAACCTAAAGGCCGGTAGAATATGCGGTCTATGTAATTCTCGGTTTCTATGGACTTTAGGGAGGCCAGGTAGTCGGGTCTTTGCTCAATTTCCATAGTCAGGAAGGGTTTATTGGTAATTATACCCACCGCTAAGGGTTAGTATATCTCCGTTAAAATAGTCGTTTTCTATAAGGGCCAGGTAAGCATTGGCCACCTCTTGAGCCGAAGCAAAGCGGTGTTGTGCCACTTTTGCCTCTATACTTTGGCGGATATGGTGGGGTTTGGACTTTTGCCACTCGGTATCCACAAAGCCAGGGGCAATGCCGGCTACACGAATTTGGTAAGGCTCTAACTCCTTTACCAAGTTGCGCACCATGGCATGCACGGCACTTTTTGTTACCCCGTAAGCCATGGACATGGAGTGGGGGTGCAGTGCCATTAACGAGCCGGTAAAGAGTATTGCACTCCCTTTGGGGAGGTGAGGTAACAGCAGCTTAACAAGGCGGAAAGGGAAGTGGACATTCCCCTCAAATACCCTGAGCCACTCGGTATCGGGTATGGAGGCAATACTACCCCTAAAGGTAAGTCCTGCGTTAAATATCACCACTTGTGGCCACCATTGTTGCTCCGCCAAGTATTGGTATAGCTGGGAGGCACTGTTGGGGTCAGCTATATCTGTGGATAGCGTGGTAAATAGCCCTTGGGGATGCTCCTTAGTTATCTGCTGGGCTGCTTGTGTGGCTGCATCGTGGTCGTTTCCGTAGGTAGCTAAAACATTATATCCACGCCCTGCCAAAGTGCTGGCAAGGGCTAAGCCAATGCCCTTTGTGCCACCTATGAGGAGCACCTTTTTAGGTTGGTTATTCATGTACCTTTTCGGGTTTTGCCATTCGCTCGGCATGGAGTTGACTCTCGTAGGAGGCGTGTACGGTTTCCTTTATGCTGGTGGTAGAAACACCTGTGCCGTAGGGGAAGTAAAACACTTTTACGCCCAGCTCCTCCAAGTAATCGTACTTGCCATACCAGTCGTCGCCCACTACAAAGGCGTCGATGTTAAGTTTCTTCACTATCTCGGTATGGTTTAGGGAGTGTTGCGGAATAACCAAATCGGGCGTTTTGAGTGCCTCAATAATTTGCATCCTTTGCTCGAAGGGTATGATAGGAGCTGGTTTGTAGGTGCGTACCAGTTCGTCGGTGCTCACCCCAACAATCAGGATATCCGCCAATGCACGGGCGTAGTTTATCATCCGCAAGTGATTGTAGTGAAACATATCGAAAGTGCCGGATGTGTATACTATGGTTTTGTTGTTAAACATGGGGAGTATAGCTGTTAGGGAAGTAGTGGTTGGGGGTCATAGGATATCTTCGTCGTCGCTTTTCGATAGGTCCAGCTTAATGTTATCCTTACCTGTGTTTACGAATTTCTTTTGGAGCGGGTTGGCGCTCATCTCCTGGTAGCGCATACGGCACCGGAAAATGTCGATTGCTACGTATATGGCATTACGCATGGACTCCTCGTTAGCCACCCCTTGCCCCGCAATATCGTATGCCGTGCCATGGTCCGGTGAGGTGCGCACAACAGGCAACCCTGCGGTTACGTTCACCCCTTGGTTCATAGCTATTAGCTTGAAGGGTATCAGTCCTTGGTCGTGGTACATAGCGAGCGTTGCCTCGAAGTTGTGGTACATACCGCTACCCCAGTAGCCATCGGGCGACACCGGCCCTAAGGCATACCGCCCCTCTTCCCATGCGGTTTTTAGTGCTGGTATAAGGGTTGTTGTTTCCTCGGTTCCGATAAGGTTGTTTTCGCCCATATGGGGGTTAATGGAGAGTACCGCTATTTGCGGTTTTATCACCTCGAAGTCCCGTACAAGGGTTGTTTCCAATAGGCGTAGTTTTTGTAAAACAAGCTCGGGGGTGATGGTCGTGGCTACATCTTTTAGGGCTATGTGCGTGGTTACCAGTGCCACCCTAAGGTCGCCCGCCACAAAAAGCATTAGTGGGGTATCCTCGGGGAAAGGCTCTGCCAGAAAGTCGGTATGCCCTTTGTAGGAGAAGTCGGTGGACTGAATGGTGTCCTTGTCGATAGGGGCGGTTACCAATACATCTATCTGTTTGTTTAGGAGGTGGTCGCGGGCATCGTAAAGGGCACGAGCCGCCATAGTACCGGCATAGCGGGAAGGCTCGCCAGGGGTTACCCTAAGGTCTATGCCTGTTTCGTTGGTAGCTACGATATTAAGCATACCATCGGTGGCTTCTTCGGGGCTTTTAATAAGGTTTATAGAGCAGGGCAGGTTAATGCCCAACAGTTTGCGGTAGTAGGATAGTACTTGTGGCGAACCGTATAGTATGGGAGTCATTAGGTCGTAGATGCCAGCCTCGGCCAGCACCTTCAGGATTACTTCGTAGCCAATGCCATTAAAGTCTCCATGGGTTATCCCTACTTTTATAAGTTTTTTCATACAGGAAATGGTCTGGGGGGTGGGGTAAATAGGGGCAAAGGTTTAGTTTTGTCCCAGGACATTAACATTGTTAAATACGCTGTCCGAGGCAAAAGAGCGGTTTATTGGGCGTAAGCTGAAAAGGGCAGCTTCGGCCTCCATCAGTAGGTTTCGTTTCTCTTTTGCGGGGGCGTAAACAAAGGCTTCGGCAACTATAATGCGGTGGTTAGCTTCGTCCACCATGGCGTGCATAACAAAGGGGCCGCCCATCATGTCGCCTTCCATGGCCCATAGCCCGCGTAGCTCGTAGCAGTAAGCACCGTTTACGGTGTATGCCGATACCATGGGGGGGACTCTTTTTTCGGTAGTCATGTAGGAGTTTAGGTACTCGCCCAATACGTGCCGCGATAGCACCGAGTCGCGCTTGGCAATAAGGTAGTTGGGTGTAAAGGTTTGGCTGCTGGTGTAGGGGAAGGCGTATACCACCATATCCTTACGCCCTTTGGTGTTGAGGTCGGAACCCCACACGAAGTTGCGCGACGCTTTGGTGTATTTTATAGCTTCTATGGGGTTGATAGTAACTCCTCCAATGCTGTCTTCCACTAATTTTTTCATGCCCGAGGAGTAGGTGCCCTCTAACTCTTCGTAGCGGCGTTTCAGTTCCTCGGTATAAAACATTTTCCCCAGCCGTTTGGTGTTCTTTTGCATCATTCCCCAAAAGTCACCTAAGTTGTTGGCACGAGCACTAATGATGAGCTGGTTGTTGGCCCATTCGTTGCGTGAAATGTGTAGTGCGGTACGTGTGTACTGGGTGGAGTCGATGTCGATGTACAAGATATTCCGGAAAATCCGGAACACGTTGGAGAATTTACTGGCTGGGGTAAACAGGAGGTCGCACCAGGGTTCATCTTGTGGCAATACCCCTATTGGTCCAGAGAACAGCTTGCGAAGGCTGTCCTTTACTTCGGTAGTGTTGTAGCCGTCGGGCAGTACAGTTACCACCTCCAATGCTCTACCACTGGCTTTGAACGGTGTTTTTTTTTGCTGACAGCTACTGGTACAAACCACAAAGAGTAGCGCAATTAAGGCGTATATTTGTTTCATAGCGTTGTTGCTAAATTTTAAACGACAAAAAAAACAAGCTTGCGCCCTTGTTGCCAGTGGCAAGGCTGGGCTATGAGCTGTGGGATAAGTTCCGCATTGGTGGCAGAAGGAATGCCCCAACGCTATATTCCAAAGATACAAAATAACCGCTGTATAAGTCCACTCTTTGTACTAAAATGCGGTGTGCGAAAAGCCTTTGGAGGCCAGCTGCTGGTTAATGCACCTGGTCCCCAAAGGCTTTTTGTTTGTTGTTGCGGTGTTGGCTTTCTTCCGTGCTGGTGTTATTGGGCTAAGCAAGCCTTCACAATATCGGCAACGAGTTTGCCATCGGCGCGTCCGGCTGTTTGCTTGGACACTACGCCCATTACTTGCCCCATGCCCTTCATGTCGGTTACGCCCAAGTCTTGTATGGCTTTTTCTACCAACGAGCGTATCTCTTGTTCCGAGAGTTGTGCGGGCAGGAACTCCTGAAGCACCTTTATTTGTTGCTGCTCCACTTCTGCCAAATCGGGTCGGTTTTGTTCGGTGTAGATGCGAGCACTCTCTTCGCGTTGTTTTACCATTTTGGATAAAATTTGGAGGGCCTTTTCATTGGGCAGGCTATCGTGGTTACCTCCTTTTGCCGTTAGGGCTTCCAGGAATTCTTTCTTTGCGCTTCGCAGAGCTTCTAAGCGCACTTTATCGCGGGCCAGCATAGCTTGTTTTATGCCTTGGCTTATTTGTTCAAATATAGTATCCATAGGTTAGTGGTTATTATTGTTATGGGTTAGTTTCCGCCAAAAAGTATTACCTCTTCGTCCAGCTCGTTGGCAACGGTGGGAGGGGTCTGCTCGGGAGTGTTTGCCGGTTCTTTTGTGGGGGTGGGGTCAGGAGCGGGGGCGGGCTCTTTGGGGGTTGGTTTAGCTTGTGCTATGCGTGTAGAACGGCGGTAACGCTCTATGGCACTTTCGGAACGCCGCAGGGTGGGTGTTTCGGCTACTAATGAGATGAAGTTGTCGTCGTCCATCTCTTCGTCCGAGAATATCACCGATATCTCGTTACGGAAGGTGGGTGTGCCATCTTGCCGGGTACCGTAGTATTCTTCAATGCGTTTGCGGTCCGCCTCCTCGGTCATACCCACGGTGGCATCGTCCACGTTGAAGCCCGAGGCTAAAATGGTTACCCGTACTTGGTCGCCAAGGCTTTGGTCCTTACCGTACCCCCATATAAGGTCGAAGTTCCCCGAAATAACGGAGGTGAAGTTGTTGAGGTCCTCAAAAATTTGAGCATCGGGTTCCGACTCATCGCTAAATGCGATGTACAGCAACAGTCGCGATGCTTTCTCGAAGTTGGAGGTATTCACTAACGGAGAGTCGAGCGCATTTTGTATGGCGTCCCGAATGCTGTTAGGTCCTGTACCAAACCCTCGGCTAATGATGGCTACTCCGCCGTTGGAAAGGGTGGTGTTTACGTCGGCAAAGTCAAGGTTTATTTTTCCAGGGTCGGTCACTAATTCGGAAATGGATCGGGTAGCTGTGGTGAGCGTTTCATCGGCACGTTGGAAGGCTTCGCTCCACTTCATTTCGGGGTACACCTTCCACAGCAGCTCGTTTTTTATCACCAGCATGGCGTCCACGTTTTTGCTCATCTCCTCCACTCCTCGTA
This sequence comes from Bacteroidota bacterium, assembly GCA_023388555.1. Classification (GTDB taxonomy): domain Bacteria; phylum Bacteroidota; class Bacteroidia; order Bacteroidales; family Porphyromonadaceae; genus Porphyromonas_A. The sequence continues at coordinate 12,202 of JAEWGA010000008.1, read as the reverse complement.
TAGCCTGCAATATTTTCTTTTCCCCTTCGAACAGGAAAGGGATAGTAACGATGCCTACGGTTAGGATTCCCATTTCCTTGGCTATGCGGGCTATAACGGGTGCTGCGCCGGTTCCGGTTCCGCCTCCCATTCCAGCGGTTATAAACACCATTCGGGTGTCGTCCGAGAGGGCGCGTTTTATGTCCTCGGCACTCTCTTCGGCAGCTTGTCTGGCGCGTTCTGGCTTGTTACCGGCACCTAATCCGCGCGTTATTTGTTCGCCAATACACAGCGTATTAATTACCGAGCATTTTTTTAGGTGTTGGCGGTCCGTGTTGCAAAGCAAGAAGGTTACATCCTGGATATCTTCGCCATACATGTGGTCTACTGCGTTTCCGCCACCACCGCCCACGCCTATTACTTTAATAATAGCGTCGCTGTTTTGCTCTTTGTTGTTGATATGTAGCAGTTCTCCTTCCATGGTCATTGTTTTGGGTTAAACCTCGTCGTCGCCTACTGGGAAAAGATTGCTGAAGATGCTACTGATACGGCTACCCAGCTTCTTTTGTTTTTTCACTACGGGGTCGGGTTTAGGTGCTTGTGGTTTGTTTTTCACCACTGGTGTTTCGTTGGAGGAAAATAGTTCTCCTTGGGCCTTGGGGGCTTCGTTAGCGGTAAACAGGTCGTCCTCGGGGAAGTCGGGTTGTGGGCTATTTAGGCCCTCTTCTTCTTCGGTGGGGATAAGTAGCTGTTGCGTGGGAGTAGAAGGTATGCGCTCAATACAATCCTGGTTGGCGTACTCTATAATGGCGTACAATAGGTGCAACTTAGGATTTTTAGCGTATTCCACGTTGTGGCTCTCGGGAGTAACAAGGCTCGAAGCCAACTCTATACGGGTGTCCAACGTTTTGCTTAGCTTTTCCAGTATGCCAGCCAGCTCGGATCCTCCTCCAGTAATAATAATTCCGCCCCCTATCTGTTCGGGCGAAATCATTTGGTCTATAACGTTGCGTACATTGTCCAGTATCTCTTGGGTACGTGCCTCAATATACCTACACACTTCGTAGCGTGAAAGTAGCTTGGTGGACAACTTATCGGCAGCATTCACCTCTATGGTGTTTTTGTCGCCAGGCTCCGATATGGCGGAGCCTCCAAAGCATTTAATGCGCTCGGCCTCTTTGTCTATAATATGTAGGGCCGTTAAGTCCTTGGTGATGTTTATTCCGCCCAAAGGAATAACGCGGATGCCTTGTAAAAGCCCTTTTTTGAATACGCTTACGGTGGTGGTACCAGCACCTAAGTCGATGAGTACGCAACCCAGGTTCTTTTGGTCGTCGGTGAGGAAGGTGTTCCCCAAGGCTATGGAGGGGATAAGTGGACCACCCAATTGTAGCCCTAACTTGTTTTGTACAACACTCATAAGGTTGCCCAGCATATGCTCTTTGGCTACAATAAGTTGGTAGCGGGCATCTATTTTCATGGCTTGTACACCAACTGGGGCGGTGGTGTAGTTGCTGTTTACGTAGTACACGGGGGAGTCTACCTTTAGTACCGAGTACCTATCGGGGGTATAGTCGTCTATCTGCTCGTAAAGCTTATCTATATCCTGTTGGGTTATTTCGTGCGGAGCGTCGAAGGTGATGGACTCTACGTGGCTAATGGTGCGGAGCGATTGCCCACCTACGTTGGCAAACACTTTGACTATTTTGGTGCCACTAAGTTTTTCCAACTTACTAATAATGAGTTGCACCTTACGGGCAACTGTTTCCATATTATAAATAACCCCTCGGTGAATACACCCCTCGGTAAGTTCATCGGCATAGCACAAAATCTCGAACCGGTTGTTGGATTGCTTTTGTGCTAAAGCACCCTTAATGCGGTACGACCCAAAGTCTATGGCGGCAATAGTTATTGTATTGGGTTGCATGTATTGTTTTTGTCCTGTGGTGGCTATGGTTGTATTATGGTTAGTAGGGGCTATAGTATTGGAAAATAATTGGGCACGGGAAACATACGCTTCCCCCCTTTTTGTTGCCCCTATGTGCCAAGGGGGTAGAGCCTATGTACCCCTTAGGTAGTTAGGGCAAATATACAAATTTAGTTGCTCCTAACACGGGGAGGAGATCTTTTATTGCTTCATAGGAGGTGGGGAGACAAACCTACATTGTCCTTAAAAAATGTCCCGAAATTGTGGGGAGTTGGCTCTGTTTTGGTGACAAACTCCAAAACCTTCTCGGCTCCAGTCGCTCCGAAACTGTCTTGTGTCTCGAGCCTTGTAACAGCGAAACCAGGCAATAAACCCAATATCAATTGGAGAAAGAAGCGTTTGTGCTTTTCCTCCTTGATATATGTTACTAGCTCTTTTCCAGGATCAGCAACATAGATTGTATACCTCCCTTTTTGATGCTTCTTGACCATATAAACAACAAAGTGGTTTTGATCCCAGTGGACGATACAAGGCATTGGAATGCCACTTGCAAGTGTTTCAAACTTAACCGTTCGCCTGCCGTTTTGAAACCTATATCTTCTGCGGCTTTGCTAATACCAATGTAGAGAGCCCCATTTTTTTAGGTCACAGAGTATTCTCAGATAGTCTCTGTCCTATTTACGACCATAATACTCCGAGAAAATGGATAAACAAGTTGATCCACAGTTTATTACATCTCTTTGGCAAAGTGTTTTCAAACGTTGCATCAAAGTTTATAGCCTGTTAATGGTATTGTTTTGACTTTGCCCCTTATAGCGTTGCCTATTCTTATTGAATCGCCAAGTAAAATCAATAGAGATAGATCGCCAATCTTGATTCTCCATTTGTGTAAACTGTATTTCATGAATACTTCCATGATACCGATTAACCTCTCCTTTGAACAAATCCCTAAACCTCACAGATATATCAATAGTTTCGTTTAGAAGCGACTTGCTTAAGCCTAAATTGACAACATGTGTGGGGGAAAAAGAAAAAAACTGAGATGTAGCTTTGCTTTTATACAGATATTCCACATTCAAATTAACTCCCCCAGGTAAATTAAAGTCATTGTTGAAATCTACATATATAAGCGGTCTATTTCTGAAAGAGCTCACTTTTTCATCTTTTAATTTTTCAAAAATAACTGATGAGGTCAGATTGGGATGATAGAACCCGAAAGAATATCTCATATTCAGCACTGCTTGAAAACGGTGATTACAATGATAATTTACCCACGTAGCGAGCAATTTATTAGGATCTTCTGCCTTCGTATAGAAATAATTGCCAATAAAGTCCCTTGTGTTTGTATAGCCCAATACTGCATAAACAAACTTGTAAATAAATTTATACTGGACTTGATATGACACCGCTGGCTTTAGCTTGGGGTTCCCCAATTGAGAAAGATAGTGATCTGAATAGTAGGAGTAGTTATTTAGCCATCCGAACTTAGGTCTCTCAATAGAGTTCTTTAGGCTGATAGAATGAACTGTATATCCCAGGGTTGTAGAAGCAGAAAAGTCTCCAAAGAAATTAGAAGAAGAAGGCTTAAGACTTTGAGTAGCATCTAACAAATTATCAAGACTCCCATGCATATTTTCATATCTAAGCCCTACTTGCATATCTACGCTTTTGATCTTTGTTTTTAGAGAGCCAAAGGCTGCCCATGTGATTTCCGATGTGTTGTACTCCGACTCTTTCGTGCCATTATTTTTTTTGTCACTCTTCCCTAAAACTTGCAGAAACTCACCTCCAAACTCTGATGAAATCTTTGGCGAAATTTTATACTCGAAGATCGGCTTAACAGAACGCATTGAAAATGAAGACCCGTTATCAAAATAGAAAAAACTATCACCTGAAATAGAAGAATGCTCATTTACAGTTTGACTCCTGACTCCGTTCTTTACATAAAAATCGAAAAACAGATTAGAGAGAAAATTATCACTCCACTTTTTTTGTAAATAACCATTCAGGTGATGGATTGATGTTTCATCCTTTACCCGATTATTACCATATACTTTATCAATGCCATTTGCTATGCTGGCATTTGTTTCGCTCTTCGTTCTGTGGCTTAGATTACTAAGACTTCCATTATACTTAAAGCCGACTCCAAAATTATTGTCATTCAAATACTCCGCTCCCAAGCTATAATCAATCTCCTTGTCACTACTGCGTATACCATCCAATGTTGTATTAATTGCAGAATTGCCGTTATTTAGCTTTATGGAGACGTCTTGAAAACTTCTCCTGCGATAATCTGAATATGCAACACCTCCAAAGAGTCTGATAGATTTATTCTTTATGCTGAAATCCAATGAGTTGTCATGAGAAAACCGTTTATTGGTACGCAAAAAAGTGTGCCCAACTAAGGATATGCCTTCAAGATATGATGTGGTTCTAATGTTTATGACCGCGTTCTCTGTTGATCCATACCGCGCTCCAGGAGATGTATCTAAGTCAATACTCTTGATAGACTTGATGTCTATATTTTTTATTTCACTTATAGATGAGATTTTTTTTCCATTCAAATAGAGTGATGGAGTATAACCTTCTATTGTACTAATGTTATTTCCCTTTGCAATCACACCAGGGATTTTTCTCAACAAATCTTTCAGATTAGTTTCTTGCGCCAATATGGTTCCCTTGATATTTATTTTTAGAGAGTTTCCTTCCAACTTCACTGTTGGACGTTGACCAGTAACTACTACTTGAGCCAAAGTAATGGTTTGAGGCGACATAACTATCGTATCAGTAAGTTCCTCAAATGCCATTTTCTTTTCTTCAAATCCGGCACATCTTACCTGAATCGAATCTGGAATGAAGGATAATGATAATTTAAAATGCCCACTATCATCCGAAATAGCTCCGGAAATCATCGAACGTTTTTTCTGTTTAGCTACAATCGTGGCGTAGGATACAGGTGTTTTATCTGCTGATAAAATTATACCCGTAAGTTCTTGGTTCTCTTGTTCTTGACTATATGAACTTGCGGAACAGCATAAAGCGACTATAGCGACCAAAAATCTCATTCTCATATTAAATCTCTTTTGCAGTATGAAACATTAGAATAAAATGATCTTCCCTCGTATACAGCTTTCAATCTACAATTTTTCAATCCGCATTTAGAGTTATTTCTACAAGTTCTACACGTTGGTATATCCCCTAATTTTGTTTCACCCCTAAATCTATTCCATTTGGGCGACCTCCAAATATCTAACAAGTTCTCTTTGTATAGATTCCCCATAATATATTCGTTTTTCCCATGACCATATATACATGGATAAACATCTAAATTATCATCAATTGAAAGAATGGTATTGCCAGCAGTACAGACGAGAGGAGTATCCAATAGGTCGATTTCACGGTTTGTCGTTTTTATTTCTGTTGCAGAATCATCTGACAACATTACTTTTTCATTCCCATATAACAAAGCAAGACTATTAAATCTTACACCGAATTTCTCGTCTTCATCCTCTGTTATAAAAATATCTTTGTTATAAGAAGCCCTTCCTAAGGGTTTCAACTTATTGATAAATACAGTTCTTGCCCCAAGTTTGTTGATAGCATATTCTACTATCTTTTCTATTTCATCAATATTTTTTGAATGAACCGACGTTGTAATACTAAACTTAATTCCATAATTCTTTATCAAGGAGAGTTTATTCATTAACTTATCAAAAGCCCCTTTCCCTCTAAGAAAATCATGAGATAAAGAGTTTATACCATCCAATGAGATACCTAATTTCATTCCTCCTTCGGCAATGGTTATACAAAGATCGTTATTTAGCATCATTGCGTTTGTGAGTAGAATGGTTTCAAAACGTTTCGTTTTTAGAGTAGATAGAAATTTATTTATTTGAGGAAACATCAAAACCTCCCCACCTGTAATTTTTAATGTTTTAACATCAATATCTTCCATCTCTTGAGCTAGGGAATTAAGTCGTTCAATATCAATGTTATTTGCAAATTCATTTGGAGAGGATACTTCAAAGCAATGCCTACAAGACAAATTGCACTTACGAGTGAGTAATAGGTCTACTCTTTCTGGTGAAAAATGAGTGTACTCTCCCAGCTTGGAAAGAGAATAAATATCTCTACTTTCTATTAACTGCTTTGCTCCTGTATTGTCTTCAGTGAAAATATTTCGAAATTCATCTCTAGATAAACAACTCTTTATGTCGTTGATCTCAATTCCTTTGCTGACTAAAAAGGTTATTACTTCTTCGTAATCAGCGGATTGATTCTTAAACAACCGCAGAAAACTGTACAGTTTTTTTGTTATCAAATATTTCATGTCACAAGACTTATCATAAATGGTGTAATCCCCATTTACCTCTTGTCTTAATACGACATTTGTAGACAATCTTTTCATAAGCACATGTTTAAAAGAAGAGGGCTGCCTATTCACCATCTACTTTATACGATAGACTTGATACAAGCAGCCCTCTCAAATTCATTTTTTTATGTAGACGATACTTTTATAACTTTATAGTTACACAACAGACTAAATCTGCACCATCACCTTCCTTAGAAGGGCCTTTTTCAGCAGATACAACCTTCGCACTAGATTTAAGTCTATTGTTTCAAAAAAGTTCCATACTACTCTTTGGGCTTTCCAATTTTGATACAGCAAATCCAATTCGCGCCATCTCCTTCTTTGGATAGCTCATGATCCGCTGAAACGACTTCTGCTGTGCCTCCTCTCAGATCTTCTAGTAAATCATCAGAAATGATGTCAAGTTCGTTGATATTCAATTTTGCTTTCATAGTAAAAAACGTTGAAGTTTATATTTCTTGATTTCGATACCTTGGTCAAGTTTCCCAAGCTACGATGACATTTATCGCGAAATATGTCGTGTAGAAAAAGGAGAACACGTTCTCTGATTTCGAGTTGTATCACGCTCTATATATCATTGTGCACTTTGATATTCTATCTCAATTCTATAATAGAATTCAGCATCTGCATGAGAGCAGCTTTTATTTCTCGTTTTAGAATACTCGTAAAATCTATCCCACAAAATGTAGATACATCCTTGTGCAATGCCAAGTACTGTATCCCTGCTGTAAGAATAGCTAATTGTATCTTAGCGTATTCGGAAATTCAGATGCTTTGGCAAAGAATTTGACTAAACCTTCTGTCTGGATTTTTTTTGCTTTGCTATTCATACGAGAATTAGTACGATTCTTCAAAGACATCTTGGAAGATACCGATGAATCGGACTCTTTCCAATAAATCTGCCCGACTTCATCTTTATAATTCTCAATACCGAAAGAACTCTTTTGTAAGCTCTCGATAGACTGAGAAGACTGAGCTCCGTTGTATTTATCCAACTTCATACATAGGCGGGTGTTTGTTACATGTCGTAAATATAAACAAATAAATTTGTTCAGACAAAAAAGCAGTTTTTTTGTCCATTAAAATTAGTACAAAACTCATGGGCTGTAATCAGGAGTACAATTTTAGCATAATAGAGACACAAACGCCCTATAAAAACCTTATAAGAAGCCACTTCTATCCATATCGAAGCCACAAATACGAAGTAAAGAAAATGTCGGTTTTGAATGCTTACTCCGTAAGTACATTTACACAATGTGTAATATTAAAACGGACGAGAATATGGAAGTAATAATAATCGAGAAGAAAACGTATGAAGCCATGACAGAGCGTTTCCGCATTCTAACCGCCAAAATAGTTGCCTTGTGTTGGGAGTGTGATGAGAAGCGTATGGGCAGGAGGCTGGACAATCAGGAGGTCTGCCAAATACTGAACATCAGTTTGCGTGCCTTGCAAACCTGCCGCAGCAACCGAATACTACCTATTTCCCTGTTTCCTTTCATCGAAGTACCTTTGCAGGAGGTAATCCCCGAAGTTTAGGTCGGATTTTGCGTTGTTCGTTACCGTTTTCCCAATCTTCTCATGCAAAGGAGGGGGGGATGTTTGGGTAACGCTGCTCTGTCCGATGTCGGTATAAAACTGGCTTTTCGAGGTTTTGCCCCGAAAGGCTCGAAAATCAGAACCGACTGACTTACAATTCGTTTACGCTATTTCGCCTTTTTTGACTCTTGGGGATAGATTTTTGGTGAAAAAAGGGGTGGGGAAGGGGTATTTTACGGGCAAAAGGCGTAACTGGCCGAGAGTCCTTTGCTGGAGCGGGTTTTCGAGGGGTGTTAAAAGTTGTGTAAAAATAACTGCGCTTTCTTTTTCAACAAACTGCGCTTTTCGTCGAGACAAACTGCGCTTTCTTTTTTGAAGGACTCCGCAGATACTTTTTTTATCCCCTCCAAAAACATTCCAAAATTTTGCCCCCAAAGCCCCCCAAAAAATCCGTCCATTTTCACCCAAAATTTCCCCTCAAAAAAACAGCCTCAAAATCCCCCAAAAACACACTTCAAATTCATTCCAAAATTTAGCTCCCAATTATCCTGAAATTTACACGGGGATTATGCTTAAAATAACCTTCTTGGCAGTGTGCCTAAACTTACCCTCTGCCCATTTTTTTAATACTACCTTCACTCCTTTTCCGAAGAAATCCTTTTCTTAATTTGTTCCCGAAGCTACACGGCTTCAAGGGAACACCTTCATATCCCCCTTTTTTTCTGGCTAAGCTGCTTGTTGCGTGGTTTTGTTAAGGAGTACTCTCTGCCGTTATTTGTATATTTAGTGCATATTTGCCTTTGTTTGGGAGCTGTATGCTTTTGTGGGCAAATGCGGAGCTTAATACATATCCATACCGTATATATTACCTATGACACCTACTTCTTCGCCGCGCGAGCCTTTATTTAGTCGGGACTTTACGCTGATATCGCTTGCAAACCTTACTTTGTGTATATCGTTTTACTTTTTGCTCACCTATTTGCCTTTGTATTTAAAGTCGGATAGGGGGTACTCCGAGTCCGAGATTGGGCTTATACAGTCGGCTTTTGCTTTTGCCTCCATTTTTGCGCGTCCGTTTACGGGCGTTTTGTTGGATAGGTACAGCCGTAAAAAGATATACCTGACGCCATTCTTGCTGTTTGGCCTTTTTTTTGCGGGTTATCCGCTACTACAAACCTTCTCCTTATTGGTGTTGTTGCGTATTTTTCATGGTGCTTGTTGGGGGGCGCTCAGCTCTTCGGGCAATACCATAGCCATCGATATTACTCCGCCCTCGCGCCGTGGCGAAGGTATTGGTGTTTTTGGGCTGAGCATGACCTTGGCTATGGCGGTAGGCCCTATCATAGCTACGAAGGTGCAAACGGGAGTATCCTCTGCTGTGGCATTCCCCGTGGCGTTGGTGGTATGCCTATTGGCCTTTGTGCCAGCCAGTTGTGTGCGTTCGGTGAAAATGAATGCCGAAAAAAAGCCTTTGCGGCTTTCGGCCCTACTCTCTAAAGATGCATTGCCCACTGCTGCGGTAATCCTGTTTATTAACATAGCGTACGGTGCTATACTAACCTACATAGCGTTATATGCTAAAACAATGGGTTTTGAAAACGTATGGCTGTTTTATTTCTTGTTGGCCATAGGTATTTGTGTTACACGATTTTTGGCGGGGCGGTTATACGACCAAATAGGGCCGTTAGGTATTATGACAGTGAGCGCGTTGGTGTTGTTGGCCTCGTTGCCCGTAGCCATTCTTACCACCCAACCTATGCTGTTTTATGCTATAGCCTTTGTTATAGGTTTGGGCTTTGGGGCGCAAATGATAACTACCCAAGCTATGGCTAACGAGGGTGTGCCTGTGCAACGGCGCGGAGCAACCAATGCTACCTACTTAGCTTTGTTCGACCTTGGCATATCCTTCGGTATGCTTATTTATGGTTTTTTGATTAAAGGTATGGGCTATACCCACGCCCTTTTAACCTTGGGTGTATGGGTTGTTATCTCCTTTGCCTGGTTGTTGTTGGTGGGTATGAAGCACTACAAAACCAAACTCACCACAAAGGGGTGAGCACCCCTAAGGCAGCTGGGTAAAAAAAAGTACCTTTGTACTGCCATGGGTAAAATACAACCTGTGGTAGTACTCTAATTCTCCAACATTACCCTATCATCTCATGAAGACGCTACAAAAACAAATTGCCGAGAAGTTGCTTGAAATTAAAGCGGTTAAGTTGCAACCCGAAAACCCATTTACTTTGGCATCGGGCTGGAAATCGCCCATTTACTGCGATAACCGAAAAACGTTGTCGTACCCTGCCGTACGTTCCTATATTAAAGTGCAGCTTACGCGCGTGGTGCTGGAACATTTCCCCGAGTGTACTGCCATTGTAGGGGTGGCTACGGGTGCCATAGCGCAGGGCGTTTTGGTGGCGGACCTCCTGGGCTTGCCTTATGCCTATGCACGCTCTACCCCTAAGGATCACGGCTTGGAAAACCTTATTGAAGGCGAACTGAGGCCAAACTCCAAAGTGGTGATTATAGAGGACCTTATTTCTACCGGCGGTAGCAGCTTAAAGGCTGTGGAGGCGGTGCGTAACTTTGGTTGCGAGGTAATAGGTATGGTGGCAGTGTATACGCACCAGTTTGCGCAAGCGCAGGAGCGTTTTGCCCAAGCCGGCGTGCCACTTGTTACCTTAAGTAACTACGATAGCGTGATAGAGGAGGCTACACGTACTAACTATATTGATGCCAAGGACCAAGATACCTTGTTGGAGTGGCGTAAGGACCCCTCCACATGGAAACGTTGAATAACTCTTTTTTGAAAAACAAGAAACGCAATGAAAACATTTAATAGCAAAGTATTTACTGTTAGTAAGGATATCCACACCTTGTTTGGGCTGGTAGCTTCCCCCTCCAACTTGCAACCGCTGTTGGAAAAGCTGGGCGATAAGTTTAGTGCCGACAAGGTGAAGGTTACAGAAAACGCCATACAAACCGAGCTGCCAGGCTTGGGGGCTGTCTCTTTTGTAAAGGAGGCCGAAGATGCTCCCAACCAAGTTAAGTATGCGGCTCAGGGCACACCTGTACCCCTAACCTTGGTGGTGAACCTGGCGGAGCAGGGGGAAGGTAAAACGGATGTACAATTGTCTTTGGACGTTGAGGTACCTGCCTTTATGGGGGGAATGGTAGGCAACACCATTAAGCCTATGCTGGATAAAGTTACCGATGCATTGGCAGGCCTACAACTGTAAAAACATACTGGGCGGAATAGCCCTGGAAATACTGCTCTTAGGGCTTATAGCCTTGGGAGCAGTATTTTGTATGGTAGCCTGTGCGCCCGCTGCCGTAACGGAAGAGTCCTTTGGGCGGCCGGTTAGGATTAGGCTGGATATGCGTACCGATGCCCGTGTGTTGGTGCAATCTTTAGGTGTAATGGAGGTGCGAGCACCCCGTACATTGGCGGAACAGGTAGGCTTAGGGGGGATTGTGGTGATACACTCCTTAGGTGCTTTGGATAACCCCTTTGTTGCGTACGATTTAGCTTGCCCCAATGAACGTAGTGCCGAGGTAACCCTTCAGCGACAGTCCTCCTTGGAGTCCTCCTTGGAAATAGTGTACCAGTGCCCTGTATGTAAAAGGTCCTATGAGTTATCTTCGGGCTGGAGTGTTAGTAGGGGAACAGCCTCCCCTTTGCCGTTAGTGCGCTATCCGGTAGCACGTTATACCGAACAGTTGCTAATACACCATTAACACCCTTGTAGCGTTGTGAAAAACTTTGTTGCTATCGACTTTGAAACCGCTAACCAGCACCGCTCCAGCGTGTGTAGCGTAGGGCTTGTTGTGGTTAGGAATGCTGTTGTTACAGATAGGTATTATAGCCTTATACTGCCACGCCCTAACTTTTTTATAAAGTACACAACAGCGGTGCATGGCCTTTCGGAAACGGATGTAGTAGGGGCAAGGCCTTTCCCACAGGTTTGGGCAGAGGTGGAACCACTCCTGCAAGCACTGCCCTTGGTAGCACATAACAGTGCTTTTGATGAGGGGTGTTTGCGTGCCGCCTTTGAGCGTTACCAGCTACCGTACCCTAACTACCGCTTTTGTTGCACCTTGCTGGCTGCTAAAAAACAACTTAAAGGGCTTTTGCCCAACTTCCGGTTGCCTACTGTTGCAGCCCACTATGGCTATGATTTGAGGGAACACCACCACGCTTTGGCGGATGCCGAAGCGTGTGCTATGATAGCCCTGAAGCTGTTGGCGGAGTAAACGCCTGTTGAGACCTTTGCACGGCAACTGGTCTAGAGTCAACTTTTAACTGCTTGTTTATTAGGCGGTTAATTGTTATCTTTGAGTAGTATTTAAGACGTAATTTACTATGGCACGGAGACAGAAAAATAGAG
>JAEWGA010000070.1 GCA_023388555.1 Bacteroidota bacterium | reverse complement strand
AGCCTGTTGCACTTACCCCATTTCTCAATCACCCACAAGATATACCGCACATCTACGCAGATGGTTCGTTGTAGGTTAGGCTCAAACTCTATGTCGCCACTCATGGCTTCCCAGTTGCCATCGAAGGCAAGCCCTATGAGGTTGCCATTTTTATTGAATACGGGGCTACCAGAGTTTCCGCCAGTAATATCGTTAGTGGTAAGGAAACATAGGCGTAGCTTACCGTTTTGGGCGTATTTACCAAAGTCCTTGTTATGGAGCAACTTTAGTATTTCTGGTTGTACGGCAAACTCGTAGCTATCGGGGTCTTGTTTTTCAAAGATGCCGTCCTCGGTGGTGTAATAGTCGTAGGTTGTAGCATCAAAAGGTTTGTACCCTTTAACGGAGCCATAGCTCATACGCATGGTAAAGTTGGCGTCGGAGGGGAGTAAGGTGTCGGGCCACATCTCGCGCAATCCAGCAAAGAAGAGGCGTCGGCCCTGCTTGTTCTCGAAGTAGGGCTTTTGTATTTCCTGGCTGGTTCCGTTAATGGCTTGGGTAAAGCTTTGAACAAGTTCAACGGCGGGGTCCGACTGAAATGCGGCTTTCAGGGCGTCGTACTTCTCCATAGCCTTAAGCATACGCTCCTTGGTTACCACTACCGAGTGGGTGTATACATGCTGGGCATAACGCTCGTAGTTGCCCTCATAAAGGGAGTCTATAACATTATAAATTAAAGGTAGGCGTTCGGGTTTTACGTTCTCCTTAACTACGCGCAACATGGTGGGTAGAGTAGCAGCAGCAACGGTGGGGCTAAAATCTTTGTAGCGCTCCTCGGCATTCCACTTTTTGGGGTCGGCTGGCAGGAGGGTAAGGGGGCGTAGCTCCATTCCGTTCAGGGCTTCGGTCAGGATAGTGTAGTCGTGCTGAGCCTCGCCCATGGATGCTTCGGCATTGGCCATAGTTTGCAGTACCTTCCCGTAGCGTTGTTGGCGTTGGGCAGAGGCTGCTACCCATTGTGTAAACTCTTTTTCTATGCGTTGTTTATTGGCCAGTACATTCAGCCTTTTAAGGCCTTTATTCATGCCAATAGAGTTTTTCCAGTAATTGGAGCTAACGGCATACTTGGAGGCGTAGCTGATGCGTGTAGCTTGGTCGGCCTTCATGTGCTTCATCCAAACTTCTTGTTTGGCACCGCGTACGAGGATGCGTGGCTCGTTTTGGTTTTTCACAAGGTTGGTGATGCCCCACGAGCTTAGGTACCTATCGGTAGAGCCTGGGAAGCCAATAGTCATGGCAAAGTCGTCCTGCCCAACGCCTTGTAATGTGGGGCGAACGAAGTAGGTGGGGCGGTAGGGGCGGTTGCTGGCGTTATAGTCCGCGGGGCGGTTGTTGGCATCGGCATAAACGCGGAACACGGCAAAGTCGCAAGTGTGTCGGGGCCACATCCAGTTGTCGGTATCACCACCAAACTTCCCAAGGGATGTTGGTGGGGCAAACACCATGCGTACATCCGTGAACACATCGTAAATAATAAGGTAGTACTCGTTGTTTTCAAAGAAGGGGTACACCGTGGCGTCCACCTGCTTGCTGGTGCGGTAAGCTTTGGCTATGGAGTCGCCCACAGCGGTAGCTTTGCGGAGGCGTTCCATTTCGTTTTTTTCGGAGCGTATGGCAGCGGTAACCTGGGGGGTTACATCTACAATAGAGCGCAGGTACTTTACTTTAAGCCCAGGAATGGGTAGCTCTTCGGAGAGTTTTTGAGATACAAAGCCATCGCGCAGGTAGTCGTGCTCCACACTACTTTGCGACTGTATGGAGCTGTAGCCACAGTGGTGGTTGGTGAATATGAGGCCTTGGTCCGATACAGTTACCCCCGTACAGCCACCGCCAAAAATAACCACTGCGTTGGCTATGCTGGGGTTTTCGAGCGAGAAGAGTTGCTGGGGGTCGAGCTTAAAACCTAACTCCTGCATGCGTTGCAGGTTCTCTTTTTTCAGTTGGTTAAGCATCCACATCCCTTTGTCGGCCATAGCTGCTGGTGCGCACAGTAGCATTAACAACAGTAGCGCAACAGCTTTGCGTGTACACTTAGTAAGGTTCATAGGGTTAGTTGTTTATATGGAGTGATACTAAAAAATAGGGTTGTGGAACAAATATACACAGAAAAAGTGGGCAAATGTTGGTGTTTGCGCATAGCTGTGAATTGTATGGCGGCGATCAATACTATCAACAACCGCAACGGAAATATGAAATGTAATTGCATCGCCTTACCCAAATACAATCCACAACCGCAACACATGATGAAATGTATTCGTATCGCATTGTGTAGAGACGATCTGTAGATCGTCTCAATGTAAGCGCAGATACTATCTAAGATGTATGGTGTAAAGCCTTCCCCAGATACCTTACAACCGCAACACCTTCTGAAATGTGATTGCACTTACAATGAGACGATCTACAGATCGTCTCTACACAGCGTTACGCAAGTCCTATCTAAAATGTATCCCGATATGGAGGGAACACAGCGTTACCCGAATACCTTACAGCAAATACACCGTCTGAAATGTATTTGCATTTACATTGAGACGATCTACAGATCGTCTCTACACAGCGTTCCCCAAATCCTATCCACAACTGCAACGCATGATGAAATGTAATTGCACCGCTAGGTGAATACACAGCGTTCTCCAAACGAAAAAACACCGCCTTGCCCAAACACAATTTAACGGTGTTGTTTTGGGGATGTGATACCTAATGTTTATTTTCGGCATGCATCTGTATTACGAATAATCGACCATGACAGAAAAATTCAGCAACAAATATCGTGTGCCTACGACCCGTGCACAATGGCACGACTACGATGACGGTACCTATTTTGTTACGATCTGCACAGCTAAGCATCGACATCTGTTTGGAGAAATAGAAAATGGACAAATCTACCTCTCGCCTATTGGGTTATTTGCTTATGAAAATTTAGAGAATGCGTGTACCCATTACCCGTATGTGCAAATTCCCTTATTCACCATAATGCCTAATCACCTTCATGCTATTGTGGAGATTGATGGAGAAGCTTATAAGAATAGGGGGGGATCGGTATCGTTAATGGAGTCAGATGTCCTACCGG
Organism: Bacteroidota bacterium; assembly: GCA_023388555.1. GTDB lineage: Bacteria > Bacteroidota > Bacteroidia > Bacteroidales > Porphyromonadaceae > Porphyromonas_A. Next base: position 3,665 of record JAEWGA010000070.1, on the reverse strand, counting down.
GAGTTACAGAGGATAAAATGCGTGGCATATCACACAAGCGTGGCGCATTATCTGTGGTTATTGCTGGGATAAAACGTGCCGTTAGTCGGTATGCACGTGAACAAGGGGCGGATTTTGCATGGCAATCGCGTTTTTACGACCGCATTATTCGCAATACCAACGAACTGAATCGCATTGCCAAATATATAGAAACCAACGTAGCCAAATGGGATGCGGATGAATTGAACCACAGTAGACCCTGAATGCAATCACATGCACCGCAAATTTGTAACACTGAATTACCCAAGTACAATCCACAACCGCAACGCATGATGAAATGTATTCGCATCCCATTGTGTAGAGACGATCTGTAGATCGTCTCAATGTAAGCGCAGATACTATTTAAGATGTATGGTGTAAAGCCTTACCCAGATACCTTACAACCACAAAACTTTCTGAAATGTAATTGCATTTACATAGAGACGATCTACAGATCGTCTCTACACAGCGTTGCCCAAGTTCTATTAAAAATGCATTCTGATGGGGCTAGAGCGTTACGCAAACACGTTTGCAACTGCTAGGTGAATACACTGCCTTACCTAAACATGTTAACAACCGTACCGGGGGGATACCGCCTTATGGGGGTGGCGAAATGAAAAAAGCCCTTACTCCCGGCTTAAAGGTTGGAAGTAAGGGCTGCTGAGGGTGCCGTTGGCAATTTGTTCGGCTATGGGGATAATACGTTGGTTGCTACTACCACGCCACTGTAAGCAAGGGTTGGCTAAGGCTTGTACAAACCTGCCGTCCACCAGCGTATGTATGTAGGGCAGGGTGGCGGCAAGTGGCTCGGCCTCCAGTAGCTCTTGTAGGGTGTAGCCGGTGTATACCCATATAGGTAAGGGGCTATTCGCTTTAAGCTGTTGGAGCAGTTGTAGTAGCCCGGCGGGGTCGTAGTAGGGGTCGCCACCGCTAATGGTAATACCATCCAACATAGGGTCGGAACTTATTTCTTGCAGTATGCTTTGCAACAGCTGGGGCGTAAGCTCGGCACCTTGGTTGGGGTTCCACGAAAGTGGGTTGTGACACCCTGGGCAGGCATGCCTGCATCCGGCCAAATATATGGCATACCTTAGCCCTGGGCCATCACATATTGTACAGCGATAGGTGCGCAAAACCCGCATAGGGTAAAGGGGTTAGTGGTGTTTAATGCGGTCGCGCTCCTCGGCTTGCTTTGCACTGTTCCAGCTATCCAAACTACCTGTAAGGTATCCGGTGATGCGCCGTAGCCTTTCTATTTGTTCCGACTTGCAAACGGGGCACTTATCATAAATAATCCCCCTATACCCACACCCCTGGCAGGTATCAACAGGGTGGTTAATAGAGCCATACCCTATCCCCTCGTCCTTCATTGTTTTTACTATTTTCAGGATAACGGATATGTTTTTCTTAGCTTCGCCATCCAGCTCCACATAGGTTATATGGCCGCCAAGGGTGAGTGCATGGAAAGGGGCTTCGAGGCGAATTTTTTCGAATATAGAAACAGGCTCACGAACATCTATATGAAAAGAGTTCACGTAGTACTCCAAGTCCGTAACACCAGGAATGATGCCGTACTTCTTACGGTCGATACGTGTGAACCTGCCCGAAAGCCCTTCGGCTGGCGTGGCCAGTACCGAGTAGTTAAGGTTGTATTTGGCTTTGTATGCGTTGGCTACCTCGCCCATTACTTTTATAGCATCGTATAAGGTTTGGTAGGCTTCGGGGTTATGAGCATGCCCCTCCCCGTAAATGGCTACCATAGCGTTATGGCCGCCAATGAAGCCAATGCCCAGCGTTCCTTGTGCTATAACGTCGCCCACTTCGTCGGAGGGCGACAGCTGTTTCCCCCCTTTCCATACATCGTTACGCATCATAAAGGGGAATTGCCGTGCCAAGGCGGTGCGCTGGTAGCAGTAACGCTCGTAAAGCTGGTCGGCAACGAGTACCGACATGTTACGAACCTTTTGTAAGAATAGCTCTCGGGCTTGGGTACGTATTTGCTCTTTGTTTTCGCCAGGGTGGAAGGTTTCGGCCTCTCGGATAGCCTCAATAGCCAAGCGTGGCATATTTATAGAGGTGAAGGAAAGGTTTCCCCGCCCAACACTGCTTTTAAGCCCCCTGACATTTTCGAAAACGCGGGTCCTACACCCCATAGTGGCGGTTTCGTATAGGTAGCGCTTGGGGTCGGTAGCCTCCCACTGGTCGTGTTTGTTAAAAGGGGCATCCAGGAATACGAAGTTGGGGAAAAGAGCTTGGGCGGTGGACTTGCAACTTTCTATAAGAAGGTCGAAATTGGGGGTTTGGTAGCTGAGCTTCCCTTCCAGGGCATCGTTAAAGTGCTCCATTGCCAACTTATAGTCCGCATCCGAGTAGTTAACCCCTTCCTTCACCTTAAATATTTGGATTGGGAAAATGGGCACCTCACCACGCCCCAACCCTTCCTGTGTGGCTTTAAGCAGTTGGCGCACAACCATACGCCCTTCGGCCGAGACATCGGTGCCATAATTTATAGAACTGAAAACCACTTGGTTGCCACCGCGGGAATGCATGGTGTTTAGGTTGTGGATAAACCCTTCCATAGCTTGGTGGGTGTCGCGCTCGGTGGCGTTGTAGGCTCGTTTAAGGGCATAGGCTATTTGCTGGACAGGCAAGGGGTGCCCCTGCTCTTTTAGCTCTTTGGCAAGTCGCTCGGCCTCGGTTACCTCTGTGGTAAGCTGTGGCTTTAAGTCGTCCAGCAGCTGGGGTAGGTTTTGGGGGAGGGGTGTTTGTTGTATTTCGGCTATGATGTTAAGGTAGTTGGCAAGGTGTTTACGAAAGCTTTTGGTTACACCCGGTGCCATAAAGAAGTCGAACGCGGGTATGGCTTGCCCCCCATGTTGCTCGTTTTGGTTGGTTTGGAATACAATGGTGGCCAGCGTTGCGTAGCTGCGTATGCTTTGTGGGGTGCGCACGCTTCCGTTTTTTGTTTTGAATCCACGCTCAAAAATATCTTGCAGGTCGTATTGTACGCAGGTGGTTGTTTTGGTGGGGTAGTAATCGAGGTCGTGTATGTGTATGTCGCCTTGCTGGTGAGCCCTGCTGAATTGGGGGGATACTAAATATTTTTGGGCGTAGTCCTTGGTTACCTCCGAGGCAAACGTCATCATTTGTCCGGCCGGTGTGTGGGAGCTCATGTTGGCATTCCCTAAGTTTACATCGTTTTTCTCTATGCGTACAATGCCGTCCATGGTACGTTTAAGGCTGGTACGCTTGTCGCGCTCTACATTGCGCCATTCGCGGTAAATAATGTACTTTTTTGCAATGTAAGGGTCGCTGCTCATGAGTTGCTCCTCCACAAGGTCCTGTATCTCCTCAACAGCCAAAGGTGCTCCTTGGCGGCTGTGGGCAAGCTCCTGGATGTGTTGTACAATACGGTCCACTTTGGTGGGGTCTTCGTGTACACCTCCTGCGCGGTAGGCTTTGGTTATGGCTTGTCGTATTTTGTGGGGGTTAAATGGTTGTTGTGCGCCATCGCGCTTGATTATAGTGATGGCTGCTGCTGTTGTTGTGTCCATAGCGGAACAGGTTTATTGGTGTGTTATAGAAAGAGGTATTGGTTGTTATTACACAGCAAAGTTATCTGTTTTGGACAACTTTCCAAATATTTC
>JAEWGA010000084.1 GCA_023388555.1 Bacteroidota bacterium | reverse complement strand
TCTCCGGTATCCACCACTAAATAGTTGGTAAGGCCAGCCACTACAATACGCTTTTCGGGTTGTGTAGTATGTACCAATGTCCCCTTGCTATCCAGGAGTTCCACCTTACCTTTAGCCAGGTGCTGATGGCGCTCCAAGGCTGCCCATGTTCCCAAGTCGTCCCAGCCGAACTCACCCCGGATAACATGTACGTTCTTCGCCTTTTCCATCACGCCAAAGTCGACAGAAATGGAGGGACAGTTCCAAAAGGCCTGTTGTACATCTGCCATCTCTTGGGGTGTTCCGTAGGAGGTTATGCCCGAGAAATGGCAAGCCACCTCAGGTAAATAGGTTTCCAATGCATGGGCTATACTTTGGGCTTTCCAAACAAACATCCCCGAATTCCACACATAGCGCCCCGACTTTAGGAGCAGCTCTGCTTCGGCCAGTGTAGGTTTCTCCTTAAAGCGGACTATAGGGCCATACCCTCCAGCAAGAGCAACGTCGCTTAACTCAATATATCCGAACCCTGTAGCCGGATAGGTAGGCTCTATTCCAATGGTCATTAAAATATCACCCTTGCTACAATGCTCAGCGGCTTGTTGCAACAGGACTCTATAAGTACAGGTATCCGCTATGTAGTGGTCGGCGGGCGTTACTACCATAAGGGCGTTGGGGTTGGTTGCCAATATCTTATAGGCAGCATAAGCTATGCAGGGGGCTGTGTTTCGCCTACACGGTTCGGCAAGTATTTGGTTAGGTAACAGTTGTGGTAGCTGCTCCTGTACCAGGTGCGCAAAAGGTTCTCCCGTCATCACCAGCATTTGCTCTACTGGCACTACGGGCAACAACCTCTCCACCGTTTGTTGCAGCAACGTGCGGCCCACACCCAACACATCTATAAACTGCTTAGGGCGTTTGCTGTTACTCAGAGGCCAGAAGCGTGTACCCACACCGCCAGCCATTACAACACCATATATAGTAGGTAACGGTTGCATATCTTTTCAAAGGTACTTATTTCCCAACATTATAACCTTACCCGGGTTATTACCAACTGTTTTTTTAAGAGGATATTCCCCACACAAAACAGTCAATGCATAAGCACCCTATCCACTATTATTTAATTGGAGGTGGGGTTTTGGGTTATGGTACTTCCTGTGGACTTATAGGTATTTATCACCGACTCGGGGATGTAGTACACCACCCTATAATCCGTAGCTGGTATATCCTCTACTGCGTTATGTGCACCAGGGTAGTGGCGTGTTAGCGCCTTTCCGTTCCGGAATACATCGTAACTACGCTCTGCCTGAAATGCCAGTTCCAGCTGTCGTTCCTTATCTATCCGTTCGGCTGCATTGGTAGCATCCAGCTCGGTGTACCCTTTTCCGGGCAACGCTCGGGCCCTAATGGTATTCAGGTCCTGCAATGCCTCGTCATAGTGGCCCAGCTTAGCCTCTGCTTCCGCCTTGTTCAGGTAGAGTTCACCTAAGCGTATCAGCACGGGAGAGTGCAGGTGCGACTCTTCTCCTTCGTACGAACATTTGGTGATATAAAACATCGGATACATACGGTTCAGCTTCATTCGGTAATCCTTCACACCTTGGTAAACCTTACCATCGGTATACGTGAAGGTATATATCCCTTGCTCCTCATCCTTAGGCGTAAGGGTGAACTCCCTTTTTTTCTGTGGGGCGTCCTTTCCTTCACCCTCGGTATACAGTTCGTATACTTTATTTTTCTGGTTTTCCACAAACGGCAGTTGCAGGTAGTCGTAGCCTGTTACCACCGCAGGGCTGCTACCATATTGTGCTACCACAACCCGGAACACCTCCTCTTTTTCTTCGGTGTACTGCGGTTTTATAAAGGCGGCACGGGCATCCACTATTTTATTTTTAGCCCAATCATTACGGCCGGTTTCGTCCAACAGGTCCAGGTACTTTTTGCTGGCGTACATTTCGCCCCAACCCATACCTCCAACTACGGCATACATACCTCCAACGCCATAGTAGTGGTCGTAGCCCGAAAACTCGGACGACAACCGCTTCACCACAAATATGGACTCTTTGTTGGTTTCTGGGGGGAAGGTATTGTACTTCATAAACTGCTCCCGCGGTAAAAGGGAGTACTTACCGCTTTGTATCACGGCATTGGCATACTCCACTGCCTTTTGAGCATAGGCTGTATTAGGAGCTTCATACGTACCGCTCATGTACAGGTAAACCCGCGATAGCAGAGCTTTTGCAGCTTCTTGCGAAGCGTAAATGGGGGTAGGGTTCTTATCCTCCTGCATTAGTTGTATGGACTTTTCCAAGTCGGCAATAACTTGCTCGTACACCTCTTTTACGGTAGCACGCTCCGGCAGTTTCGCAAAAGGGTCCTTTTCTGTTCCGTTCCTCAGGGGTACACCTAAGTTTGTTTCGGGGCTCTGAAAGTAGGGGCGCCCATAAGCACGCACCAAATAAAAGTACATAAGTCCCCGAATAAAGTAGCACTCACCTATGCGGTGATCCAGTTCGGCTGACTTCCCTTCTTCAAACATCTTTATAAGGTTGGAGCTTTGCGCTATTGCCTTATAGGAGCCATCCCAAAACCCCGATAACCGCCCGTTGTTGGGGGTTCGGGAAAAGGTGATAAACTCAAAGAAGGGGTCCGTGGATGCGCCCCGAATCATAATATTATCTCCAGCATACTCACCGCAACGGTGCATAGCATCGGACCACCCTTTAAGTTGTGCATAGGTGCCCGACATAAGGTAGGCAGCGTACTTTTCGGGGTCTTTATTTACATCGGCTTGGTCCTTGGCATAATAGGGCTTACGGGTAATATCGCACGAGGTAGTTAAACCCAAGCAAGCCACCAGTAATAACGATATATATATAGTATGTTTCATAGTTATTCTTTTTTTGGGGGAATGAGGAAGAACAAAAACATCAGAATGTAAGGTTCAGCCCCACAGAAAACTTACGTGTACTGGGGTATACGGCGGTTGTTACACCTATCATTTTACCATCGGAGGCTGGAGGCAACTCTGGGTCCACGCCAGAATAGGGCGTAAGGGTAAACAGGTTTTCACCTGTAACAAAAAGGCGCATATTTTGAATGCCCCACTTGCTTGCATCCAGGTTGTAACCCAACGATAACGACCTTAGCTTCAGGAACGAAGCATCCTCCAAGTAACGGCTCGATGCTCGTTGCGACTTCGATGTGTTGTTATACATAGCCTTTGGGTGGGTAGCCACATCGCCTGGCTTCTCCCACCTTTTCCAGCCTTTCATAAGGCGCATTTGGTTACGGTCCGTGTAGGCGCCGTCCGAGTCGTACTCTGTTCGGGTGTAGTTGTACAGTTTTCCGCCCACAGCATAACCAAACATAGCGTTCATATCTAACTTTTTCCACCTTAGCTGCGTAGCAAAACCGCCAAAACACTTAGGCGACGCCTCGCCCAACATCACTTTGTCCGCCTCGGCATAATTATGGGTTACCTCACGTGATTGTACGCCATTGGTGTTTACTGTTTTATACCATGTGGGCGACCCATCTTGGGGGTCAACGCCTGCCCACTCGGTAAGGTACCAGGTGTCGGCACTGTATCCCACTTTAAGTATTCGGTTAGCTTCGCCCGATATCCCAGAGCCACCACCAATAATAATGGGAGGCACCTCTCCTGTTACGGGGTCTTTTTGCCCGTACAGGTTGGTAACCTTATTGCGGTTTGCGCTAATATTTGCGCTCACATTCCAATACCAGTCGTTGGTGGAAATAAGGTCGGCACTTACCGAGGCCTCTACCCCATGGTTAAACACCGCACCTACATTTCTCCATACCGATGTTACTCCGTTCATGCTCGACACTGGCACTTGGTACAGCAAGTCCGAGGTATTCCGTATGTAATAATCCAACGTTAGGCGCACCTTGTTAAGCACCGAAACGTCTACCCCCACTCCTGTGGTATAGGACTTTTCCCACGTTAGGTCATCGTTACCTATTTGCGAAATAAGCATACCGGGGTTACCGTTGTAGGAAACACCACTAGAGGCACTATACAAACTGTATTGCGGGTAGAGTGCATCGGGGCGATTTCCTACCGACCCATACGCAGCACGAAGTTTAAGTTGGTCCAACACGTCGGTATTAAAGAAGGCTTCCTTATGAATATTCCAGCCACCGCTAACGGAGAAGAAGTTCCCATACTGGGCATTTTTCCCAAAGTTCGAAGCGCCGTCGCGCCGGAAGGATAGTTGCAACAGGTATCGGTCATCGTAAGCATAATTAAGGTTGGAAAGGAAGGACTGTACTGCCCACTCGAGAATATTCCCTTTGGCTCTTTCGGGTTTCGAGGTGGTGTCCAGTATCTCAAACCCGGCAACCATACCTATTCCGGTAACATCTAACAAGGAGGAACGGAAGTCGTTATACTCATAGCCCAACACACCGTTCACCGCATGTTTTCCCCATTGCTGGTTAAAACGGAGCAGCTGGTTGGTATAACGGCGCACCCACTCGGAGCGGTACTCCGATATACGGCCCTTCACTCCTTCCCCTCCTGAGCTACGGGGGTCGACATATCCGCTGGAGCTATACTGCCAGTGTTTTAGGTTGTTTACCGAGGCAAAGGTTAGCCAGTCCGTTAGTTTGATATCCACATCTAAGTTTCCCGAAAGTTCGTACGTCCGGGAGGCACTTTTGTTCCACTGCAAATCGTAATAATAATTGGTTCCTTGCGCATTCACCCAGGTTTCAGAGCGGTGCGGTGTGGGGGATCCATTGGGCAGCAGGGGCGAGTCCCACGGCAAGTTGCTATACAATGCGCCTACGCTATGCTGGCGGTCGTCCACATTGCGGAACGATGCCGAAGCATACGGCTTAATGGTAAGCCACTTAAAAGGCTTATAACTGGTTTTAAGCATAGCGTTATAGCGTGTATAGTGGTAGCCTCGTACAGCTCCTTTTTCATCGTACACACCTAACGATGCCATGGTGCTTATTTTATCCGTTCCTCCGCTTAGGCTTATATGGTGGTCCTGGAATATGCCAGTACGTGTCCCAAAGTCCCACCAGTCGAAGTTACTGTTGCGTAGCTCGGGATTCCAGCGTGGAAACTTCACGGCTTGTTGGTTGCCAAACGACTTATACAGGTCGTACAACTCCGCGCCATTCATCATTTTCAAGTTACCCATATTCAGGCGGGATATTCCGCCCACAGAGGAAACCTCCACTTGCAACTTACCCGAAGCGGCATGCTTGGTAGTTACCACAATAACGCCGTTAGCGCCTTGCGAACCATACACGGCTGTGGAGGCGGCATCTTTTAGTATGGTTAAGCTCTCTATATCGTTAGGGCTTAACGAGCCAGGGGTATTACCCACAATAACGCCATCTATAACCCACAAGGGGGCGGTACTACCATTCACGGTAGATTTTCCGCGTATCATCACGGCGCCCGTGGCTCCTGGTTGGCCCGACCCTGGTGCTACATACACCCCGGGGGCTTTGGAGTTAAGCAGGTTCTCCACCGCGGGGGTAGAAACCGTTTTAAGGTCCTTAGGCGAAATGGATTGCAACGACCCCGTAAGGCTCTCCTTCCGTTGGGAAGCATAACCCACCACTATCACCTCGTCCAACTTATGGGTGTCGGGCTTTAGTTGCACACGTACGCTCTTTTGGGAACCTACCGTAAACCGGTGGGACTGGTAGCCTATAACTGTAATTTCTATCTCATCCGTAGCACTTAGGGCGCTTAGGCTGAAGTTTCCGTTCAGGTCCGTAATAGCACCCTTTCCAGTTTGGGTAAGCACCTTTACTGTAGCGCCTACCAATGGCTCTCCTTTTTCGTCTACCACCACCCCTTTCAGGGTGCTTTTGTTATCTTGAACAGTACTCATAATGGCCGATGCATGGCTTGTAGCATACACAGCCTGTGGCAATAGTGCCAAAAGGGAACAGCCTATAAAAAAGTGTCTCCACGTAGTCCTCAATTTCATAGCATTTGCTTTTGGGTTTAGGATAATACAAAAGGGGCAACACCCCATTT
>JAEWGA010000059.1 GCA_023388555.1 Bacteroidota bacterium | reverse complement strand
TACCTGTTTGATGTCCAGTCCATCCTGCCTCTCCAAATAGTCCAGGCACTCGGCGAACCGTTGTTTGCGAGCAGCAATTTCTTCTTTTCGTTTCGTTAGCATTGCTATTAGGTTACGTAAACTTTAGCGTTAGGTATATACAAAGATACAGGAGTTGTGGCTATTGTAATAGTTATTGTTTGTTATATATATAGGTAGGTTGAGAAGCTTCCACTCCCCCTCTTCGTTGACCAACAAAACCACTCCCGTTTTTTTCTCCTCGTAGGGTAGTTCGCTTACGGCCAAACTATCTACTAAGTTCAACATGGTTTGAGAGATTTTCTTTTGAAGGAGGCTAAATGATTCAAGCCCCGAGAGGTTTAGATGCTCTAACGTCATTTCACTCATTTTTTTGATATCGAGGTCTTGAGCATCGAAACACACAGCAACGGTATCGGCCGATTGGTAAGGGAACGTATCCCTGAAGTTGGATACTTGCATAAACTTCTCGGGGTTCTTTTTCATGGAACTCAAGAGCGTTTCAAAAGAAATGGAATCCATACCCTCAGGTTGTGTAGAAAAAGACTTTCTCATTTCGGACAGTATGCTGTCTTTGGTTGCTTTGGACGCAAGAATTTTAATCGTAACAGAATCCATTGTCATATCGGCGTAAATAGCCTGTTTGGCAACAATTTTTGGGTCCGTTTTAGCACAAGCCACACAGGCAAGAAGTAATAGAGTAGCAATACACTTTTTCATACGTTAGCTTAGTTTATTAGGTTGATATGTATAACTTTGGAAACGTTATGCTCCAATATGCAACAAAAGCATGGTGCAAGTTACGATTATTTTATTGTTTTTTACCGAAGAAGCAGGGTTCTTCCCTAATAAATATTATGACAGAGAAGGCATCCTCCCAAGCCGAAACCAATAGCGCATTGCTGGTAGAGGTATTTGTGTCGCCTGTGGTGGCGGATGTGTATATGGCTTTGCACAAGTTGGATGAGGTTGGCGTGCGTGCTACCATTCAGCATGAGGACTTACAAAATGCTTTAGGTCCGCACTCGGGTATTGGTCACGGTGTTTCCTTACTGGTTTTTGAGCAGGACCAGGCAAAAGCCCAAGAGGTGTTACGGGCCGCAGGTCTACTTCCTGGCAATAACGATACCCTTAACGACAACTACAATGGTGCTGCACATTGGTTGCCAGGGAACAACTTGGGGAGTAAATTTCTTTGGTTTACGCTATTGGTACTCCTGTTGGCAGGGTTAACAGTGCTGGTAGCTCACTTTATTGCTGTTTAACCGTTATGCCTCAGTCCCATTACAAACCACCCCGCCGCAGATTGCGTACGAGTCAGATAGTATGCCTGGTTTTGCTGTGGATATTCCTTGTATATTGGCTATTGGTAAGCGTACCCCGTGTGGATGCGATGTTGCTAATTACCATTGTTATGAGCGGTTGCTTAGTGGGCATTCCTATTTACCGCGAAATAAAAGCACGGATGCATGAATAACCTTTCCTAACATAGCTACCCATGGCGAAAACCGTAAAAACCAATGCTATACGCTTGCTGGAACATGGCCGTATAGCACACGAACTTGTGGCATACAGTGTGGACCCCAATGACCTTAGTGCCACTCACCTTGCCCAGCAGTTAGGCCTACTGCCACAAGAGGTGTTTAAAACTATTGTGTTACAAACTCCCGAGGGCCTCCCCTTAGTAGCAGTGATACCAGCTACCGGCGAGGTGGACCTTAAAAAGTTGGCAAAGGCAAACCATAGCAAAAGTGTACAGCCCCTCCCCTTAAAAGCATTGCAAGCCACCACTGGGTATATTAGGGGAGGCTGTTCGCCGATAGGCATGAAGAAGTTGTTTCCTACCTATATAGATAGCTCGGCAAAGGCTCTTCCCTATATTTATGTGAGTGCCGGTATGCGAGGGTTGCAAATAAAGATAGCCCCCCAAGAGCTACAACGTTGCACGCAGGCAGAGTGGGCCGATATTTGTACCGCTACTCCACTGGGGAATGGTTAGCTTTTATATTTTAGTTACTTTTGTATTTGATTCCGAGGCCTTCAATTACAATGCATCTATACGATACCTTACCACCTCACGTACAGGCCATCTTAGCCCGCTTTCAGGCGCAATATAACAGCGCGTTAGAAAGTAGCACCCCTATACTAACCCAGGGGTTGGACTTAGTGCGCCAAAGCAAGGGTAAGCAATTGCGCCCTTTGTTGCTCATTTTAACCGCCTCCGCCCTGGGCTGTGAGGATGACCGAATAACCAATGCAGCCGTTTTTGTGGAGCTGTTGCATGCCTCTACCTTAGTCCACGATGACGTGTTGGACGAAAGCGATACCCGGCGCGGCAGGCCTACTCCACATGCTATGTTGGGCGACAAGAAAGCCGTTCTGCTGGGTGATTATATGTTGTGCCTTGCCATAAAAAAAGCTTTGGAAACGCAGGACCTAAGGGTTATAAACACCTTATCCAACTTGGGGCAGGCCCTCACCGAAGGAGAATTCCAACAGATGCACGCCTCGGCTCAAACCCTTCCCACGCGCCAGGAGTATTATCAAATTATTAGGTCCAAAACAGCCTCGCTCATAGCAACCTGCTTTTATTTAGGCGGCTTGCTCAGCGGGCAGGCCTCGGAAACAGAGTTGAAAACCCTCCAGAATGCTGGCGAAATGATGGGTATGGCCTTTCAGATGAAGGACGATGTGTTGGACTACACCTCCTCGGGTCAGAGGTTAGGAAAGCCCGTACTAAACGACCTTCGTGAGCATAAAATAACCTTGCCGTTGCTGTGCGCACTGGAAAAAAACTCCCCAGGCCGAGAGCATGTTGTAGCGCTCCTACAACAACACCCCTTAGAGGAATTTGCCATAGCAACCATTCATGACTATGTACTTGCCCATGATGGAATAACCGAAGCCGAAGCCGTGTTGCAAGAATATGCGGCACAGGGTAAGCAACTGCTGATGGCAGCGCTGCCACATAACGACTCGTTACAGGCGCTGCTGAGCGTGTGCAACTACATGGTAACCCGCGAACACTAATCCTCACCAACAAACAAAGAAAACATATAACCCTAAATATTATATTGCAATGAAAAGACTTGTACTGGTACGCCACGGCGAAAGCCAATGGAATAAAGAGAATAGATTTACCGGCTGGACGGATGTAGACCTCTCCGAAAAGGGAGTAGGGGAGGCCCGAAAAGCAGGCGAGGTGCTAAAGGAAAAGGGCTTCCACTTTACCCAAGCCTATACCTCCTACCTGAAAAGAGCCATTAAAACACTAAATAACGTGTTGGATGTGATGGACCTGGACTGGATTCCGGTAGAAAAAACATGGCGCCTTAACGAGAAGCACTACGGTATGCTACAAGGCTTAAATAAAGCCGAAACGGCCGAGAAGTATGGCGACGAACAGGTTCTTATTTGGCGCAGAAGCTATGATGTGCCACCCGCACCCCTGGAAAAGAACGACGAACGCTCTCCGCTGCAAGATCCTCGTTACGCCGGCGTAGACCCGCAAGAGTTGCCCCTAACCGAGAGTCTAAAGGATACCGTGGCACGCATACTCCCCTATTGGGAGCAAACCATAGCCCCCTCTTTAAAGCAACACAAGGATGTTATTGTTGCTGCGCACGGTAATAGCCTCCGCGGTATTGTGAAGGTGCTTAAAAATATATCGGACGAAGATATACTCCACCTGAACCTGCCTACCGGAATACCTTATGTGTTTGAGTTTGACGATAACTTAAACTTGCAAAACGACTACTTTTTGGGTGACCCCGAAGAGATAAAAAAACTAATGGAAGCCGTAGCCAACCAAGGCAAAAAGAAATAGTATTACGGTATTACGGGAGGCCCCTAATTCTTCTGGCCCCACAGTAAATACACTGTAGGGCCAGAATTCCATTGGGCTTAAACAGTAGGGAAAAGAGGCTTTAAGTGCAGAATGATTTGTATGTTCAAAATAATATTTGTTTCTTTGCACCCTGAAATATAGCCTATTGGAAGAAAAGAAAACAATATAAATAAGTCACGAGATGTCAAGAATCTGTCAAATCACTGGCAAGAAAGCCATGGTCGGGAACAACGTTTCGCACTCAAGACGCCACACCAAGCGTACGTTTGAGGTGAATTTGTTCGACCGAAAATTCTACTGGGTAGAGCAAGATTGCTGGATTAAGATGCGTATATCCAACGCAGGGCTTCGCCTCATCAATAAAATAGGTTTGGACGCAGCCATTAAAAGAGCCGTAGAAAACGGTACCCTAACTAAGTTTACAATCCTATAAATACCTACTGGAGCATGTCGAAAAAAGCCAAAGGAAATAGGATTCAGGTAATCCTTGAATGCACCGAGCATAAAGAAAGCGGGATGCCGGGAACTTCTCGTTACATCACAACCAAAAACAGGAAGAACACTCCCGAGCGTCTGGAATTGAAGAAGTACAATCCGATCTTGAAGCGCATGACTGTGCACAAAGAGATCAAATAAAGCAGCTGAATCATGGCAAAAAAAGCAGTAGCATCACTACAAAAAGGAGAAGGCCGTACCTACTCTAAAGTGATAAAAATGGAACGCTCCCCCAAAACTGGTGCGTACGTTTTTAAGGAAGAGATGGTACACAACGACTTGGTGAAGGAGTACTTTAAATAAAGTTTGCCAACACCAGGACGTTTTGCCACAGGAAAAAGTCCCTGAGCCTAATGGCGGGACAGGCTTGGCATTATCGCCTTATAGGAAATATTATAGCACGCACGCTCTTTGGGGCTGCATAGGCAGTCTTTGAAGTGTGTGTGGTGTTGTATGTGTGCATTGAGCGGGTTACCTTCCGGGAAGAAGGTGACCCGCTTTTTCCTTGTAATAATGGGTAGAGAGGGGAAGGAGCAGGGAGAAGATGGGTTAAGTGTGTTTTCCTTTGTATCTTTCGGTACTATTGGTATCCTGAATGTTTTGTTGAACAACAAAAAGTGAGCCTTATGAAACAGCGCTATATATACATAATAGTTGCAGTCCTTTTGGTAGGTGCTTTTAGTGCTTGGGGTATACCTTGGCGCAAAACCAGCAACAGCAATACTACTTTGCCCACTGTTAGGGGGGTGTTTCTTTCTTCTCCCCAAACTGTACCCTACCTGGGTACGCTGCGTAAGCTGTACCCGTTGCTAAACCGGAGGTCTGCCACGTTGGCACAAGATGTTTCGGCTTCCGACACCTTGCAATGGTCCTATGCACATGTTGCAGATGAGGTGGCCCAAACGTTTACCCATGTTTTAAGCAACCGCCAACAGCTTTTGCAAACCCCAGCCCAGGAACTGTTACGCACATTACAGGTGCAACGTATAGGCGAATATTGGCATTACGACCAGCTTTCCTTGCAAACCTCCTATGGCGTATACACCCAGCTGCTTCTTTCGTTTTACAAACGTTGCTTGCAGGTTAACCCGCAGGACACCCTTTCCCTTGGTAAGCTGCGTAGGCTTATAAGTGCGGAAATAGCGTACTCCGGAGATGTGCCTGTTGTGCACGATGTTGTACACCTAATAAAAGGATATGTTGGCACACTACCCCAACAGGAGCGCTTGCCCTACTACCAGCAACTATTGGGTAATAGCTCCCATAAAAATGTTTTGCCCTTTGTTACCAAAGAGGTTATTGGTTTAACAATCCTCCCCCAATGGCATAAACACCTACAAGCTTTCATAGATGAGCCTACCGCGCAAACCAGAAGGCTCGCCGAGGAAACGGAAAAGGCACTGCTTAGTGCGTGGCAAAACCTTAACAACGTAGCCCAAGGTACGTTATTCCAGACCTACCTGCCCCAGTGGCGCAAGGAGGTGTTACCCGAGAAAGTACAGCTCTCGGCAGAGGTTACAAACTACAAAACCGGGGAAACAAAGGTGCAGTTACGTGGTATTCTCCGCTCTTCCCTGGTTGTGCAGCGTGGCGAAAGAGAGGAGAAAGGAAGCTCCAAAACCACTCCTTTGGACTCGGTTGTTGTGTTGGCAGATGCTGCAAAAATTATAGACTGGAACTGCACCGACCAACTGCCCCATACCGGTGAGTTCTACTACGAAACAGGGAATACCGGGCGTAGCAATACCTGTTATTTGGCTTACCAACAGATACATGTAGCACGTTCCTATACAAACGATACCCTTTATGTGTATACTACCAATGCTCTTACTGGTACCCCTATCGTAGGGTTAGCGTGGCAGCTAAGTAAAACAACACCCGCTAAGGTTAAGAGCGACCATAACGGCTGTACTGCCTTCCCCTTAAAGAGCAATGCCTACAAGGTAACCCTCTCCGATGCTCGCCTAAACAATGGGATGTACACCATAGACGTACCTCCAAAACAAGTCTCATATGGCGTAACACCTCCTAAGCCGTTGCACATTTTTACCGATAGACCAGTGTACAGAACAGGGCAGCGCGTCCATGTTGGGTTAGTTTCTGTGACAAACCATAACAACAAAACAAGGGTGTCTCCCTCCCAACAAGGTATGCTTACCTTTATGGCTCGCCTTCAAGGTAAAACAGAGGTGTTGGACTCGGTACACTACCACACCAACGACGCGGGGGTGGCACAAGCTTCGTTTACCATTCCAGCCAACGAAACAATAACAGAGGTGTGGTTAGCATACAAGCACGGAAAACAAAGCTATACTCACCCTATAAGTTTATTGCAGTACCAGCGTCAGCCCTTGTTGGTACACTTGGACAGCATACCTACGGGCGTTGTGCCACAAGCCCCTTTGGTACTGTATGGGCATGTTACCGACCGCCTGAACCGCCCCCTACCCGCCACCGTGGAGTTGCAAATACAAGCGGCACAGAACACCTTACAACAGAGCTTCCCTACCGCAGCCAATGGCGCTTTTAGTTTTGTGCTGGATAGCCTACCCAATTGGTTTTCCCCCTCGGGCTTCTATTCCTACATGCAGCTGAGCCTAAGGGCTACGGACCGCTTAGGCCATAACGTGGCTTTTCATACATCGCTGCGGGTGGACTCCACCTCTGTTCCGCTGAGTGTAGAGGAGATGATAGCCTCTTCAGCCGTGGAAAAGGAACATATACGGGTAACCACACAAAGTCAACCGTACCGTAACCAGTACCTGCCACAGTTAGAAAAGTACCAGCTGCGCCTAAGCCTTCTGAACGAAAAAAAAGAGGAGATACCCTTAGGAGAAGTGAACCTGATGCAACCCGAGGTGGTGTATAAAATGCCTCACTTGGCATCGGGGAGGTACCAGCTTGTAGCACGTGTTCGTGATGCTCGGGGCCGTGAAGGAAAGGCGGTAGGCTCTCCGCGCTACTTCTTTTCTGTTCAAGATAAAAGGCTATACAACAATGAGCCTATATGGCTTTACTCCCCCAAGGACACCATAGCCGGGAATGAAAAACTGGAACTCCTGATAGGAGCCACCACCCCCTCTGTTGTACAATTAGAGGTGACCCAAACAGACGATAACAACAATAGGCGCAGAGTACACCTGGAAACAATTCCTATTAAAGCAGAGCTAAAACGGATTTGGTTGTCAGCGCCAAGCAAGCCTTGCCAGTGGGAGGTGGCCCTCCGAACGGTGCGTGAAGGCAAACCAGCAGAGTGTTACACCACGGTACACTTCCCCCAGCAGAACAAAGGTATCACCATAGGATTACCTCACTGGGGCGAACAGCAATATGCTCTGGCCGACTCCCTGTTGCAGGTTGTTACCGTGCATGATGCTAACGGGAGGGGGCTTGCTAATGTTCCTATTATAGCAACTTTGTACGACCAAGCCGTGGACGACTATGGTAACCCCCACTTTTGGCACCTTATACGCGATGTATACTACGTTAGGCCTATAGCCTTGCGCAGCACCGCTAAGCTCGGCACACAAGAGGGCGCAATGCCATTGGTAGCACTAAGTGCCGATGCAAATGGTGCCGAGCCTATGGTAAAGCCGAGAAAAGAGTTTACCGAAACGGCTCTCTTTTCTGCTCTTTTGCGTACTAATAAGGCGGGGCAAGCTCTTCTTTCATGCCGCTTGCCCGACACCCAAACCCGTTACCACCTGAAGCTGTTTGCTTTTACACCCGACTTGCTAAACCAAACGATAAAAGATGAGTATGTGAATGTGGCTGCTCAGGTGTCGGTAGAGGTTGGACTCCCCTCTTTTGTTACCATTGGCGATACCCTATGCGCAAACGTGTTGGTAAGAAATCACACCCAGCATGCTCAGTGCTTGCAGTGCACCTTGCAAGCCGAGGGGAAAACCTTACTGAACCAGCCTATTGAGGTGCAGCCTATGTCCGTTAACACCTTGCCGTGGCGTTACGTTGTGCCTATGGGGATGGCGGATAGTTTACATATACACGCCCAGGTAAGGGGCGAAGCTGTTGCCGATGCCGTGGCGCATACCTTGCCTGTTAGGTCCGACCAGGTTTGTGTGCCTGTGGCTGTACCTTTCTCCGTATATGCGCCAACCGAGGCGTGGAACCTTACATTGCCCAAGGTGCAACTGGCGCATACGCCTCCCACGTTACAGTTGTATACGGACCCGTTGTCGCTCGTGCTTTCGGCTCTTGTGCAGGATTTTGTTCCGCAGCAGGAGGTTGCACAACTGCCTTTGCTACGGGCCATACACTATTTTGTAGCGTATCACCAGCTGCAGCAATACTTGCAACAGCACCCTGCCGAACAACAAAAAATAGCGCAGGCACTCCACACCTTGCAAGTACACTCCAACGCTACCAGTAATGCCTCGCCTCGTATGGCAAGTATACCCCAAAGGATTGCGGTATACCAACTTTTAAGCTCTCCGGGTGCCTTAAACCTCTACCTGGAACAGCTGGAAAAACAACTCCTACAGTATCAGCACAGTAATGGGGGGTGGGGCTTCCTTGGTTTTACCTACAGCCAGTACATGTCGTTATTCGTTTTGGAAAGTCTTAGCACCTTGCCCTATGCACAACTCAGTAATGCTTGTCAAAAGGCCATAAAGCGTACCACAGAATTTTTGGAGCAACAAAAGCATACCCAAATATCGGTTATGCGTTATCTGCTGGCAAAGGATAAATTAGGGCTTAACAATAAACCGCTGCCGCCTGCTATGAAAACACTGCTTGCCGAGCAAGAAAGCCAAGCACGTAAACAGTACCGAAACTGGACGGCATCGGGCCTCTGCTTTTATGCCGAGTATGCAAAGCATTACGAAAAGCCTGAGCTATTCCAACAGGTCCTCTCCTTTATAAAGGACCGCAGCAAGTACCCCATTAGTGAAGGCGAAGAGCTTACGTTAAAACTCTTTTTGGCTAAAGAGTCCAATATGTCGTTGGATGTGCTTGTGGCTCACCTGTTAAAGCATAAACAGAGTACGGTATGGTATACCCCCCTTACCCATGGGGCGGTGTCGTTGCTGCTGAGCAGGTTGTCGCCCACAGTGTATGGCGAAAATGCTGCCGTTACAGTGCGTAGTAACAACGCCGTTTTAGTAACCCACCGCTTAACCCCTTTGGAAAAAGCTACTGGCGAAATAACCTTTCCGTTACCTCTCCCCAACAACAATAATGTACAAATAGAAACCGCACAGTTGCAGTCGAACTACCTTTTTGGAGGCCTTAAATACAATTTATTGCAACCCCAACAAGAGGTTACGCCTACGGGAACAGCCTTAAAAGTGACCAAAACCTTCTTGCGCTTGCAAGCCACCACAGGCACTACTTCTCCTAAGTGGGTGCCTATTGCCCCTACCGATGTTTTACAAGTTGGGGAGCAGGTTGTAGTGCGTTACTTGCTGGAAGCGGATAGGGATGTCTCTATGGTGGAAATTAACGACCCACGCCCTGCAACACTAAGTGCCTCCATGCCACTTGTTGGCTACCAGTGGTTGGATGATGGGGGGTGGTACTCTTTTCGTAGGCTCGACACCTCGGATGTGTTATATATAGACTACCTTTGCCGTGGACGTCACCTGTTGGAACTGCCTGCTACCGTAGTGCTGGGCGGAACATTTGGTGCCGGTCCTGCGGTTGCGCTTTCCTACTACGCCCCCGAATTAGTGGGAAATAGCGCAGGTGCCCAACTTCGTATTCAGTAAACAACCAACCTGCGCAGTTGTATGATTTGTTCATATACCACAATGAAGGCGTTAAAACTAAAATCTATTGCGGAGTTGCGCAATATGGCGTTTTATATTCTGGCTTATAAGTGGGGCATTGGAAGCTGCGACAAGTGAAATGTTTATTGAAAGATATTCTTGAGTTTAGTGAAAAGAAAGGGGACTGGTGTCTATTACCTCCACCCATTCGTAGGGTGAAAAGTTTTATTGGCGAATCTTTTATTATTGAGCTTCAAGTGCTTTGACTTTTTCTTGCAGCTCGTTTACTTTCTTGATAAGCCTTATCATATCCTCTGTGGCTCTTCCTCCCTTTGCTCTTTGCTCCTCTCCTGCAATAAGGAAAGCAAAGTAAAAATACAGCAAGTGTTTTAGCGGTAATGTTAGCTCTTCTCCTTGCAAGGCGGTGCTAAGGTAGGACTGGTTTAGCCCGACATGGCTTGCAACCTCTTTTTGGGTTAGTCTAAAGCGTTTCATATTTTGCTTTACCCACGCTGGGGTTACCACGCTTATATCGGGGGCGTGCATGGTGGTTTTGTATTTGGTTATTCCAAGCTCTCCGTAGATTTTTTCGGCTCGGCTTCTCAATTCGTTGTGGGTTAATATGATGTGGTTAGTATAGTGCAATTGCTCTACAAATACCACATCATCTTTTCTGCGTACACTTAACCCTGCCATTGCATACTTGCAAGCCCTGGCATCGGCTTGTTTTAGCATCTCTGTCTTTGTTGCCATATTTTATATGTATTTGTTTTGTGTTGAAAGAGGAAGTATCTCCTCTTTTGGGTTAATAAGTTTGGAATTTCTATGCAAAGGTAGTAATATATTTTTCAACACCAAACTATGTGTAAGATTTTTTTGTTAGACCAAATAATTCTTGCTGTATTTTCGTTTTGTCGAATAGGCAAAAGAGCAGAATTAGAGTTACAGTACCGTCTGTCTTGTCATTACGATTTTGCTTTATTGGCGAGTTATTGTCGAACCTATCTACCTGTACTGCTTGTGAAT
>JAEWGA010000028.1 GCA_023388555.1 Bacteroidota bacterium | reverse complement strand
CAATAGGGCAAGCAGTGGCCCAGGTTACACCCCACCAAGAGGGCGTTGTGCATTACACCATAGAAAGGGAGAAATTGGAAAAGTACCGAGCCAAATTTAACCATTTGGATAACCAGGACCCGTTTGTATTATTGTGCCACAAGGAATAGCAAATATCTCTTTTATGTTTGGAAGTGGCTGCCGCACCAGCAAGAATTTTAACTGCAGGGAGAAAGAAACGAAACGTTTATTCCGGAACCTTAGGCAATGGGGCCAAACCCCAATAACGGATTTCTCCACTTCATTTCCCCCCCAAAAAACGCTTGCATAAAAATAGGGCAACCGCCAAAAGACATGAGCTATTTAATGCAGCACTTGCTCCCTTGTATTATCCACAAGGGTTCTTAAAAATACCTACCTTTGTGCTTGTAAGAACTGTAATATAAACCCAACTGCTTTAAGGATAAAAATATGACAAAAAGGAAGGAGACACATACAGCGTCGGGAATAGAAGTGAAATACGATTTTAGCTCCACCATGTGGTACGGGGCCGATTTGGCTAAGCTAAAAGAACACTTGCGGGAAAGCATTGGGTTGGTGAGTTCCTACCCCGAGCGTTTTGCCGAAACAATAGGGCGTTTACTATCGCGCCGTATAGAGGTAGCAGAAAACCAGCTGTTGGTTACCGATGGTGCTACCGGAGCCATCCATTTAATAGCCCGGGTTGCAGAAAAAGCAAAGTCCGTAGTGCTTACCCCCGCAAACATAGAGTTTAAGCACGCCCTGGAAATTGCGGGGCATGACATTACAGAGGTGCCCGACCAAACCGACTTCGATAAGTTGCCTTTAACAGGGGCAGACTACTGCTGGATAAGTACCCCAAACGCTGTTACGGGAACACTCCCTACACGGAAGTCGTTAGTACACCTATTAAAAGCCTACCCGCAGGTTACTTTTATTATAGACCTATCCACCTCGGCTTTCGCTTTGGAGGATACCATTAAACCTTCCGATATAAAGAAGTACCCAAACTTAATTGTGCTGTCCTCCTTCTCGTGCACTTACAACCTGCCTGGGATGCGGGTAGGATACATTGTTGCCCCTGCCAAGGTGATACAAATATTGGACAGGGAGTACACTCCACGGTGCGTAAGCACACTGGCTATGGAGGCTATCCGTTACATTTTAATTCACCCAGCACAGTTTACCATACCTATTCGTAAATGGCACCGGATAGCACAGGACCTTGTTAAAGAACTAAGCAAAATAGAGGGCTTAAAAGTAGTTTACACAAACACTCCCTATTTCGTTGTTCAGCTACGTAACCACGATGTTACAGCCCTACACAATTACCTTTTGCAAGAACATGCCATAAAAGTTGGTACACAGCAAGATGATATAGACCTTGCACCCAACGAAATACGTATTACGGCCCAACACGCAGAAGCCAACGAAGCACTGATAAATGCGCTACTGCAATACCTGAACTAACCGTTCTCCAACTACAACTACAGCGCCACTAAAAGCCCGGAGCACTATAAATAAGCCTCGGGAGTACGTGTATTGGTGAGCGCTTTTAGCCTCCTCGGAAAAGAGAAAATATATAAAATTCGCCCCCAACAGTTGGCTATATCGGATATTGTTTTTATTTTGGGAATGCCAAGAAAAGAACACCCGACTTGTAGGAGCCTACAAACAAGCCCCCAACTCGAGTCCGTGTTCAATGTATCTAATAATTAATCTGAAACACTTGTACTATGAAGGTTTACAAGACAGAAGAACTAAAAAACATTTCCATATTGGGTAGCTCTGGCTCGGGTAAAACAACCTTGGCAGAGGCAATGCTTTTTGAAGCAGGCGTTATTAAACGAAGAGGAACAGTAGGCGCAGGGAATACTGTATGCGACTACTTTCCCGTAGAAAAGGATTACGGATACTCCGTATTCTCCACCGTTTTTTCTGTGCATTGGCAGGACCGCAAACTAAACTTTATTGACTGCCCTGGCTCCGACGATTTTATAGGTGCTACAGTATCGGCTTTGGCGGTAACAGATACTGCCCTAATGGTTGTAAACGCCCAATACGGAGTAGAGGTGGGGCTTATTAACCAATTCCGATACACCGAAAAATTCCAGAAGCCGGTAATATTTATTATAAACCAGCTGGACCATGATAAAGCCGACTATGATAACGCCCTTGCACAGCTGAAAGAACGTTATGGAGCAAAGGTAGTTCCCGTACAATACCCCACAAAAACAGGCGCAGGATTTAACGAGGTTGTGGATGTGCTAAAAATGAAAATGTACCGCTGGAAGCCCGAAGGTGGTGTACCCGAAGTATTCGACATCCCCGAAGACCAAAAACCAAAAGCATTAGAGTACCACCAAGCACTGGTTGAAGCTGCTGCCGAAAACGATGAAACCCTAATGGATACCTTCTTCAGCAAAGAGACCCTCACCGAAGAAGAGATGCGCCAAGGTATACGTAAAGGGCTTATATCGCGGGATATGTATCCTGTTTTTTGTGTGAGTGCCGAAAAAGATATGTGCGTTAGGCGAACCTTGGAATTCTTGGGCAATGTAGTGCCTTGCACCGACAAAATGACACCCCCAACCACCATTGCCGGAGAAACCGTTAAACCCGATGCCAGCGGACCCGCCAGCCTCTACTTCTTTAAAACAACAGTAGAACCACATATTGGCGAAGTGGATTACTTTAAGGTGATGAGTGGTACCGTTAGGGAAGGTGACGATTTGTACAACCCCAAGCGCGAAACCAAAGAACGGCTATCGCAATTATTTGTACCCGCTGGACAAAACCGCGAAAGAGTTTCCGAAATGTGCGCAGGGGATATCGGCGCCACTGTTAAACTGAAAGAAATAAAACTTGGACACTCGCTTAACGCCAAAGGGTGCGACTACCAGTACCCAATGGTAGAGTACCCAGAGTCCAAATACCGCAGGGCCATACGCCCCGCAAACGAAAGCGATGCGGAAAAGCTTAGCGAAGTACTAAACAAAATGAAAAGCGAGGACCCTACCTGGGTGGTAGAGCAATCCAAAGAACTCAAACAACTGTTAGTGCATGGCCAAGGCGAATTCCATTTAAGAACGCTTAAATGGAGAATAGAAAACAACGAAAAACTACAAGTGGTATTTGACGAACCCAAAATACCTTACCGCGAAACTATTACCAAGAGTGCCCGTGCCGATTATAGACATAAAAAACAGTCGGGAGGAGCAGGACAGTTTGGTGAAGTACACCTTATTGTTGAGCCTTATAAAGAGGGTATGCCCGAGCCTGCCACCTATAAGTTTGGCGGACAGGAATTCAAAATAACGCCACGAGATACACAAACCATCGACTTAGCATGGGGCGGCAAGTTGGTATTCGTTAACAGCATTGTTGGTGGTGCCATAGATGCCCGCTTCCTGCCCGCCATACTAAAAGGGGTAATGTCCCGCATGGAACAAGGTCCTTTAACTGGATCCTACGCCCGAGATGTTAGGGTTATTGTGTACGACGGAAAAATGCACCCCGTGGACAGTAACGAAGTCTCCTTTATGCTGGCTGGCAGAAACGCTTTCAGCACGGCCTTTAAAGAAGCCGCACCTAAAGTGTTAGAGCCTATATATGATGTGGTGGTTTCGGTTCCGGCCGACTATATGGGCGATGTTATGAGCGACTTGCAAGGTAGGCGTGCGCTTATTATGGGTATGGATAGTGCCAAAGGGTACGAGAAAATTCAGGCCAAAGTACCACTGAAAGAACTATCCGACTACTCCACCTCCCTCAGCTCCCTTACCGGAGGACGGGCTTCGTTTACCATGAAATTTGCCAGCTACGAATTAGTACCCCAAGACATACAAGATAAGTTGCTGGCATCTTACCAAGAGGAAGAGTAACTATAACTGTACTTACCCTCTTTTATTAAGGTGAATATGTTAAACGTTCAACTTATAGCATTATTACAATGTTTGGCTTGGAGCCGTTTTAGTACGCCTCTTTAGCCCTGCATTAAACTGTTTTGTGTTTTGAACTTTACATGTGTTTTTTGGCGTGTCGTGGCTTTTGCCATTGGCACGCCTTTTTTTACCCCCTCAACAGCCACTATACAGCCATTTTGCAGCGCCTTCCTAATAAGTGCGTTATACCTCCTGTTTCCTAAAAACCTCCTGGCCTATCGTAAATAGCCACGGGATTATAGTATCTTTGACCCCAAATATAGGTGACAACAACCAATGGTTACTATAAATTAAACGACATATGAAACTAACAGGAAGGCGAGAAAGTGGAAACGTCCAGGACCGCCGCGGCCGAAGCGTTGGGAAGGCATCCTTGGGCATTGGCGGAACAATAATAGTTGGGCTAATTGTATGGATGCTCGGCGGAAACCCAATGGAGGTTATTCGGGGGCACTTGGCTGCACCTCCAGCCCAAACAACACAGGAATATGTGCCTACCCAACAAGAAGAGGAGCTTGCTAAGTTCTCGCGACAAATCCTCGCTGGCACAGAGGATGTTTGGACTGCCATATTTAAAGAGCACGGTATGCAATACACCCCGCCCAAAATGGTATTATACACCCAAGCCGTTCAAAGCGGGTGCGGTGCCGCAAGCTCACAAATGGGACCCTTCTACTGTTCGGCGGACCAGTGTTTGTACATAGACCTCTCCTTTTTCCAGGAAATGAAAGATCGTTTTGGCGCAACAGGAGACTTCGCCTATGCCTACGTTATTGCTCACGAAGTAGGGCATCACGTACAACACTTATTAGGAACGCTGGATAAAGTGCACTCGGCCATGCAACAAATGAACAAAAAAGAGGCAAACGCCCTAAGCGTAAGGTTGGAGCTCCAGGCCGACTACTACGCTGGCGTGTGGGCACATTACGACAATAAGATGTTTAGCTCCTTAGAGCCAGGTGATATTGAAGAAGGAATCAGGGCCGCAGAGGCTATAGGAGATGACAAATTACAAATGGAAGCCCAAGGCTATGTTGTGCCCGATGCCTTTAACCACGGCACATCCGCCCAACGAGCAGCCTGGCTATATAAGGGGTATAGGGCAGGAAACATAAAGGATGGAGATACCTTTAATTTACCCGACCCCGCTTAACTGTTCGGCACGTTTACAAAGCAAAGGAGACAAAAGGAAGGCAGTATTGCTTAAATAAATACCTAATTAGGTGCGAAAAATGCTTTTCAACACCTAATTTAATGTACCTTTGTACGGAATATTATCCACAATTGTTATTGCTTATACTTATGGCAAATGTGATCAAAATCAAGAAAGGTCTGAATATTCGCTTGCAAGGCGAGGCGCCCAAGGTGGATCTTCAGGTAGTACAAGGAGACTTGTACGGTGTGGTACCCGATCACTATCCAGGCTTCCTCCCTAAGTTGCTTGTGCAGGCTGGAGATAGGGTTTTGGCCGGAACACCGGTAATGTACCACAAAAACTGCCCCGATTTAAAAATAACCTCTCCTGTGAGTGGAGTGGTGAAGGAGATTCGCCGAGGGGCAAAACGTAAAATACTTAGCGTGGACATACAACCCGAGGCTACCCAAGCGTACGAATCCTACGATGTATCCTCGGTGGCTACCATGGAAAGGATGGATATCCTGCACCTGTTGCAAGCATCGGGTATGTTAGCCCTCATCCGCCAACGCCCCTACGACTACGTGGCACTCCCCACTGTAGCCCCACGGGACATCTTTATTACAGCCAACCTAACCGCACCTTTGGCACCAGATGTAAACTATGTGCTTAAGAACGACCTTGATCACATCCAGCTCGCTGTGGATGCCCTCCGGAAGCTAACATATGGTTCGGTGGTGATGGGAGTTCCTGCTAACAGCACCCTTTGCCCAAAAAATTGCGAGGTGTACCAAGTACAAGGAGCACACCCCGCAGGGAATGTAGGTGTGCTTATTAACCATGTTCGCCCAGTAAATAAAGGAGAGGTGGTTTGGACGCTTAGCATCACAGAGCTTATCCTAATAGGGCGGTTCCTTGCTACCGGGAAAGTGGATATGAGCAAATGCATAGCCCTCACTGGCTCCAAGCTGGAAACGCGTGGCTATGTAAACGTATTACCCGGTTGTAGTGTGCGCCATTTAGTAGCCAGCCGCTTAAGCAACGGAACCGAGCATGTACGTATTATCGATGGTGACCCCCTTACTGGCCGTATGGTGGATGCCGAGTACGATGCCCTTAGCCCCTACTCTAACCAAATAACCGTGATTCCTGAAGGCGACGATGTACATGAATTGTTCGGTTGGGCAGTTCCGGGCTTTAATAAGTTTAGCATGAGCCGTACCTACCCCTCGTTTCTCACGTCCAAAAAGTACGACATAGATGCAAGGCTCAGGGGTGGAGAACGTGCAATTATTATGTCCAATGAGTACGATAAGGTTTTCCCATTCGACATCTACCCCGAATATCTTATCAAGGCTATCATCGCCTTCGATATAGATAAAATGGAAAGCCTTGGTATTTACGAAGTAGCACCCGAGGATTTTGCCGTGTGTGAATTTGTAGATACCTCTAAGCTGGACCTTCAATACATTGTGCGTAAAGGCTTGGATTTACTCTATAAAGAAATGAACTAAGCCAAATGAACTAAGCCAACTGTTGCTAAACGTACACAAATAACAAAAGTATAATACACTCAAAGCCTAAGTAAATTGAAAGCTCTAAGAAACTATTTAGACAAGATAAAGCCAAACTTCGAGAAAGGCGGCAAACTGCATGCGCTCCGCTCGGTGTTTGATGGGTTTGAGACATTCCTGTTTGTACCCAATACACGGCGTAACCACGGGGTACATATTCACGACTCCTCGGACTCCAAACGAACCATGATTATGGTTGTATTGGCGCTGGTGCCAGCATTGCTATTTGGCATGTACAACATTGGGTACCAGCACTATTTGGCTATAGGGCAGGACCAAAACTTTTGGACTACCTTCCTTTTTGGCTTCTTGGCCGTATTGCCACAAATTGTAGTTTCCTACCTGGTAGGGCTGGGGATAGAGTTCTTTATTGCTCAGCTAAAAGGCCACGAAATACAAGAAGGATTCCTGGTAACAGGTATGCTCATCCCGCTTATAACCCCCATAGATACCCCTCTTTGGATGATTGCAGTTGCTACTGCCTTCTCGGTGGTATTTGTAAAGGAGGTTTTTGGCGGAACAGGCTACAATATATTCAACGTGGCCTTGGTTACTCGTGCGTTCCTCTTCTTTGCCTACCCCGCAGCTATGTCGGGCGATGCCGTTTTTGTACGTACCGGTACAACCTTTGGACTGGGTGCTGGTAACGTAGTGGATGGCTACTCCGGTGCTACTGCATTAGGGCAAGTAGCCGTAGCGCAAGGTGCTCCAACCGTTCACAGCATTGTGGGGCAGCCCCTAAGCACGTTGGACTATTTTATTGGCCTTATCCCTGGCTCGGTAGGCGAAACCTCGGTAATAGCAATCCTTATAGGTGCTGCTATCCTGATAGCTACAGGGGTTGCCAGCTGGAAAATTATGGCCTCCGTTTTTGCAGGAGGTTACCTTACTGCTGCGCTCTTTAACCTTGTTGGCGCCAACGGCCCTATGCAGCTAAGTGCTTTGGACCATATACTACTGGGCGGCTTTGCTTTTGGAGCCGTATTTATGGCTACCGACCCCGTTACCGCTGCTCGTACCGAAGTAGGAAAGTGGGTTTACGGCTTCTTGATTGGTGTTTTTGCCATACTTATCCGCGTCCTGAACCCTGGCTACCCCGAAGGTATGATGCTTTCCATTCTGCTGTTCAACGCTTTTGCCCCGCTAATAGACTACTGTGTGGTTAATGCAAACATTAAAAAGCGGGCTAAACGTGCAAAACTTGCACAACGGACTACCCACTAATTAATACATCGGAACAGATGAATAAGAATAGTAATAGCTATACAATTATCTATGCCGCAGTTATGGTTATTTTGGTGGCAATAGGCTTAGGCTTCACAGCTCAATCCCTAAAAGCACCCCAAAAAAACAACGAGAACATAGATAAAATGCAACAAATCCTGAGTGCCCTGAATATAGAGGCGTCTCAGAAGGAGGCCATTGAAACCTACAACAAGGTTATCACCAACGCTTATTTGGTGGATAAAGATGGTAATATTATTGAAGGCACCAATGGCAAGGAGGTAAACTCTCCCGCTTTTGTCCTTCCATTGTCCGCCCTTAAGAAAGCTAACGGCTACCCCGTTTTTGAAGCCAACATTAACGGCGAAGTAAAACACATATTCCCTATGTATGGGGCGGGCTTGTGGGGGCCTCTTTGGGGTTATATATCGGTAGATGAAGACAATAACACCATTTATGGTGCCAACTTCAGCCACCAAGGTGAAACTCCAGGATTAGGTGCCGAGATAACCAAAGAACAATTTTATAGCCAGTTCCCTGGTAAAAAAATATACCAAAACGGTGAGTTCAAAAGTATTGCGGTGGTTAAGCCCGGAAAATCCGCTGCTGGGAAGGACTACGTGGACGGTATTTCGGGCGGCACATTAACCTCCAACGGGGTGGATGAAATGCTGTACGAGAGTTTAAAGTTATATGATAACTACCTGAAAAAGAAGCACTAAATATGGCACTACTAAGTAAGAAAAACAAAGAGGCTCTGGTATCGCCTCTGAACAAAAACAACCCCGTGGTGGTGCAAATGCTGGGGGTTTGCTCGGCTCTTGCTGTTACCTCCAAACTGGAGCCTTCAATAGTTATGGCTATTTCGGTAACTATTGTGGTTGCTTTTGCCAATGTTATCATATCACTACTACGTAATACCATTCCAAGCCGTATACGTATTATGGTTCAGCTGGTAGTTGTTGCCACACTGGTAACCATTGTTAGCGAGGTACTTAAAGCCTATGCATACGATGTAAACAAACAGCTCTCCGTATTCGTAGGGTTAATTATTACCAACTGTATCCTAATGGGACGCTTGGAAGCATTTGCCTTGGGTAATGGTCCTTGGCCCTCATTCCTGGATGGTATTGGTAATGGCCTTGGCTATGGTATTATCCTTGTTATTATAGGATTCTTCCGTGAGTTACTCGGTTCGGGAACCTTGCTCGGCTACAAAGTTATCCCCGAGTCCTTCTACGAACTGGGTTATGTAAACAACGGCCTCATGATTTTACCACCTATGGCTCTTATTGTTGTTGCCGTAGTTATATGGGTACAACGTAGCTTAAAGCCCGAACTTCAGGAGCAACACTAACACAAAATCTTAATCCTTAATAAACCAACAATAAGATGCAAGAATACATAAGCTTATTTGTTCGCTCCATCTTTATAGACAACATGGTTTTTGCCTTCTACTTAGGCATGTGTTCGTTCCTGGCTGTCTCCAAAAATGTAAAAACCTCTTTAGGGTTAGGGTTAGCGGTGACCTTCATTCTTACCTGTACGTTGCCCATTAACTACTTGCTGGAAAACTACGTTCTTAAAGAAGGCGCCTTACAATGGCTGGGCGAAAGCTATAAGGATATAGACCTAAGCTTCCTAAGCCTAATCATATTTATTGCCGTTATTGCCTCCTTTACACAGTTGGTAGAAATGGCAGTAGAGCGTTTTAGCCCGTCGTTATACAACTCGTTAGGTATCTTTTTACCACTTATTGCGGTAAACTGTGCCATACTTGGCGGTTCTTTGTTTATGCAACAAAAAGCCTTTGCTAACATAGGAATGGCTACCACTTACGGGTTTGGATCCGGCATAGGTTGGTTATTGGCTATTGTGGGTATAGCTGCTATACGTGAAAAAATTGCATACTCCGATATCCCCAAGCCTCTCCGCGGCTTAGGTATAACCTTTATCATTACCGCTCTAATGGGGATAGCATTCATGTGCTTCTCTGGTATAAAGATTTAAGCGCTTAATCCGTTTATTCAACAGAATGCAATACAACAAATGGAACCATTAACAATATCATACACGGCAATAATAACAAGCGTAGTGGTTTTCCTTATCATTACCTTGGTATTGGTGCTGGCCATCCTTATAGCCAAGTCCAAGCTGGTACCTTCCGGAAATGTGAAAGTCGTAGTTAACGACGAAAAGGAGTACCAAGTGCCTATAGGTGGCTCTTTATTGAATACCCTTCAAAACGAAGGCATCTTTCTTTCCTCAGCATGTGGTGGACAAGGAACATGCGGACAGTGCCGCTGCCAAGTTGTTGAAGGAGGCGGAGAAATACTCCCCACCGAAACACCACACTTCTCACGAAAGGAAGTAAATGCCAAGTGGCGCCTCTCTTGCCAAACTAAGGTTAAGGAGGATATGAAGGTGGTTGTTCCCGAAAGCGTATTTGGTGTTAAAGAGTGGGAGTGCGAGGTTATTTCCAACCACAACGTATCCTCTTTCATTAAAGAATTTGTGGTAAAACTACCCGAAGGAGAACACATGGACTTTAAAGCGGGTAGCTATGCACAAATAAAAATACCCAAGTACGAAGTACGTTACCAGGATATGATTGTAGAGGACCGCTTTAAGCCCGAGTGGGATAAATTTAAGCTATGGCCCCTCACCGTTAAAAATACCGAGGAAACCATACGTGCTTACTCCATGGCAAACTATCCGGCCGAAGGCAACATCATCACCCTTAACGTGCGGGTTGCAACTCCTCCGTTCGACCGCAATACCGGCACCTGGAAAGCTGGCGTTAAACCTGGTATAGCCTCTTCCTATATCTTTAGCCTAAAGCCTGGTGATAAGGTGAAGATGTCGGGGCCTTATGGCGACTTCCATATCCACGACGACTCCAACGCCGAGATGCTTTACATTGGTGGAGGAGCAGGTATGGCCCCCCTAAGGGCTCAAATACTGCACCTGTTCCGTACCGAGCAAACTACTCGTAAAGTTTCTTTCTGGTACGGAGCACGGTCTCGTAACGAAATATTCTACGAAGAAGACTTCCGCGAGCTGGAGCGTAAGTTCCCTAACTTCAAGTTCCATATCGCCCTATCCGAGCCTCGCCCCGAAGATAATTGGGATGGCTACACTGGATTTATCCACCAAGTGATATACGATAACTACCTATCCAAGCACGATGCTCCCGAGGACATCGAGTACTACATGTGTGGGCCTGGTCCTATGGCAAATGCTGTTAAGGTTATGTTGGACAACCTTGGTGTACCACCAGAACAGCTTAACTTCGACGACTTTGGTTAATGCAATAACTTATTTACAGGACTATACAAGGATAAGGCTTTTGCCCTCCTTGTATGGTCCTTTTTCTTTTAACAAACAGCCAATAGGATATGGATGTATGCGATAAAAAATGTATGGTAATTGGTGTTGCAGGAGGCTCTGCCTCGGGTAAATCCACCCTTGTAAAAAAGCTAAGGGAGGCTTTTGCCGATAAAGAGGTGGCAACACTCTGCCACGACTACTATTACAAAGCACACGACGACCTCTCGCTGGACGAGCGTAAGGACCTGAACTACGACCACCCCGCTGCGTTCGATACCGATATGATGATTACCGATGTGCGTAACCTAAAGGCCGGGCAACCTATATACCACCCCGTTTACTCCTTTGTAGAGCACAACAGGCTTAAAGACACCGTGCTTATGCGTCCGCCCAAAGTACTTATCATAGATGGTATCCTCGTTTTCGAAAACAAAGAACTACGCGAGGAAATGGATGTGAAGGTTTACGTAGATACCGCTGCCGATGTACGTTTAGGGCGCCGCCTTTTACGCGATGTTAGCGAGCGCGGGCGTAGCGTTGAGTCCGTGCTTACCCAATACTTCTCCACCGTAAAGCCTATGCACGATGAATTTGTAGAGCCGTCCAAGCGGTACGCCAACCTTATTATTCCCGAAGGGGGCTTTAATTCGGTTGCTCTTTCTCTGCTCATCGAAAACATTAAGTCCGTTCTGCACGACATGGATGCCTTAAAAGCCAATAACAAGGATGAATGACTTTATCATTACCCAAAGTGTTAACGAAAGAGCCTTCCTCGTAGGTATTATCACGCCCAACCATACAGAACAAGAAGTGGCAGAGTACCTGAACGAGTTAGCGTTCCTGGCCGATACCGCCGGAGTTGTTACCGTTCGTACCTTTACCCAAAAGCTGGACCACCCTCATACAGCCTTGTTTGTAGGGAAAGGAAAATTGCAAGAGATAAAAGAAGGAATAGAACGCGACGATATTGGAGTTGTTATCTTCGACGACGAATTATCGCCCAACCAACAACGAAATATCGAAAAGGAATTACAAGTAAAAATACTGGACCGCACAAGCCTTATCCTCGATATCTTCGCTTCCCGGGCGCGCAGTGCCCATGCCAAAACGCAGGTAGAACTGGCCCAGTACCAATATATGCTGCCCCGCCTTACTCGTTTGTGGACACACCTCGAGCGCCAGCAAGGAGGTATTGGCGTTGGGATGAGAGGGCCCGGAGAAACACAGCTCGAAACGGACCGACGTATTATCCTCGACAAAATAAAACGCCTAAAGGACCAGCTCCAGAAAATAGACAAACAAAAAAGCGTTCAACGCAAAAATAGGGGCCGCTTAGTTAGGGTCGCCTTGGTTGGTTATACCAATGTAGGGAAGTCCACCCTTATGAACGTCCTCAGCAAAAGCGATGTATTTGCCGAAAACAAACTCTTTGCAACGCTGGACACCACAGTACGGAAAGTAATTCTCGGAAACCTTCCCTTCCTCCTCTCCGATACTGTTGGCTTTATCCGAAAGCTCCCAACACAACTCATAGAGTCCTTTAAATCCACCCTCGATGAGGTGCGGGAAGCCGACCTCTTGGTACATGTCATAGACCTTTCGCACCCTACCTTCCCCGACCAATTATCCGTTGTCGACGCCACACTCCACGAAATACTGGGAGACAACGACAAGCCGCAAATAGTCCTCTTCAACAAAACGGATGCCTACACTTATGAACAAAAGGACGAAGACGACCTCACCCCCCGAACCATGGCCAACTATAACCTCTCGGACATAAAACAATACTGGCAAAACAAACTGGCTGGAACGGATACCATCTTTGTTTCGGCCCGTACCGGAGAAGGGTTAGAGGAACTACGTACACTTCTATACGATAGGGTAAAAGCGCTACACATGCAAATATTCCCCTATAACGACTTTTTGTACGACACCTACGACCACCTGGCCGACACCAATGATATCACCAATCCAGAAACAGAATAAACATACCTCGGCAAAAAAAGGAGGAGAAGACTCCAACCAGAATCTTCTCCTCCTTTTTTTTTCGCCCCTACCCCACCGCTATCCGTCGCAGGTAATAGCTTATTAATTGCCCCAAACAAATAAGCACCCCCTACAACCTATTGGCTATTTGCCAGACTGTTACTAACTTTCTACTCCTTTTACGACCATACGCAGCGTTGGGCGTATAATTTTATAACTCAATAAAACAAGAATATGACAACAAAAATGTCTGCACAAACTCTTCGCGACAATGCTTGGATACGCTGGAGTATGCTAATTCTAATTGCACTGACGATGTTCTTTGCTTACATGTTTGTCGACGTCCTGTCGCCACTCAAAACTCAACTGGAACAAGAAGTCAATTGGAGCAGTACCGTTTTTGGTATTTACGGCGGTAGTGAGTTCTTCCTTAATGTATTTTGTTTATTCCTCATTTTTGCCGGAGTGATATTGGACAAAATGGGAGTTCGTTTTACAGCCATCCTTTCCGGCTCACTTATGGTATTAGGTGCCGCCATAAAAGTGTACGCCCTTAGTGCTACATTTAACAATGGGGGGATTGGCTATGCCCTTCTAAACTCCTTCCTCCCTGCCTTTCCAGCATCGGCTAAGCTTGCCTGTGCAGGATTTGCCATTTTTGGGTGCGGGTGCGAAATGGCGGGAGTTACCGTTTCGCGCGCCATTGTCAAGTGGTTTAGCGGTAAAGAGTTAGCTATGGCCATGGGTATCGAGATGGCTGTTGCCCGCTTAGGCGTTTTTGCTGTTTTCCAAAGCTCGCCCTTGGTATATAACTACTTTGGCACCGTACAAGCATCCGTTATTTATGTTGGCATACTGCTCGTAATTGGGTTACTCTTCTACCTTATTTACGCAGTGTTCGACAAAAAACTGGACAGTCAAATGTTGGCCGAAGTAACCGAAGAAGAGCCTCCCTTCCGGATGTCGGACCTTAAATACGTTTTTGGCAGCAGCATCTTTTGGCTGGTTGCCCTCCTTTGTGTATTATATTACTCGGCCATATTCCCCTTCCAAAAATTTGCCACCAACATGCTCGAAAACCGCTTACAGGTACCCACCGAGCAAGCCTCCCAAATATTCAGCCTCTTCCCTATTGGCGCTATGATACTAACACCGCTGCTGGGACTTTTCCTGGACAACAAAGGGAAAGGCGCAACCATGCTCATGATTGGTGCTATACTCCTGT
This sequence comes from Bacteroidota bacterium, assembly GCA_023388555.1. GTDB lineage: Bacteria > Bacteroidota > Bacteroidia > Bacteroidales > Porphyromonadaceae > Porphyromonas_A. The sequence goes on along the minus strand of JAEWGA010000028.1, from coordinate 9,573 downwards.
TTGTTTGCCACCTTATCTTTGCCCTCTATCCCTTCTCCACCTCTGCCTCCTCCTTCTATGTAGCATTAGCAGCTATTGTTATTTTGGGCATCTCTTTCTCGCTTGTTCCCGCAGCATTATGGCCTTCGGTGCCTAAACTCATCGATGCTCGTGTGCTGGGCAGTGCATACTCAGCTATTTTCTTTATTCAAAATGTAGGACTTTTGGCGGTGCCTATGCTAATAGGAAAGGTGCTGGACATCACCAACCCCGGTGTTAAAGAAGGAGCGCTAAACTATACTCCCTCGATGCTGGTATTTGCCTCCTTTGGGGTGGTGGCCTTCATTATTAGTATAATCCTGAAAATCGAAGACCGTAAAAAAGGCTACGGAATGGAGCTACCCAACATAAAAAAGTAACTTACCTCCTGCTTTACAAGGGCTTTTTTTGATTGTTCTTAAAGTATTTATTACCTTTACGGTCTCAAATGGCGACATTCTCGCTTTTGTACAAAACTGAAAATTGAACAGATTAAAAAATCGAATCACATTATGAAGAAGAATTTTATTCTCGGACTTGCTTTTGTTGCAGCCTTTGGAATGGCTGCTTGCAACAACAACAGCAACAACGAAAGCAACGAACAAACTACTACCGAAACTACAACTACTACTATTGAAGCAGAAGCTCCTGCTTTCTTAGGTACCTACGTAGGCACTCTGCCTTGTGCCGACTGCTCTGGAATCAACACTACTATTGTGCTGAATGCCGATAACACCTACGCTATTACCCGCGAATACCAAGGTAAGGAAGGTGAAAACACCGTAGAGCAAGGCAAATACACCTACAACGCTACCGATAACAAGCTAACCCTTACTCCTGCTGCCGAAGGCGAAATAGCTACCACCTACCGTGTAGCAGAAAACGCACTTGTTCAGCTCGATGCCGACGGTAACGACCGTCCTGCCGATGTTGTTGCTACTTACACCCTGAACAAGCAATAAGAAAACAGAAAACATCTTCCCGAGCTATCCCCTTAAGGCAATAGCTCTCGCAGATTTTTCATAAAAAAGGCGCACTAAACTTATGTTTTGGTGCGCCTTTTTTTTTTGCTCTTATCCCAAGGATACTTATAGGAAAAATTCAAGTATAACTTCCTTCTGGTAAAGGAACAAAACAACATAACATGAAATTATTTGAGTGGGACTAAAAGTGGAAATCAGAAAAACAATTGAAACCATCATTAGGTGAGAAATTGGAGAACTTGAAGCCAACGTGCGGCAGTTGCAGACCGAACAACAAGCGGAGCAACAACTTGACGGAGTACGGAAAGAAATCAAGTTGGAGAAACTGGAAGCCGCCAAGACCAAGACGAAAGCAGCACTTGTGGCAAAGTTTTGTTCCATTTTCCATCCCAAATTTTGCCCGTCCCCAAGCCCCTAAAAACCGAGATTGGAGTAAATAGTAACCAACCAATGCAAAGGGGAGAACAAGAGAAAGATGCCCAGAGTTTTGATTCGGGCAACTGGTTAACACAGTAACATACTCTCCATTTAATGTTATTCACACAACACCCATTTGTATCATTTTCTTACACACAAATATGTAACCAACTGATTACAAACACACTACAAGAGCAACAAGAGGCCACCAACTGTTTTTTTTTTTTAATAAGACTTATTTTGCTATGCTGTATAGTTGATGATTAATATCTTTGGCGAACATTTCCCTTGCGAATGAAGCTTGAGGTAATCAACTTCTATGAAAAACCAAGGACTAATATTAACTCTATCAAAACCTAACAAATGCAACAAAAACACTCCCTATCGCAATTTTATGCCCCCCCAGGGAAGTATTGCTACAAAATTGCATTGGCGGTCTCGTTAGCATTGTTTCCTACAACTATGGTATTAGCCAGTGTAGGAGGCGAAAAAACCACTTTGCAGACCCAAGATGTACAACACAAAACGCTAAAAGGAAAAGTCCTGGATGCTAAGGGCGAGCCTATTATAGGTGCCACTGTGCGTGTTGAAGAAGAGCCATCCAATGGCACCACAACCAACACCAATGGTGCTTTTGTGCTCCAAAACCTAAAGCCTGGGCAACACATTGCCGTATCCTGTATAGGATATAAAACCACTCGTATTACTGTTGGGACACAAAAAGAGCTTATAGTAAAGTTGCAAGAAGATGCAACGGTGATGGACGAAGTGGTGGTTATTGGTGCTGGTACCCAAAAGAAAGTGAGCATTACGGGTGCTATAACCAGTGTGAAAGGAGGGCTATTAAAAGTGCCCTCAACCTCCTTAACAACAGCCTTTGCGGGACAATTAGCGGGGGTTATCTCCATGACCAATAGCGGTGCTCCGGGGTCGCCATCGGAGTTCTATATTCGTGGTATAAGTACTTTTGGCGGGCGTGCAACACCTTTAATTATGCTGGACGACGTGGAGATATCCGCGGCGGACCTTAACAACATCCCGGCCGAAACTATCGAGAGTTTCTCTATCCTCAAAGATGCCTCGGCAACGGCCATCTACGGTTCTCGGGGAGCTAACGGCGTTATGATTGTTAAAACCAAAGCCGGAAATACAAACGAGCGCACCAAGGTTAATGTTACGGTAGAAAACTCTTTTAACATACCCCAAAACTTTCCCCAGTTTGTGGATGGCGCTACCTGGATGGAGCTTTATAACGAGGCGTTACTATCGCGTAACCCCCATGCAACCCCTCGGTACACCCAAGAGAGGATAGATGCTACCCGCAGCGGTATCGACCCCATCCGCTACCCCAATGTTAATTGGCAAGATGTATTATTCCGGAAAATGAGTATGTCGCAACGTGCCAACCTAAACATACAAGGTGGAGGCTCTAAGGCTACTTATTATATGAGTTTGCAGGCGAACCACGATAGCGGTATCCTTAAGTCCAACAAAGTTCACTCGTGGGATAACAACATCAACAACTGGGGTTACAACTTCCAAAACAACATCTCCTACAACCTTACGCCTACAACTAAGGTGGATTTACGTATGAATGCCCAAATACGTAACAAACAAGGGGGTAACTACAATGTTTCGGACCTCTTTAACCAGGTACTAAGCGGGAACAACCCTATTAACTTCCCCGTTACCTTCCCAGCTCAAGAGGGCGATACCCATATCCGCTTTGGTAGCTCGGTAATATCGGGAGAAAACTACCGTACCAACCCCTACGCCACCCTACTCAACACCTTTAAGGAAACTCAGGAAAACACCATTAACACCTCCCTTAAGCTAAGCCAAGGGTTGGATTTCCTTACCCCAGGATTATCGGCCACGTTGTTGGTAAACTTCAAAAACTGGTCGCAACAGTATTACACTCGCTCCATACAGCCCTACTTGTACCGTATTAAAGAAGGCTCCTACAACCCCGAAACCAAAACGTATGAGCTACAACGGTTAGGGACATCGGGGACCGACTATATAGCCCAAAGCGATATAGTTAAGCAGGGCAACCGTACCTTCTTCCTGCAAGGGACATTGGACTACAACCGCAAGTTTGGCAACCACACCCTAAATGGTATGCTGTTGTACATGCAACGCGAGTTTAAGGATAACGTTCTACCGCACCGTAACCAAGGCTTCTCGGGCCGGTTTATGTACAACTACTTTAACCGTTACTTTGCCGAGCTTAACTTTGGTTATACTGGCACCGAGCGGTTAGCAAAGGACCGGAGGTTTGAATTTTTCCCGGCTTTATCCGTAGGATGGGCCATCAGCGAAGAAAAGTTCTTTGAACCCCTGACGGACTATGTTAGCTTCCTGAAGCTACGTAGCTCTTACGGGCTTATTGGTAGCGATGAAACAGGTACCGGTGCAGGCCACTACTTGTACATCGACCGCGTTACGTTGAACAGCCAGGACCGCGGATTTACCACGGGCGAGAACTTAGACGTAACACGCCGTGGGCCGTTAGTGGACTTTTACGCAGTAGAAGATGCGAGCTGGGAACGCGTTAAGAAGTTTAATGTTGGGGTGGATATGGAGTTGTTCCGCGCCCTTAACATTACAGCCGAGTACTTCTTCGACCGCCGTTACAACATCCTGCTACACCGCGAAGCTTTCCCCCAATCGTTAGGCTACGATAGTGCTAAACCATGGGCCAACAAAGGGAAAGTAAATAACTGGGGGTGGGAGCTGAGTGCAAACTACAACCGCCGAATAACCCAAGACCTCTCGATGGATATACGGGGTAACTTCACTTACACCGAAAACAAGATTGTGGATATCGATGACCCCATTTACAAATACCCCTGGCAAGCGCGTACTGGTAAGCCCCTAAGCCGTTCCGAAGGGCTTGTTGCCGAAGGGTTATTCTCGTCCATGGAGGAGGTAAAGAATAGTCCGGACCAAACAGCTTTTGGCAGTAACCCTTTGCCCGGCGATATTAAGTACCGCGATATTAATGGCGACGGTGTAATTACCAACGAGGACCGCGTTATGATATCCCCTTACGGCACTACACCACGTATACAGTTTGGTTTTGGTGCCAGTATGCAGTATAAAGCATTCGACCTAAGCGTATTCTTCAATGGCTCGGCTATGCGTTCTATCACGACAGGCTTAATGAATCCTTTTGGCCAAACCGATAACAACGTATTCACCATGATAGCCAATAACCGCTGGACGGAGGCTAACCCCAACCCTAATGCAACCTACCCACGTTTGGGCTTGCAAACTTCCGATACCAACAACAACGCCCAAGCCAGCACCTACTGGTTGCGCGATGGTAGCTTTGTACGGTTCAAATCCTTGGAGCTGGGTTATACCTTTAAGTACGGACGTGCCTACTTTAGTGCCAACAACCTGTTTGTTTTTAGTCCGTTTAAGGATTGGGACCCCGAGCTAAACTGGAACAGCTATCCGCTACAAAGAATCCTTAACGTAGGTCTTCAACTCACCTTTTGATGCCCCTTGCTAACAATGAAAAAACATAAGAATCTAATTCGTACAATAGCGGGGTGCTCCTTGGGGCTACTCCTCTTGGCACTTCCTGCTTGTAACTACTTGGATGTAGTACCGCCCGAACAAGCTAAACTTAAAGATGCGGTAAAGAATTACGACAACACACGCAGCTTCCTGTACTCCTGCTTTGGAGGGTGCTTTAACCCCATAAACTACAGCACCACAGAGTCCGCAGCCGACGAGTTCACCTTGCCTCACCTATGGAACGAGGCATTCCACAAGAAGGTGTCGGACCTGGATACTCCCCCCGCATTGGTGGAGTGGCGATGGGGTACTACCTATGCCTTCATAGGTCAGGCACTGCTGTTTAAGAAAAAGCTGCCCGAGGCACAAGAGATAACCGAGGAGCAACGCAAAGACTTTGAAGCGTGTGCCGACTTTATTATAGCTTACTACCACATGCGCGTCCTTACCTTGTACGGCCCATGCCCTATTAACAGCGAGCTAATAGAAAGCAACGCCGATGCTAATACCTACCCTGGACGTTCCCACTTCGACTACGTAACCAAGTGGATTTGCGACACCCTGGACCGCGTGGCCGAAGTACTACCCGCTAACCGAGCCAACGAAAACTGGGGGCTACCTACCTCGGTAATGGCTAAAGCGCTGAAAGCCCGTCTTTTGGTATATGCTGCTTCCCCGCTATGGAACGGGAGCTTCCCGTACCCCGAATGGAGAAACCAAAAATGGGAAACACCAGGCTACGGCAAAGAGTTAGTGAGCCACACCTACGACCCTCAAAAGTGGGAAGTGGCCGAAAAAGCATGCCAAGAGGCGCTGGACTTTGCCCTTGCCAACGGCTACAAACTGTACAACGATGAAGAGGCATATACCCGTGAAAAACTGAAGTTACCTTTTGTACCTAACGTAGATGCCAACACCCCCGAAGGAGAAAAGTTCCTGAAAAAGGTAATGATGCTACGTTACGCCTTAAACACCAGGGTGAACGAAGGTAATACCGAGATTATTTGGGGGTTAGCTGCACAAGGGAATATTGTAGATGGTTGCATTCCCCACGGTATACTAAAGCAAAATAACGGGAACATCCGTAGTGGGTACAGCGGTGTTAGCCCATTGCTGAACACAACGGTGTCCTACTTCTACACCAAAAATGGGAAGCAACCCAAGGAGGACCCCGCATTTGCACCCGAGTCCGAATGGTATACCCGCGCCAATGTACCTGGCCGCCCCAACATCATTAAGCTGAATGTGGACCGCGAACCACGCTTTTACGCCTGGCTCGCCTTTGACGATGGCGACTTCTCTGTTACCCTGAAAAATGGTGTTCCCCTCCGCATTAACTTGCGTGATGGTGGCGAAACCGGACAAGGTTATAACCCCGACCGTTACAACCGCGACAATAACGTTACGGGCTACTTTGCACAAAAGTTTATCCAGCCCAACTTAACCTATTACGTTAATGGAGGCGGTAACCGAGCTGCCAAACCACGCCCACTCATTAGGTTGGCCGAGCTTTACCTTAACCTTGCCGAAGCACAGGCAGCACAAAACAAAACTGCCGAGGCTATTAAAAACCTAAACGTAATACGTGAGCGTGCCGGCGTGCCAAACCTTACCACTGCCGACGTTGGTAGCAAAAGCATTATGGATTGGGTGCGTAACGAACGCTTTATAGAGCTTTGGGGAGAAGGGCACCGCTACTACGACATACGCCGCTGGATGATAGCCCCCCAAACCATGGGAGCAGGTAAGCGTATGGGGTTAAATGCCTTGGTGTTAAACCCTTCCTTCGAAACCCTTAACACCCCAATAGTACTAAAGCAGATACCCTATAAGTGGGCCACACGTATGTATTTGGTGCCAGTGTTTAATATTGAGGATTACAAGAACCCTAACCTTGTACAAGCACCAGGGTATAACTAATGTGTTACTATGACTAACAATATCGTTATGAACAAACATCACCAACTTGTGTGTGCAACGGGAATTACCCTTACGCTACTTTTCACCTCCTGCTTTAAGGGGAAAATAGCCAGCGAAATCCCAGCCGAGTACAACACAATACTCTCGTTAAAACAAAGCAGTGTTACCCAAGTGCCATTATACCGCACAGGAAAAGATGGCAGCTTTACGGTGACCGTGCTAAAGGGCGGAACAATGCCCCAAAGAACGGCCAAGGCCAAACTGGAGGTATTGGACGAGTCGGACCTCATTACATACGCAGCCAACACAGGCACCAACCTAACGCTACTGCCGTCCAATGTATACTCGGTGGAAAGCCCCGAGGTGGAGTTTGACTCCCAAACCACCTCGCTAACCAAGAGCATCACATTCAAAACCAACGAGATAGATGAACTGATAAAAGCCGATAAAAGCAAAAACTACGTGCTACCTATTAGGTTGGTAAGTGCTGCGGACTCGGTGAATGCCGACAAGAGCCTGGTGCTTTTAACCCCAGATCTGCGCACCCCAGAAATTGGGTTCGCTACCGCCTCCTTGCAACAAACAATAACCATTAACAACAAAGAGGCCGGAGAGGCTACCGTTAGGCTATTGTTGCCCTTTGATAGTACCTGGAGTTTCGATGCCACTATAAGTATCGACCCGGAACAAACATCAATACCGCTAAACCTACTGTCGTTGGAAAAAGATGGTAAAACAACCTTCGACGAAGGAGACAACCAGTCCGCCCCAGTTAAATTAACGGTAAACAAAAACGGTATGTTGTGCACCTCGGGCCTTATATCCTTGAAGTTGGCTTCCACCTCGTTGGACTTTATGAAGATAAAGCCCGAAAAGGCCGCCATTTCGTTGTTCCATGCCGACCCGGCACAACAAATTAAACTAACGGCCGACATGCTATCCACCAACCAGCAAGAGCCCAGTGAAGGACCTTTGGCCGGTGCAGTGGACAACAACCCACAAACCTTCTTCCATAGTACATGGAGCAAAGCAGTCCAAGGCCTTCCCTACATTCAGGTGAACCTAAAAGAGCCTATTCAGCAGTTTAATATGGGGTATAAGGGGCGTCATAATAACCCTCAGGCCGATCCTAACAAACTGAGGATACTGGTTAGTGCCGATGGTTCGGACTGGAAAGAGGCTGGCACTATCAGCTTTGTACAAGTAGGGCTTGGCGGAACAACCTACGGAATGCAGGACCTGGCATTTGACCAACCCTATAAGTTCTTGCGCATAGAGCTACAATCCAACAGGAGCGGGTCGTCGCACTTGGTTTTGGCGGAATTGTACCTGTATGGCAGATAACGTGAGGTAGCTACGGCTTCCGAACGCGCAAAGATAGGGGCGATCTTTGCAAAAAAGCCCCCCGGAGATTTAACCTTCGGGGGGCTACCTATTTATAATAGGAGGGCAACAATATTATAATGTTATAGCCTTGTGGTAATGGTTTAGCTGACAACGCTGTTGGGAGCTACCTGGTTAAAATAGAGCCAAAAGTTGGGGTAACTCTTTTGTACACAGTGGGGGTGAGAAAGGTTTATTGTAATGCCTAATGCAGCGGCAGCAATGGCAGCGGACATGGCTATTCGGTGGTCATCGGCACAGGGGATAAGGATTTGCGGCTGGGCAGGCAACTGGGGTGCGGAGCCATTATAATGCCACGTACCCTCATGGTAGGTTATCCCTTGGTAGCCTAACCGCTGCAACACGTCCAGCATAACTAAGGGGCGGTTGCTCTCCTTAACGCTCAGGTGGGTTAACCCTGCTAAGGTAACAGCTTGCCTGCGTACGCAGTAGCAAACAGCTAACAAAGGGAACAGGTCTGGGGTACCCTTTAAGTCGATGCTATCAGGTAACGGCTTTCGGGGTAATGCTTGTGTAAAGAGCAGTCCTTCTGTTAGCTCGGAACAGTTGGGGCTATGCCATACGCTTGGGGTACAAACAATTCCGGGCAAAAGGTTTACAATGTGTGCATCGGGCTGGTAAGGGTCATCGGATAAGCCTTTTATACGTAGCTGTTGTAGCTGGGGGCAAAGGTTCTGTAGTCCAATCCAATAGCTGGCACACCCCCAGTCGCCATAAGTGGCTTTGGGTGTGCAAACGTACGGTGCTGGAGCAATCCGTATTTCCTCGTCTGTTGTGGTTACATTGGCTCCCGCCTCTTGCATCATTGCCACGGTGAGTTTGATGTAAGGCGCAGAGGGAGCATCGGGGGCAAGCCTCAGTTGTATCCCGTGGGGCAGTAAGGGGGCTATTAGTAGTAAGGCGGTTATGTATTGGGAACTTTCCCAGCCTTGTGCGTTTATGCTACCGCTTACCATTTTGCTGGGGCGGATTATCAGCGGGCAAAAGCCCTCACGCCCTTCGTAGCTTATGCAAGCACCTAAACGTTGGAGTGCAGTAACTAAAGGCGCTACTGGCCGTTGTAGCAATTGCTCGTTGCCTGTTAGGCGTACGGTGTGTTTGGTGGTTAGAGCCGAAATAGCGGTGAGAAGTCGGAGTGCAGTGCCTGATTGGTTTAAATGCAGTGTTGAGGGGGGGGTAGCTTCCAGCAGGGAAAGGGCTGCTTTTGCGAATGCTTGAATATCGGCCGTTGGGCTGTTTTGGTATTGCTCAAGGAACTGCTTATCCTCCCGGAGTAATGCAATAGCCAATGCACGAGCCACTC
>JAEWGA010000069.1 GCA_023388555.1 Bacteroidota bacterium | reverse complement strand
GGGGAGGGGGAGCGTCTCTGTTTTGTTGCACATTCGGCAAGCAAAGTGTGTAAGAATGCAAAAAAGTTGCGACCCAAAGGCCGTTTTTTTGAATTATATTAGGAGAGTAGAGGTAAATGCATTATATTTGTGATACAGCGATGCACCAAGCTATTGCTGTATGTGAGAATAAACAACCCATGTGTAATCTCTTAAAATAGAATATAACCATGAACAGAGATGGACTAAAACTTCTGCTGGGAGTAGCCATAGGTACCGCTATTGGAGCTGCCATAGCCTACTTCTGCGACGAAGAAAAACGTAACAACTTTGTAGACAATGTAAACGACGCTACCGACAAAATGCGTAGCAATATGAAGGATGCTTACTACGAAGCACGCATTCGTGGACGCAAAGCTAAAAGAGACCTATCCCGCTACATGGCCGACCTTAAAGGCGAAGCCGAAGAGCTGTACGACGACGTGAAGGACCGTGCAGGCCGTAAGTACGACGAGCTGAAAGGCAAAGCCCAAGACCGTTACGACGAACTGAAAGGCAAAGCCGAAGAGGTGAAAGAAAAAGCCGAGCAAAAGGTGGACGAGGTTAAGAACAAAGCCCAAAACGCTGCCCACGAACTTAAAAAGTAAGCTCTGGTACTTAAAACATATCGCCCCTCGATACACCCTCTGCTCCTACGACCAGAGTAGGGTATGAGGGGCGATAGCTGTTTAATATCCTTGTGGGTGCGTATGGGTTACTTTTACCGAGTGCCCCAAGGTGACTATACCTTATATATAATATGCAAAAGTCATTCACAACTCTTTGGCAAGAGAGTAAGGAGGACCTTATAGGCCTGTTCAAAACCAAGAAGAGCCTCCTCACCCTTAACGTCCTTGAAAAAGGAGTGCCTGCTGGCATCAAAGCTGGTTTTGCTGTGGTGTTGGTGGTGTTATCCCTGTTCCTGTTATCTTTTTTGTTAACAGCTGGCGCCTTAGGCTTTTCGCTCCTGTTTGTGGACGAAATGTTTTTAACCGTTTTGCGTAGCCTTACTTTTGGTTTTCTGTGCCTTTCGGGTTGTATCCTGTTGCTAATGCTTATACTGTTAGCTATTAAAGGGGTGGTTGTGAAAAAGGTAACCACATCGGTAATGCTCAACTACCTGGAAAAACAAGAGCAGGCCGAGCAGGAAGCCCCCCAGCAACCTAATGTTGAAGTAAAGGACCAAAACGGAGACACCATTAAGCCCATTCGTTATTATGAAGAATAGTACTCCCACCCCACAGGTAAGGCTACAAGCCAAAAGAAAGCTTTTAGAGCAGGAGTTTATGATGCACCGTATGCGGCTACAAAACAATGCTGCCTACGCTGCCAAAAACATACCCCAGGCGGTAGGTGCGCAAATAGCCGAGTCGCCCTTAGGTAAAAAGCCCATAGGCTCCATGGCTGCCCGTTTTTTGTTACCCAAACCCCAAAGCAATGTAACCTATGTTAGTGGTGTTACCTCCCGCGTGCCAGAGGCCAAGCGTTCTTTCCCCTTGGAAAAAGTGCTTTCCATAGCCCTTTTGGTGCTGCCATTCTTTGGAGGGTTTGCCCGTAAACGAGCTTTGCGTTTAGGCTTAAAGGGCGTTAAAGGGTTACTTAAAATAGGGGTTAAACGCTTTTTTGGACTCAAATAAGCGCAGCGTATATCACCCAAATTTTGTACATTTGTGCCGTATTAGGATTTAGGTAAATACTTCCTCAATAACCCCCCGAGGAGTTACGAATTCCTGCGCTCCGAAACACAAAATCTTTAATTTATATCCCAATAACAACAACAAACTATGATTAAAGTTGGTATCAATGGATTCGGCCGTATTGGTCGCTTCGTATTCCGCGCTGCCCAAGAAATGGAAGGCATCGAAGTTGTAGGTATCAATGACCTATTGGATGTAGACTACTTGGCATACATGCTAAAGTACGACACTATGCACGGCCAGTTCAAAGGCACTATCGACTACGATAAGGACAAAAACATCCTCATTGTAAACGGTAAAAACGTACGTATCACTGCAGAACGCAACCCCGCCGACCTGAAGTGGGACGAGATAGGTGCAGAATACGTGGTAGAGTCAACAGGTCTTTTCCTGTCTAAGGACAAAGCGCAAGGCCATATCGACGCTGGTGCTAAGTATGTAGTAATGTCTGCCCCCTCAAAGGACGACACTCCTATGTTTGTAATGGGTGTAAACCACGACACTTACACCAAAGGAACACAGTTCGTTTCTAACGCATCTTGTACCACCAACTGTTTGGCTCCTATCGCCAAAGTGCTACACGAACGCTGGGGTATCACCGATGGTCTTATGACCACTGTACACTCTACTACCGCTACCCAAAAAACGGTAGACGGTCCTTCTCAAAAGGACTGGAGAGGTGGTCGTGCCGCTTCTGGCAACATCATTCCCTCTTCTACCGGTGCTGCTAAGGCTGTAGGTAAAGTTATCCCTTCGCTTAACGGTAAGCTCACAGGTATGTCTATGCGTGTTCCTACCCTCGACGTATCTGTTGTGGACCTAACTGTTAACCTTGCCAAGCCTGCAAGCTACGATGAAATTTGCAAGGCTATGAAGGAAGAGTCCGAAGGCGCTCTTAAAGGTATCCTCGGTTACACCGAAGACGCAGTGGTTTCTGCCGACTTCCTTGGCGACAAACGCACCTCTATCTTCGACGCTAAAGCAGGTATTGCACTTACCGATACCTTCGTGAAGGTAGTTTCTTGGTACGACAACGAGATAGGTTACTCTAACAAAGTGCTCGAACTCATCAAGCACATGGCAAAAGTGAACGCCTAACACGTAGTTTATTAGCAACTATATATAAGGGTGGTACATGGCTCGGCTTCGCCGGGTTAAGTGCCGCCCTTTTTTTACCCTGTTAGGCCATAACTTTGCAGGGGTGTGTTGCACATATACCTAATAGTTGCTACCTTAGTACAAATATCAAACAACAATCTTTTAGTATTAACAAGCCCAAATAGTCAGTACTATGGCATTTAAAACCACATCGAAGAGGCTGTTTGTAGCCCTCTTCCTTTTGGCTTCATTCGGATTGGGGGGGGTAAAAGCCTCTGGTAGCCAGTCGGTTACGACCAAACAAGAAGCCCAGTCTACGGTTACGGTACGCGGTACTGTGGTAGACGAAAAAGGCGAGCCTATGATAGGTGCCACGGTGAAGGTTCCTACCCATAAAGGTAAGGGTGCTATCACCGATGTTAACGGAAACTTTACCATTGCTGGGTTAAAGCCCGACGACACCTTGGAAATTAGTGTTATAGGTTACAAAACACAGCAAATAAAGGTAGGCAGCCAAACTACACTCAGCATTAAATTGGAACCCGACAACCAGCTGTTGAACGAAGTGGTTGTAGTAGGGTATGGTACACAGAAAAAAGTAAACCTAACAGGGGCCGTTTCCTCGGTGGATGCCAAGGCCCTCCAAGCACGTCCGGTACAAAACGTTGCGCAAGCCCTGCAAGGGGCAGTGCCTGGCCTTAACTTCTCGGTTACCAACTCGGGAGGTGCGCTGGATAGCCGTATGAGCGTTAATATTCGGGGTGCTGGTACCATTGGCGCTGGCTCCTCTTCCTCTCCTTTGGTGCTTATAGATGGCGTGGAGGGCGATATGAATAGCCTTTCGCCCGAGGATATCGAGAATATATCTATTCTTAAAGATGCCTCCTCGTCCGCTATTTACGGTTCGCGCGCAGCCTTTGGGGTAATCCTTATTACCACCAAGAGTGGGCGCCAAGGCAAAACACATTTCTCCTACAACGGTAACGTGCGTTTCTCCACACCGGTGTCGTTGCCCAAAATGTTGGACTCCTACCGCTTTGCCCAATACTGGAACAGGGCTGCTTCCAACTCGGGTAACCAACCTATCTTCGACGAAAGGCGCCTTGAAAAAATCAAACGATTCATGGAAGGCGACCAGTCCGAAGATGTAAAATACGGAACCGACTGGGTGGACCAAAAAGGCTACTGGGGTATGTACGACAACGGTGGTTGGGGTAATACGGACTGGTTCCAGGAACACTTCCGTAGCAACGTCCCCTCGCACGAACACAACGTGGCGCTTAGTGGCGGTACCGAAAAAATCAACTACTACCTTAGTGGCGCAATCCTGAACCAACAGGGGCTTATCCGTCACGGTAAAGATAACTTCCAGCGTTACAACCTTTCGGGTAAGGTATCGGTACAAGCTACCCCCTTCCTTAATATAACCTATAACAACCGCTGGGTACGCGAGGATTATGACCGCCCCAGCTACCTCACTGGCCTCTTCTTCCACAATATAGCTCGCCGTTGGCCTAACAACGTGGCCAAAGACCCTAACGGCCACTGGATGGAAGGGCAGGAGATTATTCAGCTCCGCGATGGTGGTAGGGATATTAACCAAAAGGACATCCTTTCCCAACAGGTTACTGCCCAGTTCGATATAACTAAGGATTGGATGGTGCGCCTGGAAGGTAACTACAACACCACCACCGTATTTAACCACTGGGATGTTCTGCCCATTTACCAATACAATAAAGAGGGGCTGCCTGAACCCTCCAAGTGGGACGATAGCAACCCTCCTGGCAGTAGCAAAGTTTCCGAAAGTGCCAGCAAGCGTAACTACTTTAACGGCCGTTTCTTTACCCAATACGCTCACCGTTGGGGTAAACACGACTTTAAGGTTGTTGCTGGTTTGGATATGGAGTATGCCAAAAACCGCAACTTAGGTGGTGAAAAGAAGGACCTTATTACCGCACTGATACCCACTGTAAATACAGCTACCAACGACAAGCCCTCTTTTTATGGTGGTTATAGCCACTGGTCCACAATGGGTATGTTCGGACGTATCAACTATGTGTTCGACGACCGCTACCTCTTTGAGTTCTCTGTTCGTCGCGATGGCTCTTCCCGCTTTATTAACGACAAAACATGGGGTACGTTCCCCTCTTTCTCGGCAGGTTGGAACATTGCTAACGAGTCCTTCTTTGAGCCTTTGCGCGGTTACATCTCTTACCTGAAGCTGCGTGGCTCTTACGGCCAGTTGGGTAACACCAATATCGATGCCCTATACCCTTGGTACCAAGCTCTTCCCATAGGTACTGCCAACAGTGCATGGGTGTTTAACAAGGAAAAAGTAAACACCTCCAATGCACCTGGGTTGGTTAGCTCTACCCTCACTTGGGAGCGTGTAAGCTCTTGGAACTTGGGTGTGGACTTCTCGGCATTCCGTAGCCGCTTGCAAGGCTCGTTCGAGGTGTTTAACCGTAAAACCTACGATATGGTAGGGCCATCGGAGCCACTACCCTCTATTTTAGGTACAGGCGTGCCTCCTATTAACAACACCGATATGATTTCCTACGGTTGGGAAACCGAAATAAAGTGGCGCGACCAAGTGGGCGACCTCACCTACGGCGTAAAGCTCGTACTCTCGGACGACCAACAGGTAGTTACCAAGTACTACAACCCCAACAACTCGCTCAGCACCTGGTATCCAGGTCGTAAAAACGGTGAAATATGGGGTTACACCAGCGTAGGAATAGCCAAGACCAACGAACAAATGACCGAGCACCTGCAAAACAACAAACCCTCTTGGGGCGATAACTGGGCTGCCGGTGACGTTATGTACAAGGACCTTACTGGCGATGGTAAGGTAAACCAAGGAAATAACACTTTGGACAACCACGGTGACCTGACAATTATTGGTAGCAACCACCCACGTTACAAGTTTGGTATTAACCTGGATTTGGCTTGGAAAGGCTTCGACATCTCTTGCTTCCTGCAAGGTATTGGTAAGCGCCACTGGTACGACAACTCTCCATACAGCACCGGTGCCAACCATGGTATGTGGCAAGCCGCTGGCTTCGAGGAACACTGGGACTTCTTCCGTCCCGAAGGTGACCCCTTGGGTACCAACCTGGATTCCTACTATCCTCGCCCAATATTTGTAGGTGGTGGCAAAAACTTTACAACTCAAACCCGCTACCTGCAAAATGCAGCCTACATGCGTATAAAGAACCTGCAAATAGGTTATACCCTGCCTAAGGAGTGGCTAAAAGCTATTCACGCAGAACGTGTACGCATCTACTGCTCTGCCGACAACCTATATACCTTTACCAAAATGAATAAGGTATTCGACCCCGAATCGCTCGGAGGTCAGTGGGGACCAGGTAAAATTTACCCCTTAAGTCGCGTGTTGAGTGTAGGGGTTAATATGAACTTCTAAACTGGAGCTTGTTTTGTAATATGAAATACTTAAAACCTATAATATATACACTACTTGCGGGTGGAGTGATGGCTTTTTCGGGCTGTAACTTCCTGGACCGTAAACCCTTGGACCAAGTGGGCCCCGATGATTTTTATACCAATCCGGACCAGTTGGCTTCCTTTGTGCATAACTACTACACCATTTTTGCTTCGCACGGTGGATGGGGTGCCGGTAATGCCCGTTTGGACGACGGTACCGATAACCAGGCTGCACCCGACGGTAACAAAGCACGTTTCACCAAAGAAAATTGGAAAGTGCCTACCCAAGGCGGTATAGGCTTTGGTAACATCCGTAACGTTAACTGGTTTATTAATACCGTAGAACAACGTAAAGCCGAAGGTAAAATAGCCGGAGATGTTAAGGATATAGACCACTACATTGGCGAAGCTTACTTTATACGCGCCTTCCTTTACTTTTCTAAACTGAAAACTTATGGTGACTTCCCCATTGAAACCAATCCTCTACCTTCCGTAAAGGACTCGTTGGTAACGGCCTCCAAACGTATGCCCCGGAACGAGGTTGCTCGTTTTATTTTGCAGGACCTGGACAAGGCTATTGCCAAAATGAAGCCCGAAATGCCGGCTAACCAATACCTTTCGGCAAGGGTGGCAAACCTATTTAAGTCCCGCGTGGCACTTTATGAGGCCACCTTCGAAAAATACCACCAAGGCTCTGGCCGTGTGCCTGGCGATGCTAATTGGCCCGGTAAGGACAAAGAGTGGAACAAGGGGAAAACCTTTGATATCAATGCCGAGGTGGACTTCTTCCTGACCCAAGCTATGGAAGCTGCCAAGGCTTGTGCCGATGCTGTGCCTTTTACCACCCAAAACAGCCGTAAAATGAACCCCGACGTGGGTGAATACCAAGGATGGAACCCCTTCTTTGAAATGTTTAGCGACCGCGACCTAAGCAAGTATCCCGAAATATTGCTTTGGAGGCAGTACAACTTGGACCGCTCGGTAGCCCACTCAGTGACCAACTACCTTATTAAAGGGTCGGGTACAGGATGGACTCGCTCGTTGGTAGAGAGCTTCCTGACCAAAGATGGTAAACCAATTGACGCTCCAGGTAACACCCTGTACCAAGGGGATGCTACCTTAGCTAAGGTGAAGGCCAACCGCGACGAACGTTTGCGCTTGTTTATGTTCGACGAGGCAGACCCCGGCAGCGTAGAGGGTAAAATTGTACCAGTGGGTACACCCAACTTCTTTGGCCCGCAAGAGGCTCGTGACGTGACAGGCTACAAACCTCGTAAGTTCTTAAGCTACCTGCCTTCCGAAAACGACCGTAGCGGTAGCGTTGTAGCCCAAGCCGGTTGCCCCATATTCCGCGTGGCAGAAGCTTACCTGAACTACATTGAGGCTTGCTACCTGAAAACAAATAGTATAGATGCTACAGCTGCCGAGTACTGGAAGCGTTTGCGCGACCGTGCTGGCATTACAGGCGACTATACCGTTACCGTAGCAGCTACCGATATGAGTAAGGTGGCAGATGTGAACAGAGCATCGTACGACTGGGGTGCTTTCTCGGCTGCTAAGCCTGTGGATGCTACCTTGTATACCATTCGTCGCGAACGCCGCTGTGAGTTTGCCGGAGAAGGTTACCGCTGGGACGACTTGGTGCGCTGGAGAGCTATGGACCAAGTGAAGAACTACCAAATAGAAGGTATGAACTTCTGGGATGAAATGTACAAGTCCGACTACTTCTTGGAAAAAGATGACAAAGGTAACCTTGTACACGAAATAAAAGCCGATGGTAGCAGCAACTCCAATGTGTCGGCCAAGGAACTGTCCAAGTACTTCCGTCCGTACCAAGTTATTAAGGATAATAACCAGCTGTACGAAGGTTATACCTTCTACCAAGCTCACTACCTAAGTCCCTTCTCGTTCCAAGAAAGGCAACTAACCTCGCCCGATAACACTGTCGAAAACTCCGATCTGTACCAAAACCCAGGTTGGCCTATTGAGGCACAAGGTGAGGCCGAGTATTAATGGAGTAACTACTCCTTAAAGGAAATAATAAAAGCCCTGCGCCGTGTGTGGTGCAGGGCTTTTTTTTGCGTGTAAAGGGTTAAATTGTAGGAAAGCTACTATC
>JAEWGA010000017.1 GCA_023388555.1 Bacteroidota bacterium | reverse complement strand
AATCTACTCCTCGAAATCCCTCAAAAAAACTTCTTAAAAACCATACCTAATAAATCTGCTTTCAACAGAGGAAAACAGGGTGCTAAAAATGATGCAAAATCAGGGGGGGGGTAGGTGAAAACCGGGTGAAATTTCAGGGGAAAATTTGGGCGGAAATCGGGGGAAGAAATTGGGTTGTTTTTGGGGGCAAAATTTAGGGGCGTTTTGGAGGGGGTAAAAAAAAGTATCTGCGGAGTCCTTCAAAAAAGAAAGCGCAGTTTGTCGCAACGAAAAGCGCAGTTTGTTGAAAAAGAAAGCGCAGTTATTTTTACACAGCTTTTAACACTCCTCGCAAACCCGCTCCAACAAAGGGATTGCGGGCGGTCGAGTTTTCACCCCTGAAAATTCCCCATTTTCACCCCTATTTTAGGTCAAAAAAACACCCCCAAAAATCGCTCCCATCCCCCCCAAAAAAGTCGGTTATTTTTCTGGTTCCCCCACACCCCTATTTTTACTTTTTTCACCCCAATTTTCGGGGCCATTTTCAAGGTAAATTAGAGGATAATTTTGGGCCGTTTTTTAGGGGGAAAATCGGGGGCAATTAGGTATAAAAAAATGGGTTGCTCTTCAAGGGGTTATCTTCTGGGCTGCATAAAGGGGAAAATCATTACTTTTGTTAGCCTAATGGAAGCGCGTACTTTAATCATATAAGCGATCTTATTTTATGTCAAAAGAACTACTTATCGTTGAGTCACCAGCCAAGTCCAAGACTATCAATAAGTTTTTAGGAGATAACTTTGAGGTACTCTCGAGTTACGGCCATATCCGAGATTTAAAAACCAAGGATATGGGGGTGAATGTGGATAATAACTTTGAATTGGAATACGAGGTTACATCCGATAAAAATGCGGTAGTTCAGAAACTTAAGAGCGCTGCCAAAAAAGCGGATAAAGTTTGGTTAGCTTCCGATGAAGACCGTGAAGGAGAAGCTATAGCCTGGCATTTATCGCAAGTGTTAGGGTTGGACACTCAGGCTTGTAATAGGATAGTGTTCCATGAAATAACGCCTAAGGCAATCCAACACGCACTACAAAACCCGCGTAAAATAGATTTGCAGATGGTTGATGCCCAGCAAGCTCGGAGGGTATTGGACCGTATTGTGGGTTTTGAATTATCGCCCGTGCTGTGGCATAAAATAAAGCCTTCGTTATCTGCTGGTAGGGTTCAGTCCGTAGCTGTTAGGATTCTGGTAGAAAGAGAGCGAGAAATTCGTGATTTCATTCCCCAGAGCAGTTATAGGGTTCGCGGGAAATTTTGCCTATCCAATGGTTCTGCTGTAATGGCGGAGCTGGACCAGCGCTTAAAAGGTGCCAACGAAGCTAAAACATTGCTGCAGTCCCTTGCTGACGAGCATTTTAATGTTTCCAATGTTGAGGTTAAGCCTGGTAAGCGTCTTCCTGCTCCCCCCTTTACCACTTCTACCTTACAGCAAGAGGCGGCTCGGAAATTAGGGATATCGGTAGCGCAAACTATGCGTATAGCCCAAAAGTTATACGAAGCAGGGTATATTACCTACATGAGGACGGACTCTGTGAACCTGTCCTCTTTTGCCATTTCGGCAGCTGCGCAGGAAATAGAAAAAGCATACGGGAAATCCTATGTAAGGACTCGTAACTTTACAACGCGCACCAAAGGTGCACAAGAAGCCCACGAAGCTATTCGGCCCACACAAATGGATAGGCTTACCGTGGTTGGAACCAAGCAAGACCAGGCCTTATACGATTTAATTAGGAAAAGAACACTTGCGTCCCAAATGTCCGAAGCCTTATTGGAAAGGACGCAGGTAACATTAAAGGCCGAAAGTAGGCCCATATCTTTTATAGCTCGTGGCGAAGTGGTTAAGTTTGACGGCTTTCTTAAAGTGTATTTTGAAAGTACGGACGACGACTACAACGAGGATGAAATAACGCTATTACCCGAGCTTCGGGTAGGCGACCCTCTTTCTTACGACCATATAACAGCAACCGAGCGTTTTACCCAACGCCCAGCGCGTTACACCGAGGCCTCCTTAGTGAAAAAAATGGAGGAGTTAGGAATTGGACGCCCATCTACATACGCCCCCACAATCCAAACCATTCAAAAAAGAGATTATGTGGAGCGGAAAACTATTGAAGGGGTGGAGCGGAAGTATATGGAATTGGTTTTGAAAAAAGGGAAAGTAAAGGAGATGTGCCTAACAGAAAAATATGGCTCCGACAGAAATAAATTAGTCCCTACCGATATTGGAATTGTGGTAACAGATTACTTGGTAGAACACTTCCCAAGCGTTATGAACTACAATTTCACTGCCGAGGTAGAAGAGGAATTCGATAATATCGCAGAGGGGAAAAGGGAGTGGCAAAAGGTAATAGCAAGTTTCTATAACGTGTTTCATCCACATGTGGAGAAGGTTATGGAAACAACCAACGATAAACGGGCAGGAGAGCGAGTGTTAGGCACCGATCCTACAACTGGGCGTGTTGTTTCGGCTCGCATAGGGCGTTATGGTCCTATGGTGCAAATAGGCGACTCTGGTAATGGCGATGCTAAACCTCAGTTCGCATCTATTCCATCGGGACTGTCTTTAGAAACCATCACCTTGGGGGAGGCGCTTAAGCTATTTGCCCTACCACGCAAATTAGGAGAGTACGAGGGCAAAGAAATAGAAGCCAATAATGGGCGTTTTGGCCCGTATGTTAAACAAGGAGGCTTATTTGTTAGCATCCCCTCGGATATCTCTGTTTATGAAATTACGTTGGACCAAGCCATAGAGCTTATCCAGGCCAAGAAAGAAACCGAGAAAAACAAACAAATAGCCGTTTTTGGCGATGGGGCAGATGCCATACAAGTACTGAGAGGGCGTTTTGGCCCATACATCTCGTACAAAAAGAAAAACTACAAGATTCCCAAAACCCTTAACCCCGAAGAGCTTACCGAGGAGCAGGTGAAAAATCTTATTACCGAAGCTGCGCCCAAACGGTCCAGCACAAAGCAAACCTCGGGCAAAAGATCCTCCTCCAAATCATAGCTACAAGAGATATAAGCAATGACACCCAAATATCTGCTCTGTTTAGAAACATCAACCTCCGTATGTTCGGTTGCGCTGGCGCAGCTGAATGGCACTGTTGTGGGCTACCGTAATAGTCAACCTGGCACCAACCATGCTCAGGTTATTGGTGTTTACGTGGATGAATTACTAACCCAGTGTTCGGCCGTGCCTTCCGAGGTGGCCGCTGTTGTAGTTGCCGAGGGGCCGGGGTCGTATACCGGGTTACGTATTGCAGCATCGTTTGCAAAAGGTTTTTGTTTTTCGTTACAAATACCGCTGATAGCTGTTCCAACACTTTTGTCCATGGTACACGTTTTTCGGCAACAAGGGCTGGGTACTCTACCTTCGGCCGTAACGTGTATGCCAATGATAGATGCTCGCCGAATGGAAGTATATACCGCCTTATACCATTGCGACTTAGCTGCTGGTTTAATTAGGCAAGAGCACGAGGTAACCCCTTTGGTACTAACCGAAACGGAGGCCGTGCGAGCTTTCTTGGCCAAGTGTAAACAAAATACGTTGGTGTGCTTTGGAGATGGAGCCGCCAAGGGACATGAAATACTATGCGGCATTCATGAGGGGGATTTGCACCTGCTTACCCTACTCCCTAATGCTAAAGGATTGGTGGCTCCAGGGCTGGAGGCTTACGAAAAAAAAGAGTTTAGGGATATTGCATATTGGGCACCATTATACCTTAAGGAGTATAATGCCAAACAGAGTTTGAATAAGGTATTAGGAGAGGTGCGTACTAAGTGAATTATTGTTGCGATAAGTGCATTAGCAAGGACAGAAACATGTAGGCCGGATAGGCAACAAAAAGTACACTATCTATCCTATCCAATATACCACCGTGCCCAGGGAGTATATTTCCTGCATCCTTAACACCGTAGGTCCGTTTTATAAAAGACTCAAACAAGTCGCCCCAAGTAGAAAAAACCGCACTTAGTATTGCCAGTACAGCCCATGCCCATAGGGGAATTAAATTGGGCCATATCCAGTAGTAAATAGCAGCTCCTATTAGCGTGAATACCATTCCGCCCAAGAAGCCTTCCCAGGTTTTCTTTGGCGAAATACGCTCGAATAATTTGTGTTTTCCTATTTGCGACCCAACTAAATATGCACCAGTGTCGTTGAGCCAAACAAAAGAGAAGATTGGTAATAACCAAAATGTTTGGCTTACCCTATCCAAGAAAAGGCTTCCACTTACATTTGTGGAGGAGTCCAGGCACAGCAACACCAATAAACCTAAGGGAAGTCCTATGTAAAGGTGGGCAAAAAAGGCAAAGGCTACTTCTCGTATTGGCTCCTTACGCCCACGGTACAACTCCCCTATGGTATAAAACAGCCAATATCCAATATATGGTAGCAGTAGCACTAAATAGCGCGAATAATTAACCTGAGGAAGCAACCAGGCAAAACTCACAAAAAAGAAAAGCCCTGTGAATATGGCATGAACTATTTTAAGCATTAGAACATGCCTGTTTATTTGGGTTACCGACTGAAATTCGAAACAAGCTAAACCCGCAAATAGAGCAAATACTAACCCTAACAGCGTTATGGAATTAGTTAGTAGTGCGAACAGAATAATAGCAATGTATATAGTTCCGGTTATAAGGCGGGGAAGGAAATTGCTCTTTGCCATAAGTATAAGAATGGAAAAAATATTTCTGCAAAGATAGACCTAAAAAATAGAATAAATGCTTTCTTCGCACCTTAAAGGCCAGCTTTGGACAATAACCTCCCCTCCAAAGTGCCAAAGGGATAGCACCGTTTGTTATGCAGATTAACTTACATACACAACATTTTTGTGCAATTATCGTAACCCTAAGGCATAGCTGCTCCGTCCTCTTTTTGTATATTTGGGATTAAGGGAGGTTATGTAGGAACTATATTCTATTTTTTATGATTAAAACGCTTGTGGTTGTGGGGCATCCCAACTTGTCGGAGTCAATAGTTAATAAGGCGTGGACAGAATCTCTTCAGGCCTTGGAGAACGACAATGTGAAGGTGCATGTTTTATCGGACGCAATAGGCCCTAACGGCCAATTTAACATTGTTGCAGAACAGGCTTTGTTGTGCAATTATAACAGGATTATACTGCAGTTTCCACTGTATTGGTACATGGTGCCGGCTATAATGAAACAGTGGATGGATACAGTGTGGTGCGAGGGGTTTTGTTACGGAGATGGGGGCATTCATTTAGAAGGGAAGTGGATAGAGATAGCCACTTCATGCGGGGCGCCGGAGTTTTGTTTTAATCCCGAGAAAGGGGGCGTTGCTATAGCAGAATACACCTCTTTCCTACAAGGAAGCGCAGCCTTTGTACGCGGGAAAGCTGGCAGGGTATTCGCTTTTTATGGTGCCGGAGGCCCTGACTGCATGGAAAGGCTCAAGGAAAATGTATTGGCGTATAAAGCTTTTGTGTTAAGTGACCCCACGGAACAAGTTTAACTAATAGACAGCCCAAGAGTATGAGAAAGCTACATATACAAGACGAATGTGCTCCTTTACAAACCGTTGTAGTTGGCTTAGGTAGTTCACCTGGCGGAACCCCTCGGTTAGAGGATACGTACGATGCCAAGTCGTACGAGTCCGTTATTAATAACACCTACCCTTCGGAGGAGAGAATAGAGTTGGAGGTGGAAGCTTTTGCAAATGCTATTTCTGCCCAAGGTATAGAGGTCCTTAGGCCTATAGATATCAAAGGTTGTAACCAAGTTTTTGCCCGAGATGTAGCTTTTGTTATCGAGGATAAACTGATACGCGCTAATATCATCCCCGACAGAGCTGCAGAGTTGCAGGCTTACGACGCCTTATTTGCAGAAATAGACCCTAAGCATATCATTACGCCACCAGAACATGTACACATAGAAGGTGGTGACGTTATACTGTACCACGACAAAATATTTTTAGGGTGTTACCTTAGCCCTAACTATTCCTCGTATAACATGGCGCGTACCAATAAGTATGCAATAGGGTTCTTAAAGGATTTATTCCCCAATAAAGAGGTTATACCCCTGGAATTGATAAAGCATGATACCGACCCTTATACTGGAATACTTCATTTGGATTGCTGTTTTCAGCCTATTGGCGGAAACAAAGCAATATTGTACCCTGGTGGCTTTAGGCATATAGAGGATTGGGAGTATGTGCTGAATGTATTTGGTGCCGATAATGTTTTTATCATTACTCGGCAGGAGATGTATGAAATGAATCCCAATGTGTTTAGCCTCTCCCCAACAAAAGTTGTGATAGATGATACCTTCAACCGTTTAAAACAATGGTTGCACAACCATAATATAGAAACAATAGGAGTCCCCTACCGCGGGGTTTCTCGTTTAGGAGGCCTTTTACGTTGCACAACTCTACCCCTATACCGTAAGTATTAGTTGCCTTTTCACAGTACATGAAAGTTGTATTAAGTTTGTTGCCCGAGTGTGTAGCCTTCTTTAAACATACTCGCCCAATGCCTTGCTATATGGTTGGGCACGACCCCGTTGGGAATAAAATAGGATCTGGTGGAGGGGTATTACATTTATTAAAAGCATTAGGAATGCCACAAGATAACGAGCCTATTGCTTTTATTAATGCTGGAGGCGAGAGCAGACGGCTACCTGCTTATGCGCCTTATGGGAAGGTATTATTGCCTTTACCAATAATAAAGAAAAGCAGAGGCCAGAAACTGGACCAAAGGCTCCTGGACTTGCAACAGGACTACCTTTCGCGCATTATTGAATATGCCCCCAGTAAGTATCGGGTTATTGTGGCAAGTGGCGACTGTTACATTCAGTTACCCCCAGAGCTGCCCATGATACCCGATGCCGATATTGTTTGTTTAGGAATAAAGGACTCGCCCGAAATAGCTACCAAACATGGTGTTTTTGTGTGTGACTCGGCCTCTTCTGGAGAGTTATTATACATGCTTCAAAAGCCATCGTTGGAACAACTAAAAAAAGAAGTAGGCAAAGGGGATGTGTTAATAGACTCGGGGGTGTGGCTAATGTCGGGGAAAGCCATAAAAGCGCTCTCCGAATTTTATGAAAACATCCCGAACGGATATTTGGACTTATATTCCGATTGGGGTAAAGTACTTGGAAAAGAACCCACAGAACATGCCCCCGTTTCGTCCCAGTTAAAGGTAGCCGTGTGGGTGCCAGAGGGTGCAACTTTTTACCATTTTGGATCTACCGAGGATTTGGTACGCTCTATGCACAAATTGCAAAACTCGCTCCCCGCAGGAGGAATTGAAGTGCGCGGGTGGGAGTCGCACCGCTCGGTATTTGCACTTAATGCGCAGGTTAAACAACATTGGACGGAGCACCACTCCAATATATGGATAGAGAATAGCTATATACCCGAAACATGGCATTTATCTGGCTGCAACGTGTTAACAGGGATTCCCCAAAACCAGCTTACATTACAGCTACCCAAAGGCACATGTATAGATGTTCAGCGGCAATGTAGTACAGGGTATTATATACTTAGAGTATATGGTTATACCGACACCTTTAGAGGGGCAGTAAATAATTCCGCAACAACATTATGTGGCGAACCAGTAGTCCACTTTTTACAAAGGCAGAATTTAAAGGTAGCCGAAGATGATATTTACAAAACAGCCATACACCCCGTTGTTCGGGACCTAAATACGTTATGGCAAGTACTACAAGACCTTGTTTGCAAGCGCCCAGTATCCATAGGGATAGTTGAATGGCTATCTCCCGAGGAGGTTATGAAGCAAGCCGATTTAACGTTGGCAGAACAGCAGAGGGCTACTTTGCTTAAAAGTAATATACTGCAGATGTATGAAAACTTTCATCGCAGTGTTATTTTCCAATCGGATTTAATACGGGTAGCAGAGTTATTACAAAGTTCAACCAACTTACCCTCGTCCGAAGCATTTGCAACCGAATACCAATATAGTATGCAAGATGCTATGCTACGGGGATATATGGACGAAGCCGAAGCCGAAGCCGTAACAGCTGCTCGTGATTGGTATGAGAAAGCAAACCATTATTTATATAAATGGATGTCGCCAATAAACTCGGCTCTGCCTACAACACCAAAGTGTGAAATGTATCCCGACCAAATTATATGGGCAAGGTCTCCTGTAAGAATAGATGTAGCGGGGGGATGGACAGACACCCCACCCTACTGTTTATATGAAGGTGGAAACGTGCTAAATTTAGCTATTCTGGTTAATGGACAAGAACCTATACAGGTATACATTAAGCGTACAGCTTCTGCCGTTATAACATTACACTCTATTGACTTAGGGAAAACCGAGGTGGTATCGGGCTTAGAACAATTGCAGGCATATAATAAAGTTGGCGATCCGTTCTCTATTGTAAAAGCGGCATTGCAGATAGCTGGGATTACTGGTACCATAGCCCAAAGTGCCAATTGGACAGAGGGGATAAACAGATTGGGAGGAGGAATTGAAATAACTCAAATGTCGGCACTACCAGCTGGCTCTGGCTTAGGTGTTAGCTCTATTTTAGCGGCAACAATACTTTCTGCATTATCGGAATGTTATGGCTTGGAGTGGTCCGCCCAGGATGTAGGACAAAAAGTTACGCTACTGGAACAGCGGCTAACAACAGGAGGCGGTTGGCAAGACCAATACGGTGCTTTATTTGGAGGGGTTAAAACATTAACAACCCAAAGGGGAACAAGCCAAGCACCCGATATTGTATGGTTGCCAGACACCTTGTTTGTGGACCCACAGTACGCCCCCTGTCATCTCCTATTCTACACAGGGCAAACACGTGTAGCAAAGCATATCCTTTCTAATATTGTAAGAGATATGGCTTTGAACCGACACGAAACAATACAGCTCCTCTCCGAAATGAAACAGCATACCCAAATGGTAGCCGAAGCTGTTTCCAAACGAAATTGGAAGGCTTACGGAGAAGGAGTAGGAAAATCGCTCCTGTTTAATACTAAACTGGATAGCGGAACACTAACTCCCGAAATTAATAGGATAATAAAAGCCACCGAAGATTTAGTGTGGGGATGCAAACTGCCTGGTGCCGGGGGAGGTGGCTTCGTATATCTTGTAGCAAAAAACGCCGAAGTAGTGCCTCAAATAAAGGCGAGAGTAGAAGCCATAAAAGCCTATTTACCCCCCACAAGCCGTTGGGTAGATATGCAAATAGCCCCTAACGGAATAAAAGTAACTAAATCCTAACTGCTACTTATATGGCTAAGAAAATAACCAATAAGGAAGTTTATGTGTGTGCTAACTGCGGAGAGGACTTTCCCAAATGGGTAGGAAAGTGCCCAGCATGTGGGGAGTGGAATACGCTAAAAGAATACCATATGACCGCCGAAAACAAAGGTGTAAGAGATACAATCCTGAATACGCAGGTAAACACCAAACCCATTGCATTAAAAGAGATAACGGGTGAAGAGGCGCCACGGATAGACATGAAGGACCAGGAGCTGAACAGGGTTTTAGGCGGAGGTATGGTAAGTGGCTCCTTAATTCTTATTGGCGGAGAGCCAGGAATAGGGAAAAGTACGCTTGTCCTTCAGTCGGTATTACGTAACACGGACCTTACTACCCTATATGTATCGGGCGAAGAAAGCCCGGGACAAATACGGTTAAGGGCTAATAGGTTAGTAGATACAAACCAAATAGAGCATGTTAGCATTTATAGTGAAACCGACTTGGATAGTGTTATACAAGTAGCAACAAATGTGCGGCCCGACTTCTTGGTTATCGACTCTATCCAAACCATGGTCACCGCTGCTTCCGAATCCTCTCCGGGAAGCCTCTCTCAGGTACGTGAATGTACGCACCGGCTGCTGGCCTACGCAAAGAAAACCAATACTCCAGTATTAATTATTGGACACATAACCAAAGATGGCAATATTGCCGGCCCTAAAATAATGGAACACTTGGTGGATACCGTGTTGCGCTTTGAGGGGGACCAGAACTACCAGTATAGAATACTTAGAAGCCTAAAAAACCGCTTTGGGAACACCTCCGAAATAGGAATTTATGAAATGCGTAACGAAGGCCTAAGGGAGGTTTCCAACCCTTCGGAATTACTTTTAAGCGACAAAGGAATAGGCCTAAGCGGGGTTGCAGTTGCCGCTACCATAGAAGGCGCAAGGCCAATATTATTAGAGGTGCAAGCCTTAGTAAGCTCGGCAGTTTTTGGCACACCTCAGCGCTCTGCTACGGGCGTGGATATCCGGCGCATGAATATGTTATTGGCAGTGCTGGAGAAACGAGCTGGCTTTAAACTAATTCAAAAGGACGTTTTTTTGAATATTGCAGGTGGATTAAGGACATTGGATCCCGCTGTGGACTTGGCTCTCATCTCTGCCGTGCTATCTTCTAACTTGGACTTAGTTATACCTCCCCATGCTTGTATGACCGGAGAGGTAGGGCTTAGTGGAGAGGTCCGGGCTGTGCCCCGAATAGAACAACGCATTTCCGAAGCGTCTAAAATAGGATTTAAGCACATTTTAGTGCCTAAGGATAACCTTAAAGGGCTGGAACTTGCACGCTTCCCAATACAAATACATCCTGTTTCACGAGTAGATGAAGCCTTTAGACTCCTCTTTAAATCCACCCTTCCCGAGGGTTAAAACACCTGTACCTGTGTACTTCCAGAAGTTAACTACCCTCCAAATTGTACCTTTGCAGAAAAATAATTTACTCTATACATGACCGATAGTACTACGTTTGAAAGTAAAACCGCAAAATATGTAACGCTGGGGTGTAAATTAAACTTTGCCGAAACCTCCGCAATAGGAAAATCGTTACTACAAGCTGGTATACGCCAAGCCTTAGACTGGGAACACCCCGATTTGATTGTGGTTAACACATGCTCCGTTACAGAATTGGCAGATAAGAAATGCCGCCAAATTATAAGGCGTTTGCACCGAGAGCATCCCAATGCACGTATTATTGTAACGGGGTGTTATGCACAGCTTAACCCCACCGAGATATCCGATATAGAAGGAGTGGACCTGGTTTTGGGAACAAACGAGAAAGTGGATTTGGTGAATTACCTATCGGCCCTAAACAGTGCTAACGATGGCATGGCATCTAAAGTGCTGCACACTCCAACGGGAGATATACGTAAGTTCACACCTTCTGTTTCGTCCGAAGGGAGAACACGACACTTCTTAAAAGTGCAAGACGGTTGCGACTACCGATGCTCTTACTGTACAATTCCGAAGGCAAGAGGAAGAAGCCGAAACGGAACAATTACCGACCTTGTAAACCAAGCTAAAAGCGTGGTGGAAGAAGGCGGAAAAGAAATTGTACTAACAGGAGTAAACGTAGGAGACTTTGGCCGTTCTACTGGCGACTCCTTTTTGGATTTACTCTTGGCATTAGATAATGTGCGGGGTATAGAACGCTTTCGGATTTCAAGTATAGAACCTAATTTGCTTACCGAAGAAATCATTCGGTTTGTTGCCCAATCGCAACGTTTTGCACCACACTTTCACCTTCCCCTACAGAGTGGATCGGATGCAGTCCTAAAACTAATGCGGCGCCGCTATAAGGCAGAACTGTTTAAGTCGCGGATAGAACTAATAAAATCCATTCTTCCCAATGCGTTCATTGGGGTAGATGTGATTGTTGGCAGCAGGGGGGAAATACCAGAGTATTTTGAGGATAGTTTTGAGTTCATAAAGGAGTTAAACATTTCAAAACTACACGTCTTTAGTTATTCGGAACGCCCTGGCACAGATGCTTTACTAATCCCCTATGAAGTGGACGCTAAAGATAAGCATCGGCGTAGCCAAAGACTGCTCAAACTTAGCGAGGAGAAACTCCTTCAATTTTACACCTCACAAGTAGACACCAGGCATAAGGTCCTGGTAGAGCATGGAGAAACCGACTATTTGTACGGCTTCACGGAAAACTATGTAAGAGTGCGGTTGCCTTATGCCTCGGATTTACAAGGAGAAATAGTAAATATACAGTTAACAGGTATATCCGATAACCCCGAAGTAATGATAGGAAAACTGATATAGTATGCCCCACCAAGCCCCTCCTCCTTATACAATGTCCTGGAAAGCCAAGTGCATATACTACTGCATGAAAGCGTTAGGAGCTTTGCCCAGAGTGCTACTATATGCTTTTTCGGACGTTATTGCGTGGACTCTGTATAGCATTATCGGCTACCGCAAAGCTGTTGTTCAGCAGCAATTACTTGCTAGCTTCCCCAATACCAATCCTACCCAACTGCGCCTTTTAACAAAAGGAGTATACCAATACTTGGCAGACCTCTTTGTGGAGTTTTGTATGCTGGCACATATGAACGAGGAAAAGCTGAAGCAGAGCATTTCGTTGGAAGGTGTGGAGAACTTAGAAGCCTTATACCAAAAAGGGCATAAACAGGTATACTTGGCCTTAGGGCATTATGGCAATTGGGAATGGTTTACCGGCTTTCAGCAATTCCTGAAGTTTACTCAGATGTATGTACTGTATAAGCCGCAATCGGCTGTTACCGAAGAGGTGATGAATGCCTTACGGAGCAAGTTTGGAGCACTTCTCATCGACAAAAATCAGGCCCCCAGAACAGTGCTTCGCTTGGCTAAAAACGGCGATAATACATTACTTATTTTTGTTGCCGACCAAACTCCCAGCGTCCAGAATATTCACTTGTTCGTAAACTTCTTAAATAGGTCTACTGCCGTGTTTACTGGAATGGAGCGGATGGCAGCCAAAACACATTCGCCAGTTTGTTACCTGGACGTTTTTGCCGAAAAAAGAGGCCAATATAGGTGTGTTGTTGAAGTACTGTGCGAAGATGCTTCCCAATGGCCGGAAGGTGAAGTAACCACTATGTTTATGAAACGCTTGGAGCAAACCATTTTACGAAGACCCTCCCTATGGCTATGGACCCACAAAAGGTGGAAACACGATAAAGAAAGATTGCAGGCAAAATTCCCGAACCAACACATCATATCATAACCCTTTCTCATATGATAAAGCAACGGATAGATAGCTCTAAACCCATAGCTGTGGTTATTTTAAATTGGAATGGAAGTGAGCTTCTTCCGCAATACCTGCCTTCGGTAATAAAATATACAGACCCCGACTTGGCAGATATTATTGTGGCGGATAACGGCTCCACCGATAATTCGCTTGCCATACTAACTCAATTTGAAGAGCATATAAAGGTTCTTTCATGGTCCGATAATTTGGGCTTTGCAGCTGGTTACAATAAAGCTATAAACCTTGTAAACCACCCATATATCCTGCTTTTAAATTCCGATATTAGGGTTACACCCCATTGGCTTTCACCGTTGTACCAATTTATTGTAACCAGGCCCGATGTAGTTTCCGTACAACCCACTATACGTTGGGAAAAAGAACCAAACCGTTTTGAATACGCAGGAGCATTAGGAGGGTATGTTGATAAGCTAGGATATCCTTTTTGTAGGGGCCGAATATTTAGTACATTAGAGTATGATACAGGACAGTACGGACAAGAACCGCAAGAAGTGTTCTGGACCTCTGGGGCTTGCATGCTGGTACGTAGGGAGCTTTACATAAATACTGGCGGACTTGAAGAATCCTTTTTTGCCCACCAAGAAGAGATAGACCTGTGTTGGCGCTGGGGGGCACAACATTATAAACTATATGCAATACCAGCCTCGGTTGTTTATCACCAAGGAGGAGCCTCTTTAAGTGTAAAGAATCCTCGTAAAACATACCTGAACTTCCGGAATAACCTATGCATGCTTTCCCGGAACCTCCCCGTAACAAAACGTCGTAAAGTTATAATGGTGCGTTTTTTCCTGGATGCTTTGGCTGCTATAGTATTTCTTTGCTCTGGAAATCCAAAGGATGCCAAAGCTGTATTTAAAGCTTGGAAAGATTTTTACAAATACCCCTCCCCCCCCGTAACAACTGGATGTAAAGATGCTGCGTATAAACGCTTATACCCTAAATCCGTTTTATATAGGTACTATATTTGCCAAGAAAAAACTTACCAACAATTGAAAAAGAAGCCCTCATGAAACTTTTTAACTTTGCAATAATATGTGTTGTGGTATTCTTTACAGCCTCCTGCCAAAGGAGTACAGAAAAATTGGCCCATGCCCTCTATGAAAAGGCGCTGGACGCATATAAAGAAGAATCCTACGAACAAGCAGAACAGCTTATAGATAGTTTACACGTTAACTACCCAAATGAAATAAGCACAAGAAGAAAAGCTTTAGCCTTAAAAAAAGAAGTGGATATCCAAAGATCCCGGCGAGATAGCCTATATGCCCAAACCCGACTTTCAATATTACAACAAGCCCAAGACTCATTAGCGCAATATTTCGTAAAAATAAACGACACCCCTTTTTCCGATGAATACATCCTCTCGGCTAAAGAACTCAGAAACCAAAGAATACCATACTTAGATATCTATTTCAATAAAGATGGAAAGTTAGAACTCATTGCCTCGGTGAAAAATAGTACCCCCCTAAATTCCAATCATTTGATAATTGAGGATGTAACTAATAAGACCTTTATTAGCACAGATACGCTACCTTACGATGCCGGGATGAATTATAGGTATAAAGAAGCCGGGATATTTTACGAGCGGTTAACCTTTACCGCCAAAGATGCTCTTGCCATTGCTCAATTTATAACTCACGCCCCCAAGGAGCACCAGTTAAAGGCCCAGGTTAAGGGAGGCGGCACCTTAGTATTTAACCTTTCAAACACCTTGAGGCTCTCTTTCCTCAGGACCATAGCAATGCACAACGTACAAGAAGAAATAGGGTTGTTGAAAAGAACGCTTAGCAAACATACAAAACGGCTTCAGCAATACAAACAACAACCCTAAACCGGTGATTATTGGTATCCGGTAGTGTTAAATGTATATTGAAAAACGGACGAATAGAGGTACTGTCACCGAAATTCAAGAATCCCCTTATGCAGTATTTCGTTCGTCTAATACACTTTATCACAACTCCCATCTTTTACGCCAGCCTATTCGTAACACTTTGCAAATGAATAAGCATAGCGTATAGCAAAGGAGGTAAGCGTGCATTAAAACTTATATTTTAACACACCCACTTCTTCTTTTTAGGGCAGCGGTTGTTGGCAACGTCCCCTTAAAGGCTATATACAGGGTCATTGCATCTTGCTGGTCGCCCTTTTCCAAAATATATTCCCGATACCTATCTGCTATGTTTTTGTTGAATATTCCGTGCTTTTTAAACTCTTCAAAAGCGTCTGCCTCTAAAACCTCGGCCCACTTATAGCCGTAGTATCCAGTAGCATAACCACCGTCGAAGATGTGCGAAAAGGCCGTACTAATTAGCCCTACCTCTTCGGCACTCTCCAATAGTTTAAGCGGCTTGCTCACTTCTACTTCTACTTTTCTTATGTCCGTTTTGGGGTCCTGAAGCGTATGCCATGCCATATCCAAGTAAGCAAAGCCTAATTGTCGGATACAGTTATAGCCTTCCAAAAAAGAGTTGTTTTTAGCTATTGCATTCAATATATCCTCGGGAATAGGTTCCCGAGTTTCATAATGTTTGGCAAATGTTATTAGGAACTCGCGTTGCCTCATCCAATTCTCCATTAGCTGAGATGGAAGTTCCACAAAGTCCCGTACTACATTTGTACCGTTAAGAGATGCATATTTACCTTTGGTTAATAGCCCATGCAAAGCATGTCCAAATTCATGGAACATCGTTGTACACTCATCAAAAGTAAGCAACGAGGGCATTTTTTTTGTGGCTGGGGAGAAGTTCATCACCAAACTAACAACTGGCTGGTGCTCTTGTGAGGCTTCTACATACTCCGTCATCCAAGCTCCTGGTTGTTTACCTTTTCGTGGGAAGTAATCCAACATAAGAATGCCTATAGGCTCTTTATTTCGGCACACCTCAAAAATAGTAACTTCGGGGTGATATGGTTTCAGCGTTTTATTTTCAGAAAATGAAAGGTCGAATAACCGGCCCGCCAAATTAAACATCGCATTTTGTACAGCTTTCAGCTCGAAGTAAGGGCGAGTTGTCTCTTGGTTAAAGTCCAACTTTTCGGCTCGGTATTTTTCGGCATAGTATGCCCAATCCCACATTTCCAAGGTGTTTTCCTGGGGGAATCCGTTTTTGTGTGCAAATTCCGTAACCTCGGCTACCTCCTGTTTCGCTAAAGGCATATAACTATCCCTTAGCTCTTCCAGGACATTATAAACGGCCTTGGTACTGGATAGCATCCTATCCTTTAAGGCATACTCGGCATAGGATGTATAGCCCATAATTTCGGCTATTCGCTTACGAATGGATACAATCTTATGAACTAAATCCACGTTTTGTGTTTCCTTTTCGGTGTTAGCACATAAAGAGGCTTTAGCCCTGTAAAGGTGTTCTCGGATATCCCTTCGGTCACAATATTTCATTACGCCTAAGTAAGAGGGCATCGAGAGGTCAAACACCCACCCTTTTTTCCCTTCTTGTTCGGCTTTTGCCAACGCCACCGCACGTACCGACTCGGGAATACCTTGCACCTGCTCCTCCTGAGTCAGATGCAATACAAAGGCGTTCATTTCCTTAAGTACATTTAGCCCAAACTGAAGTGAGGCGGCGGCTCTTTCCTTTTTAAGTTGCTTAAGTTCCTCACGCTCCTCCTCCTTCAAATATGCACCAGCATCTTCAAACCCCTGATAGGTACGATAGGTCAGTCGTTTTTCTTGCTCCCCTAACCCATCTTGCTGCTCGTACACCAAGCGGACCCTGTTTGCCAAGTCGGTATCGTAGGTGATTTCGTTACTCAAATCCGTAAGCATATCGGAAATGGTTGCACTTATTTCCATGAGGGCTTCGTCCGAAGCGGCACTCAAAAGATTGAAAAACAGACGGCTTGGCAATCCAACAAAATCCTGAGAGCGTTCCAATGCCAATACCGTATTCTCGAATGTTAAGTTATGGATATCTACCTCCTTTATAGTTTGGATGGCAATGCGTTGTAGCTCAATCCCGTTTTTTATTTTTTTTAATAAGGTTTCGGGGGCGATGTCACTGAAATCGGGGTAATATATTGGGCTCATAAAACTTAGTGGGGAGTTCTTTTAGGGGGGAGGAAAGTAATGGAGGACTCTCTGCCTCTACAAGAACAGGGGAAGTCCTCCAATAGCACAATTAATACGGTTTGTTTCTTCGTTATGGGTTATAGGGTTGGTGGAATTTTGTCCACTCTTTTTTTGTGTCGCCCACCCTCAAATGGGGTATTAAAAAAGAGGTCAACCATATCAAGAGCCTCACGCTCGGTAACAAACCGGGCCGGTAAAGTTAGTACATTGGCATCGTTGTGTTGGCGTGCCAACTGAGCAATTTCGGGCCTCCAAGCCAATGCGGCACGAACGTGAGGATATTTATTTAGTACAATAGACACACCTTCGCCAGAGCCACACGTAGAAACGCCTTTATCCACCAGCCCCGTTTCCACTGCACGCCCTAATTGGTGAGCATAGTCGGGGTAATCACAGCTATCCGCACAATGAGGTCCAAAATCCACCACCTCGTATCCTTTGCCTTGTAACAGGGCAATTATTTGCTGCTTGAGGTTGAAGCCTGCGTGGTCCGACGCCACTCCTATTTTAATCCTATTGGGCAACATACACGTTTTAAAATTACAAATCCAACATTAGTTTAACTTGGTTCACAACATTCTCGGCAGTAAAACCAAGCTTTTTATCCAACACACCGTACGGTGCCGAATATCCGAAGGACTCCATTCCCCAAATACGCCCCTTCTCGCCAACCAGTCCGGCTAAAGTGATGGGAAGTCCTGCTGTTAAGCCAAAACGTGGTACTCCCGGAGGTAAAACCTCTTGTTGGTATTGGTGATGTTGCTGGCGGAATAAACCTTCCGAAGGAATAGAAACAACATTACAAGGAATCCCCTGTTGCTCTAACAACTCGGCTCCAGCCACCAAAGTTGCCACCTCCGATCCATTTGCCACCAATACAGCTTTAGGAGCATCCACCTCTTTTACAATGTATCCGCCCAAGGCCACTTGTTTAGAACGTTGGAATGTATTCCCAGGAAGATTTTTAATGTCTTGGCGCGATAAAATTAGTGCCGTTGGCGTTTTCTTGTTCTCCATTGCCAGCATCCAAGCTGCGGTTGTTTCGTGCACATCGGCAGGCCGAAGCACTAACATTGAAGCATCGCCATCATGGTTCTTAAGTTTCTCCATTAGGCGTATTTGAGCCTCTTGTTCCACAGGTTCATGAGTAGGTCCATCTTCCCCTACACGGAAAGCATCGTGGGTCCAAATAAACTTAACAGGAACCTTCATTAACGCAGCCAAACGCACCACAGGCTTCATGTAGTCCGAAAAAACAAAGAAGGTTCCGCAAGCGGCAACAAAACCACCATGTAGTGCAATACCTACCGATACAGAGGCCATTGTAAGCTCGCTAACCCCCATTTGCAGGAAGTTGCCCGAGAAGTCGTCGCGACTAAGCGCCTTGGTCTTCTTCAAAAAACCGTCGGTTTTATCGGAATTGGACAAATCGGCGCTGGAAACTATCATGTTAGGAACTTGTTGGGCTAAATAAGAGAGTACCGATGCTGAAGCAGCTCGGGTAGCTGCATTGTCTTTTTGTACAATTTGCTCCCAATCCACCGGATAACTTCCGGGCGTAAGCCACTTCTCCAATTCAGCAGCCAGCTCTGCATTATTGGCGGACCACTCGCTAAAACTCTTTAACCAAGCATTGTAATCCGCTTGCAAGGCCTCTTTACGGTTACTATAAAGTTCTTTTACTTCGGGGAAAATAGTAAAAGGATTAGCCGCATCCCCCCCTAATTTCTCTATTGTTAAAGGAACATTCACGCCAGCATTAGATAGGGGCTGACCATGGGTTGAAACAAGGTTCTCCATAGAGCCTTCATCGCTTACAGCCCCCTTACCCATGATAGTATGGCCAATAATTAAGGTGGGCTTGCCACTTGTTTGGCCCGACTTAGTTAAAGCCTCACGAATTTGAGTATGGTCATTTCCGTCAATCTCTATCACATTCCACCCCCAAGCTCGGTATTTTGCTGCGGTATCTTCGGACATCACCTCGTCCACTTTTGTAGAAAGCTGAATATTGTTGGCATCATAAAACATAACCAAATTATCCAGCCCTAAATGTCCGGCCAAGCGCCCTGCCCCTTGCGAAATCTCCTCTTGTATACCACCGTCCGATATGTATGCATAAATACGTTGCTTCATCAGAGGTCCAAAGGCCGAACGCATTTTCTTAGCTGCAATAGCAGCACCAACAGCCATTACATGCCCTTGACCTAAGGGACCAGAGGTGTTTTCTATCCCTCTAACAACATCTAACTCGGGATGCCCAGGAGTAACGCTTCCCCATTGGCGAAACGCTTGTAAATCCTCCATCGTCATTCGGCCCGAAAGCGCTAATACAGAATATAGCATGGGAGACATATGCCCAGGGTCCAAGAAAAAACGGTCCCGAGCAATCCAATAAGGTTCCGACGGGCTATAATTCAAAAATTCCGAAAACAGTATATGAATAAAATCGGCTCCTCCCATTGCCCCCCCAGGATGTCCCGATTTTGCTTTTTCTACCATGGACAGGGCCAAAATTCTAATGTTATTTGCGGCTTGTAAACCTACTGATGTTGCCATATGTAATAATGTTTTTGGTTTTATGGTGTTGTTTTGTGGATGAATTAGGCAAAACACCTATATAACAAAGATACACATTATTGGACATTTCGCGCATTAACAAAGGCGTTAGGTATGCATCTCCCCCTACTCTTAGAAAAGTACTTCCAACCGAATCTCCTCCATGTTAAATAAACACAACACAACTATCCTCCAAGTTTCCCCTATTGCAATTAATGCACGTTCTTAATAACTTTGTGCATATCTAACACTAAACACTCACATATAATTAGGAAATGAGATTACAATTTTACACAGAACACTTACTTATTTTTGTGGACTTTAATGCTCATCAACTTCTTATTCAGAAACTATAAAACCAATAGATACGTAACACTCAAAACACTGCACTAATATCACCATCCATTTTACTGCGAAGGGGGGCCAGAAATTCTGGCGCCCCTCTCTTTTTTGTGCCGGCCTAAACAGCTCCCCTTCCCTTGTAACTGGTACTGCCCACATCCAACACAACTAAAAAGGCTGTGTTTTGGGGTGATATTTGCCCGACATTTCTTGTGAGTATCATAGGAGTTATTTTTTCAGCAATTGGACAGAAGAAGTTAGGATTGTTAGCGTATTGGAGAAAGGAAACGGAAAATTTAGGAGTAACCTTAAAGTGACTTTAAGAGAAGATTGCTGTTGTGATTACGAGGGTACCGTGCTTAAATTCAAGGGGGAAATTTGGGGAAATTAGAACGAAAACTTGGGGTGATTTTGGGAATAAAAGGGGGGGAAAAACGCCCCGATTTTTTTGGGGGGGACTTCCTTGGGGAGGTATGTTTTCGGGGAAAATTTGAGCGAGATTTTAGGAGAATGTTTTAGCTGTTTGGAGCATCTTTGGGGAGTATCTTTTTTTGGGGGAAAAGCTCTTTGAGGAACGGTTTTCGTATATGTTGTAAAGGGTGTTTAAGAGGGGAAGCTTGAAGGGAATTAGGAAAAATCTTTTCTAATTGGGAACAAAAAAAGGCGTACCAAACAAATTTCGGTACACCTTTTGGGTTTTTGTGCGGTCGGAGGGACTCGAACCCTCACGGATCGCTCCACTAGATCCTAAGTCTAGCGCGGCTACCAATTACGCCACGACCGCCCTTATGTAACTGGCACCCAGGTTAGGGTTATTACCAGTTTGCGCCAGCAAAGGTACAAAAACAAATTAGTTCTTGCAAGTCCCATTACCTATTTATTTGTTGCCAACCGTGGAATTAGCTCCTTAATGCGTTTCACCAAAGCATCGTCCTTATCGGAGGGACGAGGAAGTTTATCATCCACGATATTCCCTTTTGCATCGAATAAAATATACCTTGGTGTGGTTAAGTACGAACTTAGCAGGTTAGCCAACTTGTTGTATCCCTTAAATGTAAGCATGTAATGGAACCCGGAAAGGTTATATTTTTCCACTTCGGCATACCATTTGGCCGAGTTTACAGCCTTATCAACAGATACATATAAATGCTCTATACCTTGCTGAGCCAACCAGCGTTGTAAAGATGCGCTATATGGGAATTCCGACTTGCACGGGCTACAATAAGTTGCCCAAACATCTACCAAAACCGGTTTTCCCGCAAACTCTTGTTTAATAACCTCTTGCAAATCGCCACTCGGATAACGGTTGATGTAGTTAAACCGGCGTGCAGAGTCCAGGTATTCTCCAAACAGGTAGGCGTTATCCACATCTCTTCGGTTCAGGATCAGCTTATCCAAATAGGTGTAGTATGCACTCTGCGGAAACACATTGGCAAAAAAGCGTAAGCGTGTTAAATAGCGTTCTCTGTCCCATTGCTCCGACGTATAAAAGTCCTGTGCCATTTCGGTTGCATACAAATGTTCTTGGTCTGGAACCGACAAATGGTTACGATACTCTTGGTTACGTGGCCATAACCCTAAATTGTTCGCACGTTTTGTAATACTATCTGGGGCTTGTCCCTTTGCTAACAGTAGCTCTCTGTTCAAAAATCCATAGCGAGTTTTAGCGTATTGGGGTTGGAAGGGGTTCCATTGCTGAGATGCATTATTGAGCAACTGTAGGGCCAGTTTATTGGATGTTGGCAAACGTAGCAAAAGCGCCATCAGGAAAACTTGGTCCAGTTCGGCATGTAAACTTTTTCCGTATTGCGAGGTGGTATTTTGCAATACAGAGTCCACAGTACTATTTATTGCATTAAAATAACTGTCCAGTAGCTGTTTGGCTTCCGCATATTGTATTCCTGTTTTCAGTACGTTAGGAATGCGGTATAACTGGGGCGACAACAAGTTTCTGCTCAGCAGCAACTCCTGAATAGGAGCTGTTTTCCCTTTTAAGGAGAGGTAGTAGCCTCCTTTTTTGTTTTCCTTTAAGTGTAACGCTAAAGAGTCCTGCGCGGCAACAAACAAATCCAATGTTCCAACATAGGCATTTCCAGCAATGTGTACCCAGGCAGGAGCTGTGTGAGCAAAGGTAACAGTAGCCTTGCCTTTAAGGAAGGGGGCGAGTATGGTATAATCCATATAAGCCCCGCTTTGGTTGGGCAGGTTAGTGCCTATGGAAACGGGAGTATAATCTGGAGCAGAAGGGTTATAGCAGGCGATTTGAGTTGTTTGGGACTGTTGTGCGGCAATACTCGTGGGGAGTAACCAGCAAGTAGCCCCAAGCAAGAATAGGTTTTTAACGGAAATCATAACTCAGCGGCGAGGAATTAGTTGCTGGAATGCAAGGGGAGAATTTCTATCCAATAGCCATCGGGGTCATTTATGAAGTACAACCCCATCTCTTCATTTTCGTAACAGATGCATCCCATTTCGCGGTGATATTCGCGCCAATAGACATAGTCTCCTGGCATACGCATACATAGGTGGTACTCCAAGTCGCCTAAGTTATAAGGTTCTGTTCTATCCCTAAGCCAAGTTAATTCCAACGAAAAGTCGGTATAGTCCTCTCCCAAGTAAACTAGGATAAAACTACCATCT
Source organism: Bacteroidota bacterium (assembly GCA_023388555.1). Taxonomy (GTDB): domain Bacteria; phylum Bacteroidota; class Bacteroidia; order Bacteroidales; family Porphyromonadaceae; genus Porphyromonas_A. Next base: position 13,290 of record JAEWGA010000017.1, on the reverse strand, counting down.
GGGGCTTCTTTTCTGCGGACTTCATGCAGTCCCAGAGCTTTTTGGTAAAACGCTATACTACGCTCTAAATCCAGTACATTGAAATTGAAGTGGTCGAATCGGGCTTTTACTATTTTCTTGTCCATAATCCTATTAATTTTATTTGTACTCATCATATTTGCTGCTTGCATTCTGCAGCTTAAAACGCAACCTCCAGCGCCCCTCCTGATAGTTGTGAGAAACTAACACTACCTCACCACACTCGGCAGTATGCTCTACATGTGCACCAACACACAGGCAGTCATCGTAGTTACCTACATGTACAATACGCACGTGTTCCAAGGGGGTATTGCTGGGGATTCGGGTTAAGTCCACGTCATATTTTTCTGCCTCTTTTAGGGTTGTATGTGTATAGGAAACAGGCAAGTCCAATTGCAATATCCTATTTACCTCGGCTATAAATTGGTTTACTTGCTCGTTTGTAGGTTCATACGGTAAAAGAAAGTCCATCCGCGACTTTTTCCGTTCTATATGAGCCGATACGCTTCTGCCGCAGTTCCACAACATAACCGCAGTCCTATTAATAACATGCTCTGCGGTATGCATTGGGGGGTATTCCTTTTTGTTATGTCCGCTGTATTCCATGCGCCTTGTATGTTAAAGAGAGAAGGTTCCTTTACCTATGATATAGCCATCGCTAAAGATTTCCACTCTGTAGGTTCCTTCAGGCAAAAACTCATCGATATTCCAATACAATACCACAGGGAGCGGTTCTCCTTGGTATTCCACCTCTCGGGTTAATGAATACGGGATTTGTTTCCCTTCAAAGTCAAAAGAGGCTTGTCCGGGTTTTATTAACAGGGTATCGTCGGGTTTGTATAAACGCACGTATATTTTCTTGATTCCGGGCTCTGCAGTTATATTCCTATCCAAATCGAAAGAGCACTGCAGTTGTTTCATTTTACTGATGTGTTTAGTTACACGTCCTCTGGCATTCAAGCCCTGAACCAGCAAATGAGAAACCGATAGTTTTTGTGCTAATTCAACTTTTTTGCTCAAATCCGTACGCTCCTGAGCCAGCTGTGTCGCTTGCTGTGTTACCCGGCTAATTTCCTCCTTTTGGGCTTGGTTTTCGGTACGTAAACGTTGATTTGCTGCATTCAGAGAATCTATTTGTATAACGTAGTTACGCATTATTTTACGCAATGTTTCCAGTTCTCGTTGTAGTTCTCCAATTCGTTTGGCATTTGTAGCCCTAACGGTTTTCAGTTCTTCTAATAAGCTACGCACCTTTGCTTTTTCCGACATTAACTTAGCAACCAGCGAGTCGTCCTTTACTTGCACTGTATACTCTTCGTACTGTAACGATAAGTTGTTGTACTGCTCTTGGAGCATCTCTTTGTTCAGTTCGCTTGCTTCTTGTATTTCCTGAATAGTTTGCTGCTGGTGCAGAATATAGTATCCGCTCAATCCCAATAGTACGAGCAAAACCAAAGCAATGGTTAGTATAAGAGCTTTTCGTTGTATTGTTTTTTCTTCGTTCATTTTCTTTGTGGCCTTATATTTAGGCAATAGCTCACTTAAACGTTTTTCCATCCCACATAAGCATCAGCCCTTGTGATAATAGTTGGGCGCGTACCTGGTGGTAACGTTTCTGGGCTATTGAGTCATCGAAACAAGTGAGCCTAACTTGTAACCTATTAATTTCTTCGGTAAAGGTAGCCCTATAAGTAAGGACGCCCCTCTCTGTTAAGGCTTCCTTTATGTCCTGTAACGAAGTTTTTGAGGGCTTAAAGAATAGATGTGTTTCGGGTAATTGCAGTACAGCAGAGTTGCTTACCTCTTCCCACCGAGCGTTGTATACCCTTACCACCGATTGGTTAGGTACAAGCAGCGAGGTGTACACAATGGCCACCACTGTGGGGTTATCATCTTTATCCGCCTCCAACACCTTCAGCTGCAGCTCGGTATAAGCATCCAAGTTTACTTTAGCGTAAGTGTCGCCCAATAGTTGTAATGTGGACTGCCCTCCAAACGCATTTGTTATTGTTGCTTTTGTAGTGGCATGGTGCATATATAAGTCCACCAAATCCTTACGTTGCTCCTCGGACAATGCTGGCAATAAGCGTTGTGGGCAATACAAAAAAGCTTTCGTCACTTTAGTCTGCCCCCAAAGTTGGGAACAAGCCAAAAGAACGAAGAGTACACCAGTATAGAATACCCGTTTCATATTTAGTTTATAATTTGGCTAATACACTCTTTATCCATTGGTACAAAGATACGAGTTCCTAAGCTATTCCAAGGTACCCAAAACAAGAATATATGCAGCCTATAATAACACCTTGCTACCCAACCGTATAAATAAAATGTATTAGCTTTGAGGCATGAATAGCACCGATAACAACCAAGGGAAAGGGGTAATCTTCGACCCCATACGGCAAAAATATATTTCGGCACAGCCCGAGGAAATTGTACGCCAGTACTTTGTGGATTTGCTTCATAAAAAATATGGATACCCATACTTAAGGATGTCCAACGAATACTCTATTCGTGTAGGGAAACTGCCTAAAAGGTGCGATACCGTTGTTTTGGACAACAAACTTAACCCCCTGATGATCATTGAGTACAAGGCTACTCATATTAAGCTATCGCAAGAAATTATTGAACAAGCCTTCAGGTACAACGCCGCCTTAGGTGTGCCTTACATTATTATTACCAACGGAAAACAAATGGCCGTTTACAAGGTTGGCTACAAGGGAAGCCCCACCATAACACTACCAGACATCCCCTACTACTCCGATTTAATAAAACACCCCTAATACTATAGCCTATTCGGTATAAATACTTACATTTGAAGCATAATACCAACATCTGCCATGTTGGCTTATTAACCTTCAATAAAAACACCAAACTGTATGTACGGAAAGATTAAACAGCACCTATCTGAGAAACTTCAAGGTATTAAAGATGCCGGACTTTACAAAGAGGAACGCATTATAACCAGCCCTCAAAAAGCCGAAGTAACAATTAACGCTAATGGCAAAGAGATACCCACTTTGAACTTTTGCGCTAATAATTATTTAGGACTATCGGATAACCCTGCACTAATCGAGGCAGCAAAAAAAGCCATGGACGAGCGCGGCTTTGGTATGTCCTCGGTACGGTTTATTTGTGGAACACAGGACTATCATAAAGAGTTAGAAGCCGCCATAGCACGCTACTTCAAAACAGAAGACACTATTTTGTATGCCGCCTGCTTTGATGCAAACGGAGGTGTTTTTGAGCCACTACTTACAGAAGAAGATGCTATTATTTCCGACAGCCTGAACCATGCATCTATAATAGACGGGGTTCGCTTGTGTAAAGCCAAGCGTTACCGGTATGCCAATGCCAATATGGAAGAGCTTGAAAAATGCCTACAAGAGGCACAAGCCCAACGATTTAGGATTATTGTTACCGATGGCGTTTTTTCCATGGACGGAAATGTAGCCCCTATGGACAAAATTTGCGACCTTGCTGAAAAATACGATGCATTAGTTATGGTGGATGAATGCCACTCCGCTGGCGTTGTTGGAGAAACAGGAAGGGGGGTAGCTGAACTATTTAACTGCTACGGCAGAATAGATATCCATACAGGTACCCTTGGAAAAGCCTTTGGGGGGGGCATTGGGGGCTTTACAACCGGACGCAAGGAAATAATAGACCTATTGCGCCAACACTCTCGCCCCTACCTGTTCTCAAACTCTATTCCACCCTCTGTTGTAGGTGCAAGCTTGGAAGTGTTCCGGATACTGAACGAAAGTAATGCATTGCACACTAAACTAATGGAAAACGTTAACTACTTCCGCAATAAAATGCTGGAAGCCGGGTTCGATATTAAACCTACCCAATCGGCCATTTGTGCTGTAATGCTTTATGACGCTCCGCTATCTCAGAAATATGCAGCCCGCCTATTGAAGGAAGGTATATATGTTACTGGCTTCTATTACCCTGTGGTTCCTAAAGGAGAAGCTCGGATTAGAGTTCAGTTGAGTGCAGGACACCAAAAAGAGCACCTGGACAAAGCTATTAACGCCTTTATTAAGGTTGGGAAGGAGTTAGGCGTAATCCAATAATCCATCGGATACAAAAAAAAAGAGCAACTCACAGGAGCTGCTCTTTTTTTGTATCCGCTACTGACCATTAACAATACTGCAAACCATTTGCACGGCACGTTCCATTCCTAACACGGACAACTTAATGCACAAGTCATAGTTATCTGCCCGCCCCCAATGGCCAGAGGTATAATAATTATAGTACTCGCGCCGTTGTTGGTCCGCCTTTTCCATAACGGACTTCGCTTCTTCTTCGGAGGCAATCCCTAGCCTTTCCATAATTGTTTTAACCCGAACACTTGGGTCGTCGGTCACAAACAACGACAACATTTGCGGATAATCATCCCTCAAAACAAAATCGCTACACCGGCCTACAAATATGGCGGAGGACTCCGAGGCTATTTTCTTAATTGCTTCGGACTGTTTGGTAAACAGTGTTTCCGTACTTATATAGCTATCGGTATAGGCAAAAAAAGGAGCCGTCATTGGGAAGGAGCCGCCACAAATGTAGGGGATAGAGATTTTGCTGTTTTCATCGGCCTCTTCAAACAGTTCTTTTCTAATGTTAGAGTCCATAGCAGCCTTGTCCAGTATTCCCTTATCGAAGACTGGTATCCCCAAGGTTTCATGCAACTTAACGGCAAAGTCCAACCCTCCACTACCAAACGAGCGGCCTAACGAAATCAATATTTTTTTATCATTACTCATTGGAACGTCTTATTTTACCTGATAATAAGCTATCTTTGATAGCAACTAAATTATAAAAAAAAAGAGGACTATGAGTAGCTACGAACACTTACTACACAACATTACTGCCCCTAACGACCGCTCCGAAATGTACCAAGAGCTAACCCAGGCACTAAACCTTATGATTTCCGAGCACGATAACCCTATAAGCAGTTTATGTAATGCAGTTGCCACAATTCATACAGCTCTTCGCCCCTTGTGGACTGGTATTTACCGTGTTAAAGGAGAGGAATTAGTGCTCTACCCGTTTCAAGGGCCAGCAGCCTGTGTTTCCATCCCTTATGGCAAGGGCGTATGCGGATTAGCATGGGCCAAAGGGGAAACCATTGTGGTTCCTAATGTAAATGAATTTAGTGGGCATATAGCCTGTTCTTCCTTATCCCAAAGCGAAATTGTTGTTCCTATTATACATGACAATTCTGTATTAGGAGTTATCGATATCGATAGCGAAACCCTCAATGCCTTTGCCCCCCATGATAAGCTGGGGCTCGAAGCTTGTGCTATGGTACTGGCACAAAAGGTCGACTGGGAGAAAATATAAAACATAAGCATACAAACACAAAAAAGCGGATGTGCTAAAAACTTTTGTTTTAGCGCATCCGCTTTTTTTATGCCCTTTAAAGGAAGGCTTGCGCCGCCTAAGGCTACTTGTTTTACTTCAACAAGTTTTCTACTTTTTCTTGCAGAACAGCTTTAGAAGCAGAGCCTACGTGACGGTCCTTCACTTCGCCATCCTTAATAAACAAGATTGTAGGGATATTACGAACAGAGTACTCGATAGGGGTTTCCGTACTTTGTTCAATGTTCATTTTACCTATTAGAACTTTCCCTTCATATTCGGCTGCAAGCTCATCGATAATAGGAGTTACCATTCTGCATGGTCCACACCATTCTGCCCAAAAGTCAATAACAATAGGCTTGCCGGTTTCTACTTCCTTTTTAAAGTTTTCGTCTGTAAATTGAAATGCCATAGTAGTAATTATTTATGGGTTATAGTTAGGGGTTATTGTTTATGGTAGTAATACTACCACCAAAGTTATTGCAATAGATGTGCCAAATAGCTTTTTAATGAATAACACATATCAGGTTGTCATTGTTTTTAAGGTCCTCAATAAAATCGGAACGAATGTACAAATTATTGAGTTTAGGAGACTCTAATTTTACACCCACCTTGGTTACGGGATCGTATACTTCAAAGTCCACCGACATAAAGCCAGTCCTTTTTTTGCTCATCTCCAAAAGGTTCTCCATAACCTCCTCCATAAAGGAAGTGCCTAAATATTCAAACGGAACAGTTATGGTTAGCGTATTAACACACTTGTCGTAAACGTCGTCCAGCATTTCGCAGGAGGTGGGTGTTATAAAGCATCTGCTTCCATCTTTACTCCGCTCCACTTTAGCTTTAAACAGGAGGAAAAGTCCAGGTTTTCCGCAATTGATATACCGCAGGTAGTTATTGCCAAACAAGGGTAGTTCTCCCGTGCCATTATAGTCTTGTAGCTTTATGAATGCACAGTCCGCCCCCCCTCTTGTTTTAGCGTGCCGTGTTCCAATTACAAGGCCGCCAAAAATAATTTCCTTGCCAGCGAACTCTTCGGGAGCCGAAAGTTGAGCAACCGAGATATTACAGTGGTACTTCAGCACAATTTCATACTTATCCAAGGGGCTTGCTGTTAGGTATATACCCAACACTTCCTGTTCATGGTTCAGTTTTTCTATGTCGGACCAAGGTTCGGGCGTTCCGCCAACCGCAGGTTTCGCCATTTCGTAAAAAGTGCTCTCGCCAAAAAGGGAGGATTGGCTTTGGTTCTGGCTTTGCTGAAATTCCAAGCCACACTTTACCAACTTGTCGATAAACGTAGTTCCATTTTCTTTTTCCACATAAAAATAGTCCTCCCGTGTAAAGTCCTTAAAAGAGTCGAACGCACCAGAATACACTAACAGCTCCAACACCTTACGGGTACAAGCCACGGAGGGGACTCTTGCCACAAAATCGTAAACATCCTTGAAGGGAGCGCCAGCATCACGAGCTTCTACAATACAACTAACGGCACTACGAGGCATACCTTTAATAGCACTCAGGCCAAAACGTATATTGCCCTGACTATTTACCGTGAATTTAGCATCCGACTCATTCACGTCGGGGCATAATACCTGTATACCCATTTTATGACACTCGTCAATATACTTTGTTATTTCTGTAATGTTATTCAGGTTACGGCTCAACAAGCCTGCCATAAATTCGGGCGGATAGTTAGCTTTTAAGTAAGCCGTTTGGTAAGCCACCCACGAGTAACAAGTGGAGTGACTTTTATTGAATGCATACTTTGCAAACTCCTCCCAGTCGCCCCAAATCTTCTCCAGTACTGCTGTTTCGTATCCTTTTTTATTTCCCCCTTCCACAAACTTTTTACGCAGTTTGTCCATCATTGCTTTTTGCTTCTTCCCCATAGCCTTACGCAAGGTGTCCGACTCTCCACGTGTGAAATCGGCCAACTCGCGCGACAAAAGCATCACCTGCTCCTGAAACACCGTTATCCCATACGTATCCCGCAAGTAACGCTCCATAGCTGGCAAATCGTACTCTATGGCTTCCTTGCCATGCTTCCTATTGATAAACGAAGGGATATAGGCCATTGGACCTGGCCGATACAATGCGTTCATGGCTATTAAGTCCTCAAATTTAGATGGCTGTAACTCTACCATGTATTTTTGCATGCCTGCGGATTCGAACTGAAACACACCTGCCGTTCTTCCTTTACAAAAAAGGTCGTAGGTTTTTGCATCATCTAATGGTATGGACTCTATATCTATTGTGATATTGTGGCGCTTCTTTATGTTTTCCAACGTCTCTTTTATGATAGATAGAGTTTTAAGCCCCAAAAAATCCATCTTGATAAGGCCTGTATCTTCAATAACCTTGCCTTCGTACTGAGTTACCCGTGTATGCTCCCCTGTTTCGTTATCTTCTATGGTAAAAATAGGAACGGTATCCGAAATTGGTCCCTTTCCAATGATAATTCCACAAGCGTGCATCCCGGTATTCCTAACGGTTCCTTCCAGCTTCATAGCCAAATCCAAGGTTTTACGCCTACGCATGTCTTTGCCGTAGTAAGCCTCGCTCAGTTCGGGTATTTTATCTATTGCTGCTTTAAGGGTTACCTTTCCACCGTCCAACCGCTCCGGCACAAGTTTGGCTAATATATTGCTTTCGGACAGAGGCACTTGGGTTACCCGGGCTACATCCTTAATTGCACTTTTGGAGGCCATTGTACCGTAGGTGACAATATGTGCCACTTTTTCATGGCCATACTTTTCGGCCACCCATTTAATTACCTCCAAACGACCGTCGTCATCAAAGTCAATATCAATATCTGGCAAAGAGATTCTGTCGGGGTTTAGGAAACGCTCAAACAGCAAGTCGTACTTAATAGGGTCCAGGTTAGTAATTCCCAGCACATACGCAACCAATGAACCTGCGGCCGAGCCACGCCCAGGACCAACAGAAACCCCCATATCCCGAGCAGCCTGTATAAAGTCCTGTACTATAAGGAAATAGCCTGGGAATCCCATGGACTTAATTGTATTAAGCTCAAAATCCAACCGTTCTATAACTTCATCCGATAAAGGCTTACCATACCTTTTGTATGCACCTTCGTACGACAAATGCTTTAGGTAATCATCATCGTTATCGAAACCTTCGGGCAATGGGAAGTCGGGCATCAAAGGCTTGTTGTTAATAGAGTAATACTCCACTTTATCCAGTATCTCCATTGTATTGGTTAAGGCCTCTGGTATGTCGGCAAATATGGCCGACATTTCGGCTCTACTCTTCAGCCACTCCTGTCGGGTATACCGCATTCGGGTAGTAGAATTTAAGTCTGCTTTAGTATTCAAACAAACCAAAAGGTCGTGTGCTTCCGCATCATCGGCTGTTGCAAAATGGACATCGTTAGAGGCTATTACCTTAACGCCAAGCTCTTTGGATAGTTCTAATAACTTTTGGTTAACCTCTTCTTGTTTAAGGTAGGTTTCCCCATTTGCACCGGCCTCTGTGGTCTTGTGGCGTTGCAATTCCAAGTAATAGTCGTCGCCAAAAACGGACTTAAACCACAGGATAGAGTTTTTAGCTTCCTCTAACCTGTTACTCATTATCAGCTGAGGTATTTCTCCTCCCAAGCAGGCACTACAAACTATAATACCTTCGTGGTATCTTTCCAACAGCTCTTTATCTATCCTGGGTTTGTAGTAAAACCCTTCGGTGTAGGATAAGGATACTATTTTAATAAGGTTTTTGTAGCCTTGTAAGTTCTTGGCTAACAAAATAAGGTGATACCCCCCGCGGTCCTCTTTGGGGTTGTCCTTTAGTAAACGCCCTCTGCGGGCACAGTAGCATTCGCAACCTAAAATGGGCTTAAAAAGTTTATCCTGGGTAGCGTTTAACTCCTCTTGTATTTTGTCTTTCTCGCTTTCGGGCGCAGCCTCCAGTTGTTGCTCCAATTCTTTTATTTGTTGCCTTATGGGAGCATTATGTTTGTCTACACAGTCCGCAAACTCCTTAATGCCAAACATGGAGCCGTGGTCGGTTAACGCCAAACCTTTCATTCCGTCCTCCACAGCAAGGCTTATCAACTTGTTCACGGAGGCTTGCCCATCTAATACGGAAAAATAAGAGTGCACGTGTAAATGCACAAACGGGTATGTAGGAGTAGTCATTATAAAACAGCAAAAAAAGTTATAACTAACAATTTCACAATAAAAGAATTAGTGAAGAGTAGAGGCATCCTCTAATAACACGGGATATGCGTTAAAGAATTCGGCTTCGGTAAGTGTTGGGATATTTAACAGAGTGGCCTTGGCCATTTTGGAAGGCCCCACCTTCTCTCCAATTACAAACAAGTTTGTTTTGGACGTTATACCATTAGCTATTTTACCGCCATGCTGAACAATAAGTTGCTTTAACTCATCACGAGACATCGAAGCAAAAGTGCCACTAATCACCACTGTTTTATGGGCAAAGAGGTGCGACTTTTGTATAGGCTCCGTTTCGTCCGAGAATGAAATGCCATACCCCCGAAGTTTAGCTATCAGCTCCAAGTGCCTTTGCTCTTGGAAATACTCAACAACACTATTAGCTATAACGGGGCCTACCCCATCTACTGCCAACAAATCGTGGGCTGTAGCTGTAATCAGGTCATCGATATTCGTAAAATGCTGCGCCAGCAAGGCCGCAACCGTTTCCCCGACATAACGTATCCCCAATGCGTACAACACCCTCCGGTAAGGAACATTAACTGTACCAGCTATGCTTTCCAACAAATTCCGGATGCTCTTGTCCTTCATTAGCGGAATCCCTAATAAGGCATCGGGTGTGAGTTCGTACAGGTCGGTCACATTGTGCACCAGCCCCCTTTCGTATAGGGTTTTAATAGTTTCTGGCCCTATGTTAATGTTCATTGCTTTTCGGCTGGCATAATGCTCTATACGGCCTTGTACCTGAGGCGGACAAAATATGTCGTTAGGGCAATAAGTGCCTGCTTCATGGGCCTCTTTAACCAAAGGGGTACCACAAATAGGACACTGCCGAGGCATTATAATGGGGCGTAGCTGTGTTGTTTTATTGGCAGGGCATACACCTGTTATTTTAGGAATAATCTCTCCGCCTTTTTCCACTTTTACCACATCGCCCAAATGTAAATCCAAACTTTGGATTATCCCCATATTGTGTAACGATGCCCTACGCACAACTGTCCCCGAAAGCTGGACGGGGTCGATATTAGCTACAGGAGTTACAATCCCCGTACGTCCAACCTGGAAAGTAACATCCCGAAGCACGGATGTAGCCACCTCTGCCGGATACTTATAAGCAATAGCCCACTTAGGGTACTTAGCAGTGTATCCTAACCGAGTGTAATAATTATAATTGTCCACCTTTAGCACAATACCATCAATGGCTATGTCCAGGTTCGAGCGGTCGTGCTCCCATTTGTCAATAAAGTGCTTTAAGTCCTGCAACTTTTCACAGCGGGAAATATAAGGAGATACCTGCAAGCCCCACTTCTTTAACAACGCTATTCGGTCGTAATGCGAGGTAGGCAACAATTCATCATTGGTGGTCAATAAATAATAAAAGAATATAGTGGGCCTTCGCTCGCTAACCACCTTAGGGCTAAGTTGCTTAATTGTTCCAGCTACGGCATTTCTGGGGTTAGCAAAAAGGGGGAGCCCTTGCTGGTCGCGCTCGGCATTAATCCGGTTAAAATCGGCCCAAGGCAACACTATCTCTCCACGTACTTCCAAATAGGGGGGGATATCCTCGCCTCTTAACCGCAACGGTACAGAGCGTATGGCACGAACGGCAGCAGTAACATCATCGCCCTGAACGCCATCGCCCCGAGTAATAGCCCGCATCAGTATCCCCTCCTCGTATATAAGCGAAATAGACACCCCATCCAACTTTAGCTCGGCCACCACTGCCAAGCTGGGGCCTACAACAACACTGGAATTCTCCCAAAAATCCACCACCTCGTTCCAAGTGTAGGTGTTTGCCAACGACAACATAGGCACACGATGCTGAACTGCACGGTTGCCACTGGTTAGATCGCTACCTACCCTTTGCGTTGGAGAATTAGGGTCGGCCCACTGTGGGTACTTTTTTTCCAGTTCCTCAAGCTGTTTGAGTAAATGGTCATATTCCACATCACCTATCGTTGGCGTATGCAAAATATAATACTCGTACTCATATTGTTCTATTTTACGCTGAAGCGCTCGTACATCCTGTTCGGTTATGGGCATAATTTAGGAATTAACGAAGTAGATAGGTTGACGTTACGGTTATTGTTGCAGTTTTTTCGCGTTGAGAGGTATTGTATGTGCCGCCCCACGAGAATTCCTCGTTACTGTTCCGGCCTAATATCTGGAAAACACCCATGCTGGAGGTTCGCAACCTCCCTAAGGAGGCTTGTCCACTTTCTGCAATCCGAGCAGCCCTATTATAAGCATCGGTGGCAGCCTCCGAAAGCATCTCCAATTTCAGCTCACCCAGCCGAGTATAATAATACTGTGGGGCATTGCTTTCCACCAATATCCCCTCGGAGAACAAGTTACCCACTTTCCGGTATGCCTGCTCTACCTTATCTATATCTTTACTGGTCACTGTTATAGTTTGCGATATAATATATCCCTTATCCGTTTCTATATAACGACGCGAGGCTTCATCCCAGTCCCGACTAATATTGCGCTGATAGCTAATAGGAGAAAAAGTATAGGTACTATCGGGGATTTGATAGGAGGCAAGAAATCGCTCGAACGCCTCTACCTGTTGGCTCACAATACGTAGCCCTTCTTGTGGGCTTGGTGTATTATAGTGTATCGTACTGTTCCATATAATAAGATCGGCAGAAAAGTCCCTTGAAGCCATTCCTTTAACCGAGATTATGCGCGGATTATCGTTCCGGTGACTATAAAAATAACCAGCTGTAACAACAGCAATCAGCAATACTAAAGCGCATGCAATAGTTTGTATTAACGTGTGAGTTCGTGATTTCATTGTATAGGGTTTTAATCGTTTGCTAAGGTAGCTATTTTAGCAACCCTAATCAAGCCTATAAAATGGGAAAAACGGCTTCCCTCCCTACCCTCTTATTACATATTACTGATAACAAAACAGTTAGTACAAACACCCCTGGAAAGTAAAAAAATCCTACCTCTTCAAAAAAAATCGCCCCTCCCTTCATTACTAAAATTCCCTAAAAGTCTTCCATTCCCCGACCTAATTTCTGACTTCAAATTGCCCCTCTATAATCAACCAGAAAAGTGAAACAAAATCCCCCCAAAAAACGGGGTGAAAAATAACCGATTTTTGGGGGGCAAAAAATAGGACGAAAAGTAGGCGGATTTTGGGGGCAAAAATGGGGTGATTTGGGGGTGATTTTTGGGGCAAAAGGGCAACCGCCCGCAATCCCTTTACAGGAGCGGGTTTGCGAGGTGTGTTAAAAGTTGTGCAAAAATAACTGCGCTTTCTTTTTCAACAAACTGCGCTTTTCGTTGCGACAAACTGCGCTTTCTTTTTTGAAGAACTCCGCAGATACTTTTTTTTCCTCCCCCAAAAGCCCCCAAATTTTGCCACCCAAAAACTACCCCAAACTTCCCCTAATTTTCACACTAAATTTCCCCTCATTTTTTCCAAAAAAGAATACTCGTACTTCTGCCCAAATGGTAGGTTAGTTGCCCAGTTTAATTAGGATACCCTTAATGTATCCAAACCTTACTTTTATATTCGGGTATAAAAACGCACTTTAGTACCAAGAATATGTAGTAAATTTGCATACTAATTAGGGAGTTCCCCTGTTGGAGCGCCCCTTCATAAAAAACTCTATTATCCAACTAAGCGAAAATATGAGCAAAAACTTAAGTGCAAAATACGACCCTAAAGAGGTAGAAGATAAGTGGTATAAATACTGGATGGCCC
>JAEWGA010000075.1 GCA_023388555.1 Bacteroidota bacterium | reverse complement strand
TACCAAATAACATGCAAATCCCCCTTCTGAGTTCGCATTTAGAGCTCAGAAGGGGGTAAGGGGAAGGAATATTCTGACTTTTTCTCTCCCGAATGAAGTCATTTTTGAACCCAATCCAACTCCAATTTTCAGCCCCTCTGATTTTCAAAGGTCTCTATTGGCGGTTTGCAAGTAGGTTTGTGCCGTTTGGCGCAGTGGGAGTAGTCCCGAGTTCAACCACTTTCGCCCCACCAGTAGCAACGCCTGTTGGTAGTTGGTATAGGATACCGTTGGGGGGGTATTGGAGGCCAGTAGCTTTTGTTGGTTTGGGGTATGCTGGTACTCCAACGGCCAGTAATCCTGGTTAGGAATATTGCCCCACTTCTGCCAAAAGGTTGTTTGTGCAGGGGCCGAGCTTGTTGTTACACCCAACGCATGGGAGGGTTGCAGGTAAGCCTGCGGAAGGGTGTGCAGGTAGTGTTGCCGTTGGGCCAGAGGCAAGCTATTTAACGCTTGCTCTTGAGTGTAATGCATTATTGTGAGCAGGTGACGACGTACAGCATTTACCTCCTCCCAATAGTGGGTTTGTTGCCGGGTGTATATGGTATCCATGCTGGCAACCGTAAGCCACTCGGCCCAAGCATGTTGCCGGAATAGGTTATTGCGGAGTTGTTCTTGTGCATAACCTTGCCACGTATAGCTGTGGGCGGTTAGGTGGCTTAGCAGATGACGTGCGCGTAACAGCGTTGGGTTTGTAATATAAAGGCAAAGGCTTTGGTAGGCGGCATCGGCACATGTTGGGGGTGGAGTTAGGGAGTCCCTAAGAAAATGCTTTTGCAACCCCAGGAGGTGTCGTTCGGTAGGTTGTTCGGTCTCGTTAAACAATAGGTTGGACCAATACCCTACCTCTTGCTCTCTTCCTTGCTGGCGCGCCAAATATAAGTAGGTGCGCAAGGCTAATAGCTTACACTCCTGGGGTAGTGCCCCAATAAAGGTATTGCTTGCAGTAGGCGATACTCCATATTCTCTACTTTTAAGTAGGGTACATAATGCTTGTAGCCACCCCGTTTCTTGGGGCTGGGCACGCAAGTAGCCTTCCAACAGTTGTAACGCCAATTTACCATTCCCTTGCCCTACATAGGCACAACATTGGTAGCAGAGGGCTTGCAGTGCATCGGTTGGAATATGCTGCTGCCAAGCGTGGGCGGCAAGCAGTGCTGCATTCCACCTTCCACTGTACAGTAATGCTTGGGTATATATTTGCCACGCCTTTCCAAGGTTACTTTGCGAAGGCTGTTGTAACTGTTGGGCACAGGAGTGCAAGTACGCCTCGGTAAGGTTAAGAGCCTCTTGCAGGTGCGAAGAAAGGGGGCCCGAAGCATGCGGGGTAAGCGTGGGGGGTAAGGCGTAGCCGGCTAAACTGGGGGTAGGAGCATCTGTTTTGTACAGCTGTTGCAGAGCGTTATTAAGGTGCTGTTGCGCTTTGTAAAGCGTGTTAATGCCTTGTGCCTGCAAAGGTGCACACTGCATGCCTACAAAGGCTATTAGCGTATAGCACAACCTTTTACTCCATTGGGGGTTCATGGTTGCGCCTAAGGGTTCGCTCTGCTTTGCTGGCTAAGAATACTATCGCCAGTAAAAGTACCGAACAAGCTCCGGTTGGTAGGTTTAGGTAAAAACTCAGCGTTAGTCCTAATATACCGGCGCATATACTCACCAAACAGGAGCCTACCAATATATGTTTGAACCGGGAGGTGTACAGGTTACAAATCATTTGAGGCAAGGTGAGCATACTCATGAGCATCATGATGCCCAATGCCCTAATAGACAGGACGATGCCTACACAAAACCATGCCATCATACATATTCGTATGGTTTGCACTGGCAATTTACGTGTACGCCCATACTCTTCGTCGTAGGAGATGAACAGCAATGGGTAATACCACCGGTATAGCGGCAACAGTGTTGCCACCAGGTATAGTGCCAACAGCAGCAGGTCGGTTTGGGAAACCAACAAGATATTACCAAAGAGGAATGCCGATAGGCCAGGGCTATATCCAGGGGTAAGGAATGTGAAGAGTACGCCCAACGCCATACCTAAGGACCATATAGCGGCAACGGCCGAGTCCGCCCGAACTTTTTTCCCTCGGGTAAGATATTCCACCCCTAAGCCGCTCATCACGGCCGACACAATAGCCAACCCAATGGGCGATACACCTAAGTAAAAACCTAACCCTAACCCCGCAAACGAGCTATGTGTTATGCCGCCAGCAATAAACGACATCCGCCTAACCACCACAAAAGTGCCTAAAATACCTGTTACAATGGCGGTTAATAACAAACCTAAGCTGGCGTAGGGGAAGGCACTAAAAAGCCCTATCAACTGTTGCATATACCGGGTTGTTATGGTTACTGCTCGTTACTTGTTGCTATGCGTTGTGCTGCTAACTGTAAAATGTGGGGTGGGGGTACAATCTTGCGGCACGATAAGCTGGTGAGCCACTCTTGCGTTTCTTCGGCTCGTAAGGTATCAAAAACCTCTGCAAAGCATGCCTCTTCCTGCCGAGTGTAGGTTTGTGGGTCGCGGTTGGCATATTGGTCCAGCTCTTCATCGTCGAAGTAAACAATGGTTGCCGGTTTACGCCGCAGCTGTTTGTGAAAACAGTTGCTTCCACCACCGCAACATATCTCGCCTGTATTTTCGCAAATCTTGGGGGTATTGGCTGGGGTATTCCGTACGGCACGGCGAAGCACCGCCATCAACAGGGCTACAATGGCAACCAGTACGCTAAGCAATAGTAGGGTATTCATGCTAATAAAAAGGGGGGTTACTTTGTTGCGTATTCTCGGAGGGGGGTAAGGTCTGTTAGGTTCGGAGCTAAAAATAACCGTAGCTGTTCGGTGTCAATATTAGCCAAGATATCGCCCTTGTAGGCTACCGATATCCGGCCCCGCTCTTCCGATATTATAATAACACGTGCATCCGTAGCCTGTGCCATACCCAAAGCCGAGCGGTGTCGTAACCCCATCTCCTTAGGCAGCTCGGCTGTTTGAGCTACTGGAAGTATACACCCTGCTGCTGCTATTCTACCTTCGCTAATTATTAACGCGCCATCGTGCAGAGGGCTATTTTTAAAAAATATGTTTTCTATGAGCCGTGCATTCACCTCGGCATTAATAAGCTCGCCGGTATGTTTGTACGGCTCCAAGTCCGTTTCCCCTTCTACCACAATAAGGGCGCCCACTTTTTTACGTGCCATGTTAATGCTTGCCAAGGTGAGCGCAGCAGCTATATTGGAGTGCGACCGTATGTTGTTTTCCGGACTGGAGAACATTTTCCCTACAACCCCCCAGCGTTTCTTCGAGCCAAGGGCGTTAAGGAAACGGCGTATATCGTCCTGGAACAAAATCACTAATAAAATGAAGCCAACGCTTATAAATTGGTTCATGATGCTGCCCAAAAGGCGCATATCCAGCACACGGTAAATAACTACCCAAAGCACCAAAAAGGCAATGATGCCACTGAACAGGGTACGGCTGCCAGAGGTTTTGAGTGCCTTGTAGGTGTAGTACAGGCAGCAAGCTACCAGGAAGATGTCTACAAAGTCCTTAAACGAAAACTGTATCCACTCCATATACAAAAAAGTAGTGGTGTTGGGCTTATGCTGTTGTGTCCAGGTGGAGGCGTTGCATTAGCTCGTGGTAGCGCTGTTGGGCTTGTTCTTCTATCTCTGGGGTAACATGCTCTGCCACTTTCTTCATAACAATGCTTATCACTGCCAGGTCGTCCGTAAAACCCAATACAGGGCCAAGCATGTCGGGGATTACGTCGAAGGGCAGAATAAAGTACCCCAACGCTCCTACAATAAGTACTTTTTGCCGTTTAGGAGTGGTAGGTGCCTTAAGCACGCCATAAAGGCGAAGCACTGGCAGTATTACGGCCTGGGAAGCCATGGCGGCAATGCTTTTTAGCTTATCCTTAAAGTCGGGCTCGTTAAAGTACTTAGTATACTTCAGGATGTCGGGACATGTAAACTTAGGACAACGTTGCCACAAGCGTTTGTATCTGTTCATAGTTTTATAACTAGCAAACAATTAGGATTACACAAAACAGTTAATTGTTAAATGGATAGTATGGAAAGAACCCTTACTTCCTCGGGGCCTACCTTCTTATCCTTTTTTATAGCGGTAGAGAAAGGCACATGTACCAAGGCATTGTTTATTACACCTATCATAACGTTTCGTTGCCCATCCAGCAGTGCTTCCACGGCTGCCACACCCATTCGGCTTGCCAAAATGCGGTCCTGCGCTGTGGGGCTACCACCCCGTTGGATATGACCCAAAATGGCAATACGGGTTTCGTACTGGGGGTATTTCTCTTTAATACGCTTGGACACTCCCATGGCGCCTCCTGTAAGCTCGCTTTCGGCTACCAGTACAATGGAGCTGTTTTTGGACTTTCGGAAGCCCGACTCTATCATTTGGGCAAGTTGCAGCTCTCCCTCCTCTACTTCGGGGATTATGGCGGCTTCTGCCCCCGAGGCTATGGCTCCGTTGAGCGACAAAAAACCGGCATCGCGCCCCATCACCTCTATAATAAACAACCTATCGTGCGACGAAGCGGTGTCCCTAATCTTATCCACAGCATCCATAATGGTATTAAGCGCGGTGTCGTAACCTATGGTGCTATCGGTACCGCTCAGGTCGTTGTCGATAGTGCCAGGTAGCCCCACAATGGGTATATTAAACTCTTGGGCAAATATACGTGCGCCAGATAAAGAGCCATCTCCACCTATTACCACTAAGGCATCTATCCCCTCTTTTCGCATGGTGTCGTAAGCCTGTTTACGCCCTTCGGGAGTACGGAATTCGGCACAACGGGCTGTTTTCAGGATGGTACCACCTCGTTGTATGATGCTCGACACGTCTTGCGTTTTAAACTCTGCAATGTCGCCTGTTAGTAACCCTTTGTAGCCACGGTAAATAGCCTTTACACGCAGGCCGTGGTAAATAGCGGTACGGGTAACGCTTCGTATAGCAGCATTCATACCTGGGGCATCGCCGCCAGAGGTGAGTATACCAATGCACTTTATCTCTTGTCCCAATATCTGTTCGTCCATTGTAGGTGTGGTGTTAATGTTTATGGCGGCCGTACGGCACATGCCTTCCTATTACAAATATACAAAGAAGGGAGGAACGTTTTGGCTCTTTGGGGTTAAAAACTACCAAAACGCTCCTCCCTTTTTGCTATTTCCTGTGTTGTAGAGGGTTACAGGTTGTTTCGCTCTATATCCTTAAAGTAGCGGTAGGTACCCACCTTTAACTCCACTGTGGCAGCTTCGTCGCAAACAATGATGCCTTTGGGGTGCATTTGCAGGGCCGAAACCGTCCACATTTGGTTAACTGCACCTTCCACGGCATGGTGCAGGGCAAGTGCCTTGTTGTGGCCGTTACATAATATAAGCACCTCGCGAGCATCCAAAACGGTGCCAACGCCTACGGTAACAGCCGTAGTAGGCACTTGGGTAACATCGCCACCAAAGAAACGAGAGTTGGCAATAATGGTGTCCGTTGTTAGGTTTTTTACCCGTGTACGGGACGAAAGGGAGGAGCCAGGCTCGTTGAAGGCGATATGGCCATCGGGGCCTATGCCGCCTATAAACAGGTCGATGCCTCCTACTTCCTCTATTTTAGCTTCGTATTGCAAGCACTCTTCGTCCATATCCTCTGCGTTACCGTTTAGGATATGTACGTTGTTGGGGTCGATATCTATATGGCTAAAGAAGTTGGACCACATGAAGGTGTGGTAGCTTTGCTCGTGATTTTGCGGAATACCTATGTATTCGTCCATATTAAAGGTAATCACGTGCCTAAAAGATACTTTACCAGCTTGGTGCAAACGTATAAGTTCACGGTACATTCCTAACGGAGACGACCCCGTGGGTAGGCCTAACACAAACGGAGCTTGAGCAGTGGGGTTAGCCTCGTTTATTTTGGTGACCACATAATTGGCAGCCCACGTGGCAATGCCGTTGGCATCGGGTTGGATAATGAGTCTCATTGGGTTACGAGTCTTTTTATTTTAAGGTTGTAGTATTTTTTGAGCCATAACCTCGCCCAATTTCCAGGCGGCAAGGTCTTGGTCTTTGTTCATGCTCATATGTATCTCTATGGGGTCTGCCACCTCGGTCCATTTCATTTCCTCGGCAAAGGGGCGCAGTATTTTAACTGCAGCCGAGCTCCATGTATAGCCTCCAAAGCAAGCATACAGCCTGTTGGGCAGGTTGCGCTCCCTAACCATTTGTAACAGTTGGGATATGTAGGGGTATATGGAGTTATTGTAGGTAGGGCTACCCACTATAAGGGCTTTGTACCGGAAAATATCGGCCAGCACATAGGAGGGGTGCGACTTGGATAGATTGTGTAAAATAACACGTTTCACGCCGTTGGCACCTAAGGCGTAGCCTATTTTTTCGGCCACCTCTTCGGTGTGTCCGTACATCGAGCCGTAAGCCACAACGCAGCCCTCTTCGCCTTCGTGCTTGCTTACGCGGTCGTACAGCCCCACTATCTCTTTTAGGTGGGTGCGCCACACTGGACCGTGGGTAGAGCAAATGGTCTCTATTTCAAGGGTTGCAGCTTTGGCCAAGGCTTTTTGCGTAAAGTTGCCGTACTTGCCTACTATGTTGGAGTAGTAGCGGTAGGCATCTTCAAGGAAGGGGTTGGGGTCCAGCTGGTGGTCCATTATAGCACCGTCTACGGTACCAAAGGAGCCAAAGGCGTCGGCCGAGTAGAGCGTTTTCTCCAAGGGGTCGTAGGTAAACATTACTTCGGGCCAGTGTACCATGGGGGCAAACACAAAGCGTAACGAGCGGCTCCCTATGGGAAGCTCGGTTTGCTCGGTAACCTCTATCGTATCGGTATCAATACCAAAGAAGCCCTGTAGCATACCAAGAGCTTTCTTGTTGCTCACTATTTTGACTTCGGGGTACTGCTCTTTTAGCAACCGGATAGAGCCCGAGTGGTCTGGCTCCATATGGTTTACAATAAGGTAGTCCAACGGTTGCCCTTGTAGCACCTCTGCCAACTTGGAAAAAAAGCGTTCCGAGTAGCAGATGTCCACCGTATCTATCAGCACCGTTTTCTCGTCCTTTATAAGGTAGGAGTTATAGCTAACCCCTTTGGGCAGAGGCCAAAGGTTTTCAAAAAGTTCCTTGGTACGGTCGTTAACACCAAGGTAATACGTTGTTGGGTTTATTTGTGGAATGAAGGACATAAGTGAAAGTTAATGTTACGCCCGCACGGTTGCCTTAGCAGGTAAGGGTGCATTGGGCCAGATTGTTTTGATTAGCGTTATTTTTTATTGCGAGCTTGTGCTCGTTTGGCTTTTATTTCTTGTGGGGTTAAAATACGCACTGGCACGGCAGGGCGTTTTAAGCTGTAAACAATACTGCCTATGCCTACCACTATGAAAGGTATGCTCAGGAGCTGTCCCATGTTTAAGGGCATAGAGGCTTCAAAGGCGGACTGGTCGTTTTTAACAAACTCTATAACGAAGCGTGCGGTAAATACGCACACCATAAAAACGCCAAACAGGAAGCCTTGCCGTTTTTGCATATCTTTTTTCCAGTAAAGCCACATACACAGTGCAAAGGTTAGCAGGTAGCAGGTGGCTTCGTACAGCTGGGTGGGGTGGCTTGGGGCTGTAAAAACGGGGTCCGCACCGGCTTGCCAAGCGCGTATGTTGGTAATGTACCGGAAGGCCCATGGCACATTGGTGGCATGCCCATATATCTCGTGGTTAAAAAGGTTGCCTATACGTATTAGGGCGGCAACTAAACCAGTGGGAACAACCAACCTGTCAAAAGTCCACAACATACTTTTGTGGGTTATACGACGAGAGTACCACCACACCCCTAAAATAATACCCAATACACCGCCGTGGCTGGCTAACCCGCCATGCCATATTTTTATTATTTCTCCAGGGTGAGCTAAGTAGTAGGCGGGGTCGTAAAAAAGGCAATGCCCTAAACGTGCGCCTACCACCGTTCCTATAACAACTACATAGAAGAGGGTGAGCAACCACTTCTCGGGAAGGCCTTCTCGTTCCCACATGCGGGTTACTATGCCGTAGCCAAAAATAATTAAGCCTAAGGCAAAAAAAGCGCCATACCAAGCTATGTGTATACTTCCTAACTGAAGCATCACGGGGTCTACGGTCCAGGTAACGATGGGTAGCATTACGGTGGCGGTTTAAGGGGGTGAAAAAAGGAAACGGTTTGTTTACTAAACAAAAGTGCCAACGGCTTTGCAAATATACATAATTATAAGCGAGTAACTATCCGTGTTTTACCGCTTTAACAGTGCTAATATTTGCTGGGCTGCAACTTGTTCGGCAGGGAGTGTGGTGTGCAGCTGTTGTTGTAGCTCCTTGTATTGCTTTAGCATTTTGTTGCGGGTACTGTTGTTGGTTTGGGGGACCAGCAGTTGGTGCAGGGCTTGGTATACGGTATTGTAGCGGAATAGTCCGCCGTAAAGTTCCTGCACTACCTCTTTGCCAGCATTTAGGTTCACCAACGATATGTAGGGGATGTGGAAAAAATGCCGGAATACAAAGTTGGCCAACTCCCCGCCCTTAACGGCATAACAAACCACTTGGGGGGTTCCTAAAAGGGCTGTTTCCAAGGTGGCGGTGCCCGAGGTTACTAATGCTGCCGAGGCATTCCGTATAACACCATAGGTGTCTCCCTCCACTATTTCGGCTTGTTCTATACCAGGAATCTGGGCATATAGTGTTTGGGACAAGCCTGGTGCCATGGGTATCACTGCCTTATAAGTGGGGAAGGCGGCTGCTATGCGCAACATTAGTGGTAGGTTCGCTTTTATTTCTGCCGTTCGGCTACCGCATACCAATGCTAATGTGGGGGGCGTTTGTGTTGGGGGCGGCGCACTCTGCAAGTACTGCTCCACCTCGGCCACCGAAGGGTTACCCACATACACGGCTTGTGGTAGGTGGTGTTGTTGAAAAAAGGGTACCTCAAAGGGGAAGATGCAAAGCACCAAGTCCGTTTGCTGGCGCAACGTACGGATGCGCTGCTTTTTCCAGGCCCAAACCTTAGGGGGAATGTAGTAAACTATGCGGGTGTTGGGCAGGTGTTTACGCACAAAAGGCAAAACGTACCGCAGGTGGAAGCCTGGGTAGTCTATGCACACCACAACGTTGGGGCGTTCGTGCAACAGGTATTGCTGTACTTTGCGTGCAGCCTTCCTAATGTCGTTTAAATGTAGGGCTACATCTATAAAGCCCATGTAAGCCACCTCTTCGCTCTGGCACACACACTGTTGTGCTGCTTTGCGCATTAGGGGACCACCCATAACCGCTACCTGCAAGCCAGGGGATGCTTTGCGTAAGGCTGTAATTAGGCGCGAGCCGTGGAGGTCGCCACTGGCTTCACCTGCCGACACGAAGCACTTCATGCCTCTTCCCAGTGTTTTATACGCTGTATTAGTTCGTAGTCGGTGACATCTATCTTACACGGCACTACAGTGGCATATCCTTTTTCCAGCAGGGCTATATCCGAGTTTTTGTTGATAGGTTCGTGCATTCGTAACTCGCCCGATAACCAAAAAACCTCCTTGCCTGTTGGCGTCAGCTGTTTTTCAAACTCGTTATAGAAGCGGCCATCGGCTTGGGCACAAATACGTAAGCCCCTCACCACGGGTATATTGGGTACGTTTACGTTAAGGTATACTCCTTGGGGCAGCCCCTCTTTAAGCATGCGGCGGGCTATCATGCGGGCGTATCGGCAACAGTCTAAGTAGTCATCGTCCTGCGAGCCGTTAAGCAAGGATATTGCAAAGGAGGGTATGTTAAATATACACCCCTCAATAGCGGCTCCTAATGTCCCCGAGTAGTTAACGCTAATGCTTTGGTTTCCGCCGTGATTAATGCCGGCAATTACAAGGTCGGGCAGCTCCGTTACTATTTCGTTTAGGGCCAGCTTTACGCAGTCCGCAGGCGTTCCGCTACAACTGTAAATGCTAAGGCCAGGCTCGGTGCGCACACTATGGTAGTGGATGGGTATGGAGGAGGTAATAGCACTGGATGCGCCACTTCGTGGCCCATCGGGGGCAACAACGGTAAGGTCGCCAATATCCATTAAGGCTGTTATAAGTTCTTGCAACCCTTTGGCAAATACCCCATCGTCGTTGGATATCAAAATCCGAGGTCGGTTGTTCATCCCTTGTGTTTTTTTATTCAAGAAGGTCTTCCCTGGGGGCTATAACTTGGAAATACCCACCAGCTCTATTTCAAAAATCAGGGTAGAGTATGCCGGAATGGAGTATCCTTGAGAGTAATGCCTATAGCCTAATTGCCACGGTATAATAACCTCCCATTTATCGCCCACATTCATGTGCATTAGGGCTATTTGCAGCCCTTTAACAATAGAGCTGCCATTGGGGTCGTAAATGCTGAGCGTTTTTATAGCCCCGTTGTCCTTCTCTACCTCTACTCCGCTCATCAGCTTTACGTTATAGCGTACCTGTACATTGCTATTTTGCAGCGGTTTGGTGTTGGTGTTGCCTTCGGCTTGCTTAAGCACCTTGTAATAAATGGGGTAGGTTTCGTTGGCAAAAAGCAGTTCTTGGTAGCCAGACTTTTGGGCGAAACTTTTAAAAAAAGTGTCGTTCTCTTGCCTGTATGGTGTTTTATCTTCTGGTATGGTGGAGTTGCAACCAACACCCACAAGGGTTACCAGTAGCAACCACAAACCTAACAACGGTATTTTCGGGATACGTTTCATTGTCTTTTTTTGGGGGGTAGGTTATAGTTTTTCCAACAAGGTGCGTAGCCCCACCTTGTCGCCTATTATTTGGCGGAGTTGGGCAATAGGCACAAGCTCCTGGCGCATATCGTCACGGTGCCTAATGGTTACGCACTCATCTTGTAAACTCTCGTGGTCCACGGTGATACAGAAGGGTGTTCCCACGGCATCTTGCCGGCGGTAGCGTTTACCAATGGAGTCCTTTTCATCGTATTGGCAACGGAAGTCGAAGCGCAAGTCGTCTATTATCTTCTGTGCCATCTCGGGCAGACCATTCTTACGCACCAAGGGTAGTACGGCACACTTTACGGGGGCTAACGGGGCGGGTATCTTTAATACCACACGGGACTCGCCGCCCTCCAATTGCTCTTCTTGGTAGCTACCAAACAGGATGCTCAGGAATAGGCGGTCCACACCTATGGAGGTTTCTATAACATAAGGAACATAGCTTTCGCCTCGTTCGGGGTCGAAGTAACGCAGTTTTTTGCCACTATATTTTTCGTGACTGCTTAGGTCAAAGTCGGTACGGGAATGAATACCTTCCACCTCCTTAAAGCCAAAAGGCATTTCAAACTCTATATCGGAGGCGGCATTGGCGTAGTGAGCCAACTTCTCGTGGTCGTGAAACCTGTATTTATTGGCTCCAAACCCTAAGCTCTGGTGCCATGCCATACGGCGCTGTTTCCAGGTTTCAAACCACTCTAACTCGGTGCCTGGCGCAACAAAAAACTGCATTTCCATTTGTTCAAACTCGCGCATCCGGAAAATAAACTGGCGTGCCACTATTTCGTTACGGAAGGCCTTCCCTATTTGTGCTATACCAAAAGGCACTTTCATGCGTCCTGTTTTTTGCACGTTAAGGTAGTTCACAAAAATGCCTTGGGCTGTTTCGGGGCGCAAGTACACCTTCATGGCCTCCTCCGAATTGGAGCCCATCTCGGTAGAAAACATAAGGTTAAACTGCCTAACGTCGGTCCAGTTTCGGGTACCGCTAATGGGGTCGCATATTTCGCACTCCTCTATTAGGGCTTTAAGGGCTTTAAGGTCGCCCCCTTCCAAAGCTTGGGTAAACTTCTCGTGTACCTCGTTGTATTTTTGCTGATACCCTTGTACACGAGCGTTGGTAGAGCGGAACTGCGCTTCGTCAAAAGCCTCCCCAAAACGCTTGGCGGCTTTGTCCACCTCTTTTTTTATTTTCTCCTCTATCTTGCCTAAGTAATCTTCTATCAGCACATCGGCACGGTAGCGTTTCTTGGAGTCGCGGTTATCTATCAGGGGGTCGTTAAAAGCGTCCACATGCCCGGACGCTTTCCAAATGGTAGGATGCATAAAAACGGCAGAATCTATGCCAACCACATTTTCGTGAATCATGGTCATACTATCCCACCAGTACTTCTTTATGTTGTTTTTTAGTTCCACACCGTTCTGACCGTAGTCGTACACGGCCGAAAGACCATCGTATATTTCGGAAGAAGGGAATACAAAGCCGTACTCCTTACAGTGGGATACTATCTTTTTAAACAAGTCCTCTTGTGCCATTATATATATATTGTATGAATGCAAGGTTACATTAAGGGAGGGAGGGCCTCGCCATAAACAAGCGCGGTTTGCGCTTGGCAGGTTTTAATACCCAATAACACAAAGACAAAGATACAAAATAGTAGATAGCTAAATTTATCCCCTACTGCTTTACTGTTTTTTT
>JAEWGA010000057.1 GCA_023388555.1 Bacteroidota bacterium | reverse complement strand
TAGTGTTAGAATTAGTAAAACCCGAAACAACCCGAAACAAAAAAGCTCGGATAACATTAGCCGTGAAAGGGCAGGACTTAGTGGCCGAAAAACAAGCCGACTCCTTCGAAGAGGCTGTGGCCGACTGTTGCGAAGCCTTGGAAAAACAGCTAAGCAAATACAAAGAAAAAACCAAGTAACCGCAACCCATTCAAAAATAAAAGGGGCTGCACCGAAGTTATTGGCTTCGGTGCAGCCCTTTTTTTATTCCCCCTCCTAAAACAGTACAACCCTTGGTCGTTTTTTTTTACTGCCTTTGGTGAACCAGATATTTTGATTGGTAAACAGAACGGTTAACAGAGCTGTGAGCAGAGGAGTTAAAAGAGCCTTCCCAAGAAAAACAGGAATCGTTTGGGGAGAGCCGTCTGGGGAGCGGCTTTTAAAAAAATGAGGCTCTTTTCGGCTGGAATTTCAGGAAAAGAATGTAGGGTGTGGCGGAACAGCTTTGGAGAGGGGCAGATTGGAGCGGTTTGGGGTAGTTTGTTGGCAGATTTGGGAAGTACAGTTTTGGAGGGCTGGTTTTGGGCGTTTTCTTGGGGGGAATTTTGGTGATTTTGGGAGGGTAAATTGGGACGGTTTTGGAGGGGTGATTTTTAGGGATGTTTGGGGATTCAAAAAAAAAAAGAGGGCGGGGTCCTTCAAAAAAGAAAGCGCAGTTTGTTGAAAAAGAAAGCGCAGTTTGTCGCGACGAAAAGCGCAGTTATTTTTATACGACTTTTAACACCCTTCGCAAACCCGCTTCAGCAAAGGGATTGCGGGCGGTCACGCCTTTTGTCCCAAATCCGCCCCTTTTTTACCCCAAAAATCACCCCACTTCTACCCCATTTTTCACCCCAAAAAACACCCGAAATTTTGGTCAAAAATCCGCTCCCTTTTCACCTCCAAATTTTCGGGACAAAACCCAACTCGTTTTTATCCCATCTTGGAGTGTTTTTTTCTTCTCCTTTCGGTCCTATGTCTCGGTGCGGCATTAAGTCAAAAAAAAGCACTATTTAGGGCGAGTGACATTTTATCCCCCCCCTATCTCCTCCCCCGAAACCCTCTTTCTCCCCTACACACAAAAACGCCCCGCTTCCGCGCTTTGCTTGGTTCCTTTTCCTCTATTATATTTAGCTTTATGTGTCTTTGTGCGCTCTTTCAAAAAAAATGGGGCGTCTATCCTTATATATTATAGTAGGAGAGTTTTTTGGGGGGAGCTTTGGGGAAGAGAGGTTAGGATGAGAGTCGCAAAATGTGCTTTTGCAGGTAGGATAAAAGAAAAAAGAGTGGGGAAAAAGGCGGTAACTATTGCAGGATAAAAATATAATGTCTACATTTGCAAACGATTCTTCTTCTCAACTGCTTTGTGAAGCGGATTGGTGTGGAGGAGTCTTTTAGTAGGGCAGTTTCCAGAGTGGCCAAATGGGGCTGACTGTAAATCAGCTGGCTTCGCCTTCGGTGGTTCGAATCCATCACTGCCCACACTCTTTTTTGTGTTAAGAGTACGCATTGCGGAAGTAGCTCAGTTGATAGAGCATCAGCCTTCCAAGCTGAGGGTCGCGGGTTTGAGCCCCGTCTTCCGCTCTTTGTAATGCCAATGTAGCTCAGCGGTAGAGCACTTCCTTGGTAAGGAAGAGGTCCCGGGTTCAAGTCCCGGCATCGGCTCTGAAAATACACGATTGGCTCATGGTTATGAGCCTGTGCCAGGAGACCATAAGCCTGGGCATGAAGGCTCCCTTGTGTATAGGGGGCTATTAGTGTAGAGAACAAAACTAACACGAATATACTTTTTGAATTATGGCAAAAGAAACATTTCAAAGGACGAAGCCGCACGTAAATATAGGTACGATCGGCCACGTAGACCACGGTAAGACTACCCTTACTGCTGCTATCACTGTCGTGTTGGCAGAAAAGGGTTTCTCACAGGTTCGTAGCTTCGACTCTATCGATAACGCACCTGAAGAAAAGGAAAGAGGTATTACTATTAACACCTCTCACGTAGAGTATGAAACAGCTAACCGTCACTATGCTCACGTAGACTGTCCGGGTCACGCCGACTATGTGAAGAACATGGTAACTGGTGCTGCTCAGATGGACGGTGCTATCATCGTGGTAGCTGCTACCGATGGTCCTATGCCTCAAACTCGTGAGCACATCCTTTTGGCTCGTCAGGTAAACGTGCCTCGTCTGGTTGTTTTCATGAACAAGTGCGACATGGTGGACGACGAGGAAATGTTGGACCTCGTGGAAATGGAAATGAGAGAGCTTCTTTCTTTCTACAACTTCGATGGCGACAACACTCCTATCGTTCGTGGTTCTGCTCTTGGTGCGCTTAACGGTGAAAAACAATGGGCTGATAAAGTTATGGAACTTATGGATGCCGTTGACACCTGGATTCCTCTCCCCGAGCGCGATGTTGACAAACCATTCTTGATGCCTATCGAGGACGTATTCTCTATCACTGGTCGTGGTACTGTAGCTACTGGTCGTATTGAGGCTGGTCGTATCCACACTGGCGATGAGGTTCAAATCATTGGTTTGGGCGCAGACGGCTTGAAGTCGGTTGTTACTGGTGTGGAAATGTTCCGCAAGATCCTTGAAGAAGGTGAAGCTGGTGACAACGTAGGTTTGCTTCTCCGTGGTATCGACAAAGACCAAATCAAGCGTGGTATGGTTATTTGTAAGCCTGGCCAAGTTAAGCCTCACAGCAAATTTAAAGCTGAGGTTTATATCCTGAAGAAGGAAGAAGGTGGCCGCCACACTCCATTCCACAACAACTACCGTCCTCAGTTCTACATTCGTACGCTGGACGTAACAGGTGAGGTTAAGTTGCCCGAAGGTGTAGAAATGGTTATGCCTGGCGACAACGTTACTATTGAAGTAGACCTTATCTACCCTGTAGCTTGTAACGTAGGTCTTCGCTTCGCTATCCGTGAAGGTGGTAGGACTGTAGGTGCAGGCCAAATTACAGAACTCTTGGACTAATAACTTAGTACACCTAAGAGAATAAAATAGTAAAGGGAGGTTGGGGCACCCCGTAAAGAGTAAACCGGCCTCCCTTTTTTTACGGGTTTAGCTCAGTTGGTAGAGCATTGGTCTCCAAAACCAAGTGTCGGGAGTTCGAGTCTCTCAACCCGTGCTAAAGTTGGTATTAATTATGGCTGATCCGAACACTAAAAAAAACGCCTTCGCAAGATTTGGTTCTTACGTAGGTGAATGCTATAAAGAGCTACGCTATAAGGTTTCTTGGCCCACAGGCAAAGAGCTCTCCAGTAGTGCTGTGATAGTTCTGATTGCTTCCCTGATCATTGCAGCATTTGTATTCCTGGTAGACCACGGCTTTGAGGTTATTGTATCAGGTCTCTATAAACTTATTGTATAGTTTTTCCGCGGTGAGTATGTCAGCTCAACAAGAAGGGAAATATTACGTGCTTCGTACTGTTACAGGTAAGGAGCAAGCTGTTAAGGAGTATATAGAGTCCGAGATGGCCCATACGGACTTGGGTAGGTATGTTTTTAACGTACTTATTCCTATTGAGCGTACCTTCCAGATACGCAATGGGAAGAAGGTGTCTAAGGACAGGCCTTATTACCCAGGTTATGTGTTTGTTGAAGCAAACTTGGTAGGTGAGGTGCAACACCGGTTGCGTTTTACCCCTAACGTTTTGGGTTTTTTGGAGGCTAATCCGGACCCAGCACCTTTGCGCCCGAGTGAGGTAAAGAGGATGTTAGGCGTTATGGATGCTTTGGCAGACAAGGTTGACGAGGTGGAGATGGAGTTTTGCGTTGGTGAAAAAGTAAAAGTAGCCTTTGGGCCTTTTTCCGGTTTTTATGGAGAGGTTACCGAGGTGCAAAATGAAAAGCAAAAACTCAAGCTCTTGGTTAAGGTCTTTGGTAGGGAGACCCAAATGGAAGTAGACTTTATTCAGGTAGAGAAGGAGGGTTGAGCCATAATGCTAAGCCTTGGAAGGCTAAAGCAAACCCGCGACACTTCTCTCGTGTATATTCAATTTTTAAACAACTGTTTGAATCATGGCAAAGGAAATTGCTGGACAAATTAAACTGCAAATAAAAGGAGGGGCAGCTAACCCTTCGCCTCCTGTGGGTCCCGCACTTGGTGCTAAGGGGATCAACATCATGGAGTTTTGCAAGCAATTCAACGCCAGGACCCAAGATAAAGCCGGCAAAGTGTTGCCTGTGGTCATTACGTACTACAGCGACAAGTCGTTCGACTTTATTGTAAAGACTCCCCCTGTAGCGGTGCAGCTTCTTGAGCGCGCTAAGAAGAAGTCGGGGTCGGCAGAGCCAAACCGTACGAAGGTGGCAACGTTGACCTGGGATGACGTAAAAGCTATTGCTGAAGACAAGCTTGTGGACTTAAACTGTTTCACGTTGAAGTCTGCAATGAAATTGGTAGCTGGTACTGCACGGAGTATGGGTATTGCAATCAAGGGAACCTTCCCGGAAAACGTATAATAATCGATTGAATTATGAGTAAACTAACCAAGAACCAAAAGTTAGCTATCAGTAAGATCGAGCCCGGGAAAGTCTATACCTTAAGGGAAGCATCCTCATTAGTAAAAGAGATTACGACAACCAAGTTTGATGCTTCTGTTGATATAGATGTTCGCCTGGGTGTAGATCCCCGTAAGGCCAACCAAATGGTAAGAGGTGTGGTCTCTCTCCCTCATGGTACAGGAAAGGAAGTCCGGGTATTGGCCCTGACGACTCCTGATAAGGAAGAAGAAGCAAAGCAGGCAGGTGCCGACTACGTTGGTCTGGACGAGTACATTGAAAAGATTAAAGGTGGTTGGACCGATATTGACGTAATTATTACGATGCCCGCCATTATGGGTAAGATAGGGGCACTCGGTAGGGTGCTTGGTCCACGTGGCTTAATGCCTAACCCTAAGAGCGGAACAGTGACCAATGAGATTGGGGCCGCTGTACGCGAGGTAAAACAGGGTAAGATAGACTTTAAGGTGGACAAGACGGGTATCGTACACTCTTCGATAGGTAAAGTATCTTTTTCTCCAGAGAAGATATTTGAGAATGCGAAGGAGTTTGTAGATACGCTGATTAAGTTAAAGCCTGCAACAGCTAAGGGAACTTACATCAAGAGCATCTTCCTTTCGAGCACTATGAGCTTAGGTATTAAGATCGACCCTAAGTCCGTTACTGAAAACCTATAACTTGTAGCACATGAAAAAGGAAGATAAAGCCCAAGTAGTTGAGAACCTTGTGTCGTTGTTAAAGGAGTATCCTAACTTCTATTTAACCGATATAGAGGCTCTCCCCGCAGATAAGACAAGTGATTTGCGCAGGAAGTGTTTTAAGAGCGAGGTTAAACTCGTTGTTGTAAAGAACACATTGCTTCGCATAGCACTTCAACAAGTTAACGATGAGGCTTATGCGCCTTTGTATGGCTTGTTGAAAGGCAATACAGCAGTGATGTTTGCCAACACTGCCAATGTACCTGCCAAGGTTATAAAGGACTTTACAAAAGATACCAAAGGGGAGGGTAAGCCCGACCTTAAGGGAGCTTATGTACAGGAGTCCGTATACGTAGGTGCAGAACACCTTAACGCACTTGTTAATATTAAGAGCCGGGAAGAACTTATTGCCGATGTTATGGCGCTTCTCGAGTCTCCAATCAAGAATGTACTTTCTGCTCTTCAGTCGGGCGGTACTACCATTCATGGAGTATTGCAGACGTTGCAAGAGCGTGGTGAGTAATATCCAACAGAATAACCAAACCTTACTAATAAAATTCTACTAAAATGGCCGATATCAAAGCTATTGCTGAACAACTCGTTAATCTGACCGTTAAAGAAGTAAGCGAACTTGCTACTATCCTCAAGGAAGAGTACGGTATTGAACCCGCTGCTGCTGCAGTTGCTGTAGCTGCTGGTCCTGCTGCTGGTGCTGCTGATGCAGCTGAAGAAAAGACATCATTCGATGTAATCTTGAAGTCTGCCGGTAGTGCTAAGCTCCAAGTTGTGAAAGCTGTAAAAGAACACTGTGGCCTTGGACTTAAAGAAGCTAAAGACCTTGTAGACGGTGCTCCTTCTACTCTTAAAGAAGGTGTAGACAAGGCTACAGCTGATGCTCTTAAGGCTGCTATTGAAGAAGCAGGCGCAGAGGTTGAACTTAAATAAACCCATACTGTTAGCCTGTTAGCAACACAGGATATGGTTAAGAATCCACGCTTTGTGGATTCTTAACCTTTTCGCATCTTTTTCCGTCATATAAACATTGCCCCCAGATATGTCCTCAAAGAAAATGAACCAAAGAGTAAACTTTGTGTCCATCAAGAATCCCCTGGAGTATCCAGATTTTCTGGATGTCCAGTTAAAGTCTTTTAGGGACTTCCTACAGTTGGATACGCCGCCCGAGAAGAGGAAGAAGGAGGGACTCTATAAAGTCTTTGCAGAAAACTTCCCCATCCATGACACTCGCAATAACTTTGTGTTGGAGTTCTTGGACTATTACATAGACCCACCCCGGTATACCATAGAAGAGTGTATATCCAGAGGTTTGACGTACAATGTGCCTTTAAAGGCAAAGATGAAGTTGTATTGTACGGACCCGGAGCACGAGGATTTCTCCACTGTTATACAAGATGTGTATTTGGGCCCTATTCCTTACATGACGGAACAGGGGACTTTTGTGATTAATGGTGCGGAGCGTGTTGTTGTTTCGCAAATGCACCGTTCTCCTGGTGTGTTTTTTAGCGACAGTGTTCACCCTAACGGCACTAAGCTCTATTCGGCTCGTATCATTCCTTTTAAAGGTTCTTGGATTGAGTTTGCTACGGACATTAGTAATGTTATGTATGCTTACATCGACCGCAAGAAGAAGTTGCCCGTAACCACCTTGTTGCGTGCGGTGGGCTTTGAGTCGGATAAGCAGATTTTGGATATCTTCGGCATGGCCGAGGAGATAAAGGTGAATAAAACCACCCTTAAAAAGTATTACGGTAGGAAGATAGCTGCTCGTGTGCTGAACTCCTGGATAGAGGATTTGGTGGATGAGGAAACGGGGGAAGTAGTCTCCATGGAGCGCTACGAGGTTATCGTGGACCGTGATGAGGAGTTAACAGAAGAGAATGCGGAGCGCATAATAGAGTCGGGGACTAAGACTATCCTTGTGACGAAAGAGGATACCGATGGTATTGACTACTCCGTAATAACGAACACACTGCAGAAAGACCCCTCCAATTCCGAGAAAGAGGCGGTAAACCATATATACAAGCAACTTCGTAACCAAGACCCCGTAGATGAAACTTCGGCCCGAGAGGTTATTAACAACCTTTTCTTCTCGGACAAGCGTTACGACTTGGGCGACGTTGGACGTTACCGGATAAACAAGAAACTTGGTTTGGATATTGATGAGGATGTAAAAGTCCTGACCAATGAAGACATCACTGCTATTATCCGGTACTTGATTGAGTTAAAGAATAACAAGCAAACGGTGGATGATATAGACCATTTGTCGAACCGTAGGGTGCGTACCGTAGGTGAGCAGCTATACAACCAGTTTGGTATTGGGCTTGCTCGTATGGCACGTACGGTGCGGGAGCGGATGAATGTACGGGATAATGAGGTTTTTTCTCCGCTGGACTTGGTGAATGCCAGGACAATATCGTCCGTTGTTAATTCCTTCTTTGGTACCAATGCCCTCTCGCAGTTTATGGACCAAACCAACCCATTGTCCGAGATTACGCACAAGCGTAGGTTGTCGGCATTAGGTCCTGGTGGTTTGAGTAGGGATAGGGCCGGTTTTGAGGTGCGCGACGTTCACTATACGCATTACGGACGGTTGTGTCCTATTGAAACACCTGAGGGTCCTAACATTGGACTTATCTCCTCCCTGTGTGTTTACGCTAAAATAAATGAGCTTGGGTTTATTACTACGCCGTACCGCAAGGTTGTGAATGGGAAGGTGGACTTTTCGGCCTCGGGCGTAGAGTACTACACTGCCGAAGCCGAAGAGGATAAAACGGTAGCCCAAGGTAATGCTCCATTGGACGAGAAGGGGCGTTTTGTTAACGAAACGGTAAAGGCCCGTTATGGGTCCGACTTCCCCGTTGTGCCGCCCGAGGAGGTGGACCTAATGGACGTTTCGCCTATCCAGGTTGCTTCTATTGCGGCTTCTTTGATACCTTTCTTGGAGCATGATGATGCTAACCGTGCCCTGATGGGATCCAACATGATGCGCCAGGCTGTTCCTTTGGTGCGTAGCGATGCCCCCATAGTGGGTACTGGTATTGAGGCTCAGTTGGTTCACGATTCTCGGACGCAGATTATTGCAGAAGGGAATGGTGTTATAGAGTACGTAGATGCTACCGAGATACGAATACGGTACGACCGTACCGAAGAGGAGGCCTATGTTAGCTTCGATGACAACCTGAAGGTGTACCACTTACCTAAGTTTAGGAAGACGAACCAGAGCACTACCATCGACCTCCGTCCTATTTGTAAAGTTGGCGACCGTGTTGAGGCCGGGCAGATACTTACCGAAGGCTACTCTACCGAAAATGGAGAGTTGGCACTCGGCCGAAATGTGAAGGTAGCCTACATGCCTTGGAAAGGGTATAACTACGAGGATGCCATAGTGCTAAACGAGCGTATGGTTAGGGAGGATATCTTTACTTCCGTTCATGTGGACGAATATATTTTGGAAGTTCGTGAAACCAAACGTGGTAATGAGGAGCTTACCTCCGACATCCCGAACGTGAGCGAAGATGCAACGAAGGACCTGGACGAGAATGGTATTATTCGTGTAGGTGCTCGGGTGCATCCGGGAGATATCCTGATTGGTAAGATCACCCCCAAGGGGGAGTCGGACCCTACGCCCGAGGAGAAGTTGCTCCATGCTATATTTGGAGATAAGGCTGGGGATGTGAAAGATGCATCGCTTAAGGCTAACCCCTCCCTTTCGGGTGTGGTTATTAAAACCCACTTGTTCTCGAAAGCTAATAAGGGTAAGAGCCCACGTACCAATATTCGTGAGGCCGTGAAGAAGCTGGATGAGAAATTGGAGCTTCAGTTAGAGGAACTGAAGAAAAAGATGGTTGAGAAGTTGATTGCTTTGGTAGAAGGCAAACTCTCGGCCGGTATTTACAATTACGAGAACATTGAAATAATAAAGAAGGATGTTAAGCTTACTCCCGCTGTAATAGGTAAGCTGGAATTCCACGAAGTGCAAATAAATAACTGGACAAAAGATGAGCATACCAATAAGATGGTATCCATGTTATTGTCCAATTATATGCGTAAAGCCAAGGAACTAGAGTCGGAGATGCGTCGGAAGAAATTCGATGTAACGAATGGCGAAGAGTTACCTAACGGCATTTTGCAAGTTGCGAAGGTGTTAATAGCCAAGAAACGTAAGATACAGGTTGGTGATAAGATGGCGGGCCGCCATGGTAATAAAGGTATTGTTTCCAAGATTGTTCGTATGGAGGACATGCCCTTTATGGAGGATGGCACCCCTGTAGATATTTGTTTGAACCCCTTGGGTGTGCCTTCGCGTATGAACCTTGGTCAGATTTTTGAGGCTGTATTAGGCTGGGCCGGCCATAAGTTAGGTGTTAAGTTCTCTACTCCTATTTTTGATGGAGCCTCTTTGTCCGACTTAGACGACTGGATGGACAAGGCCGAGCTGCCCCGTTACGGGAAAACATACCTGTACGATGGTGGTACGGGCGAACGCTTCGACCAACCCGCAACGGTAGGGGTTACCTACTTCCTGAAACTGGGGCATATGGTAGATGATAAAATGCACGCTCGTTCAATAGGGCCATACTCCTTAATAACACAACAGCCGTTAGGAGGAAAAGCACAATTTGGTGGTCAGCGTTTTGGTGAGATGGAGGTTTGGGCATTAGAAGCTTATGGTGCCGCACACATTTTGCAAGAAATATTGACCATTAAGAGCGACGACGTGGTAGGGCGCTCCAAAGCCTATGAGGCTATAGTTAAAGGTTCTCCCATGCCTACGCCTGGTATCCCAGAGTCTCTTAACGTGTTGCTGCATGAGCTTAAGGGCTTAGGTTTAAGTTTCACGATGGAGTAACAGTCCCTATAAGCGTTATTCTGCCAAGATTCCACTAATACAATCCAAAGATTATGGCTTTCAAAAGAGATAATAAGATAAAGTCCAACTTCTCACGTATTAAAATAGGTCTTACCTCTCCCGAGGAGATCCTGGAAAACTCTTATGGAGAAGTTCTCAAGCCTGAAACCATTAACTACCGTACTTATAAGCCCGAGCGCGATGGCCTTTTTTGCGAGCGCATTTTTGGCCCTGTTCGCGACTTTGAGTGCCACTGTGGTAAGTACAAAAGAATACGTTACCGGGGTATTGTTTGTGACCGTTGCGGGGTTGAAGTAACCGAGAAGAAGGTGCGCCGCGAACGTATGGGGCATATCTCCCTTGAGGTTCCGGTTGCTCATATATGGTATTTTCGTTCTATCCCCAACAAGATAGCTTACCTGTTAGGTATCCCCTCCAAAAAGCTGGATTCCATTATTTACTACGAACGCTATGTTGTAGTACAACCTGGGGTACTGCGCGATAAAGACATTAACGTTAACGACCTTCTTACCGAGGATGAGTACCTGGACCTTTTGGACCAACTCCCCGAAGGTAATGAGGAGTTAGAAGATGCGGACCCCGATAAGTTCATTGCCAAGATAGGGGCCGAAGCCATTTACGACCTGCTTACCCGTATCGACCTGGATAAGTTGAGCTACGAGCTTCGCGACCGGGCAAGTAAGGACCCCTCGCAGCAACGTAAAAAGGAGGCCCTTAAGCGCTTGCAGGTGGTAGAAAGCTTCCGCGAAAGCCAAGGCTACAACCGCCCCGAGTGGATGATAATGAAGGTTATCCCTGTTATTCCGCCCGACTTGCGCCCTCTGGTGCCGTTGGATGGAGGGCGTTTTGCTACGTCGGACCTTAACGAGTTGTACCGCCGTGTTATTATCCGGAACAACAGGTTGCGCCGCCTTATAGAACAACGTGCCCCGCAGGTGATTTTGCGGAACGAGAAGCGTATGCTCCAGGAAGCCGTGGATTCCCTGTTCGATAACTCGGGAAAGGCTTCGGCTGTTAAGAGCGAAAGCAACCGCCCCTTAAAGTCGCTTACCGATAGCCTTAAAGGTAAGCAAGGGCGTTTCCGGCAAAACTTGTTGGGTAAACGTGTGGACTACTCGGCGCGTTCGGTTATTGTTGTAGGGCCGGAGCTTAAAATGCACGAATGTGGTTTGCCTAAATATATGGCTGCCGAGCTGTACAAACCTTTTATTATACGTAAACTTATAGAGCGTGGCATTGTTAAAACGGTGAAGTCCGCTAAAAAAATAGTGGACCGCAAAGAGCCTGTTGTATGGGATATCTTAGAGTATGTGATTAAGGGACATCCCGTATTGCTCAACCGTGCTCCTACACTTCACCGGTTAGGGATACAAGCCTTCCAGCCTAAACTTATAGAAGGTAAGGCAATCCAGTTACACCCTTTGGCCTGTACCGCGTTTAATGCCGACTTCGATGGTGACCAAATGGCGGTGCACCTCCCCCTTTCTAACGAAGCTATAATGGAGGCTCAAATGCTGATGTTGGCATCCCATAACATCCTTAACCCAGCTAATGGTGCACCAATCACCGTTCCTTCGCAGGATATGGTATTGGGATTGTACTACATTACCAAAATGCGGAAGGGTGCAAAAGGGGAAGGCCATATCTTCTACGGCCCCGAAGAGGCTACAATAGCTTATAACGAAGGTAGGATAGCTATTCATGCCCCCATAAAAGTAATGGTGGACGACCTGGACGATAACCGCCAGCCTATCCGCCACTTAGTGGAGACAAGCATGGGACGCCTAATGTTTAACGAGTGTGTGCCTTCGGAAGTTGGCTATGTAAACATGCTGTTAGGCAAAAAGACCTTACGGGATATTATTGGCTTTGTTATTAAGGAGTGTGGTATTGCTAAAACCGCTGCATTCTTGGACGACATTAAGGACCTTGGTTACCGTATGGCATTCAAGGGTGGCCTTTCGTTTAACTTGGCCGATGTGCTTATCCCCGAAGAAAAGGAAACTCTTATACAGGAGGGCTTTTCCGAGGTGGAGGAGATTATGGCCAACTACAATATGGGGTTCATTACTAATAACGAACGCTACAACCAAATTATTGACACTTGGACGCACGTTAATACACGCCTCTCGGGCATCCTGATGAAGCAACTTAGTGAAGATAACCAAGGGTTCAACTCAATATTTATGATGATGGACTCTGGTGCTCGTGGTTCCAAGGACCAAATAAACCAGTTGTCGGGTATTCGTGGTCTTATGGCCAAGCCACAACGTAGTGGTACCGAAGGTGCACAAACGATGGAAAACCCAATCCTTTCCAACTTTAAGGAGGGGCTTTCGGTGCTGGAGTACTTTATTTCTACGCACGGTGCCCGGAAGGGGTTGTCCGATACGGCTCTTAAAACGGCCGATGCTGGTTACCTTACCCGTAGGTTGGTGGACGTTTCGCAGGATGTTATTGTTACCGAACACGACTGTGGTACATTGCGCGGCCTAAACATTACCGAGATTAAGGAAGGCGATGTTGTTGTTGCCTCTCTCTACGAGCGTATTTTGGGTCGTGTGTCGGTTCACGATATTATACACCCACATACGGGCGAGGTTATAGTTCGTGCCAACGAGGAGATTACCGAAGATGCAGCAGCAATTATTGAAGCTTCTCCGATTTCCTCGGTAGAAATTCGTTCGGTGCTCACTTGCGAGTCGGAACGAGGTGTATGTGCAAAATGTTACGGGCGTAACTTGGCCCATAACAAGATGGTAGAGATAGGCGAGGTTGTAGGTGTTGTTGCCGCCCAATCCATTGGTGAGCCAGGAACACAGCTTACGCTCCGAACCTTCCACGCTGGGGGTATTGCCCACAACGTGTCGTCCGAGAAGTTCTTTAAAGCCAAATACGATGGTATATTGGAAATAGATGAACTCCGTGCTGTAGATGCTAAGGATGAAGCCGGAAATACCTACCAAGTGGTGGTGGGACGTTTGGCCGAGATGCGTGTGGTAGACTCTAACACTGGCATGACCCTGATTTCCAACCATATCCCTTACGGTGCTAAACTCTTTGTTAAGCCTGGGGTTACCGTGGGTAAGGACGATATTATTTACGAAGCCGACCCCTTCAATGCGGTAATTATTGCCGAAGAGGGAGGTAAAATAAAGTTTGAGGACCTTATTGAAAACGTTACCTACAAACTGGAATATGACTCTAACGTTGCTGCTGGTCACCACGAACAAATAATTATTGAAAGCAAGGATAAGAACCTATCTCCCTCGGTAAGTATCTTGGATAGCAAGGGCGAAGTGCTCCGTACCTACAACCTACCAGTAGGCGCACATATAGTTCGTGACGATGCCGATAAGGTTAACCCTGGAGATATCTTGGTTAAGATTCCACGTAACAGTGCTAAGGGTGGTGACATTACCGGTGGTTTGCCACGTGTGACCGAGCTGTTTGAGGCACGTAACCCAACGAACCCTGCCGTGGTAGCCGAAATAGATGGTGAGGTATCTCTTGGCCGTGTTCGTCGTGGTAACCGCGAGGTTATTATCACTTCCAAAATTGGCGAGCAACGTAAGTACTTGGTTCCCCTATCCAAGCAGCTCCTTATCCAAGAGAACGACTATGTACGAGCAGGTATGCCACTCTCCGACGGTGCTATAACTCCTGCCGATATCCTGGCTATCCAAGGGCCTAATGCGGTGCAGGACTACATTGTAAATGGAGTACAGGACGTGTACCGCAAGCAAGGTGTGAAAATTAATGATAAGCACTTTGAGGTAATTGTGCGCCAGATGATGCGTAAAGTTGAAATCCTGGATCCCGGAGATTCTCACTTCTTGGAGCAACAACTTGTAGATAAGCTGGAATTACAGAAAGAGAACGATGAGCTATGGGGTAAGAAAGTGGTTACCGATGTAGGTGACTCCGATAACCTTTTCCCTGGGCAAATTATTACGGCACGCCGCTTACGCGACGAAAACAGTATACTTAAACGTAAGGACCTCCGTTTAGTACAAGTGCGCGATGCCCAACCTGCAACAGCAAACCAAGTGCTGCAAGGTATCACACGTGCTGCCCTGCAAACCAAGAGCTTTATGTCGGCCGCATCTTTCCAAGAAACCCCCAAAGTCCTTAATAACGCTGCTATCCAAGGCAAGGTGGATAAGTTGGAGGCTCTTAAGGAAAATGTTATTTGCGGTAACCTTATTCCGGCTGGTACTGGCTTGCGTGAGTATCAGCGTATTGTGGTAGCCTCTAAAAAGGATATTGAAGATGGAGGCCAACAAGCTCATTCGGGTTCTGTTATAATCCAAGACTAATAAGAGTAAACGCCTAAGGTAGCATCTGCTGCCTTGTGGTTATATAAAATAAAAGCAACCGAACTTCAGGGGTTGAGTCATAACCCTGGAGTTCGGTTGCTTTTATTTTTTTGTTATTGCTTTTGCCTGCTGCAGAGGGGGGAGGCTTGGTAAATAGCCCTTTCTCCGCTTTTTTTTGTTAAGTTTGTAACCTATACACCTATAGCTAATATACAAGTATGAACTATACCACACCTTTACTTGCCTCTGTGTTAGCTTGCACCGCTACGGGAGTGCAGGCTCAGATGGCAAACAAGCCCAACATCATTTTTATCCTTTGCGATGATATGGGCTATGGAGACTTGGGCTGTTACGGGCAAAAATATATACAAACGCCAAACCTGGACCGTATGGCACAGCAGGGGATGCTTTTTACTCAAGCCTATGCTGGTAGCCCTGTTAGTGCCCCTTCGCGCGCTACCCTTATGACGGGGCAACACAGCGGGCATACGCTGGTGCGTGGCAACAAAGAGTATTGGCGAGATGTGCCTATGGTGCAATATGGTGTTAACCAGGACTTTACTCGGGTTGGTCAGCACCCTTACGACCCCAACCGTATCATTTGGCCGGAGATAATGAAAGATAATGGCTACCAAGTAGGCCTCTTTGGTAAGTGGGCTGGAGGGTACGAAGGCTCTCCTTCTACTCCCGACAAACGGGGCATCGACGAGTTTTTTGGTTACATATGTCAGTTCCAGGCGCACCTGTACTACCCCAACTTTCTTAACCGTTACAGTAAAGCCCTTGGCGATACAGCTACCGTGCGCGTAACCCTGGAGCAAAACATACAGTACCCTATGTTTGGGGACGACTATTTTAAACGCCCCCAATACGCTGCCGACCTTATACACCAGGCAGCCCTGCAGTGGCTGGATAGCCAACAACATAACCAGCCTTTTTGTGGTATATTCACCTACACTTTGCCTCATGCCGAGTTGGCACAGCCTCAGGATTCTATATTCCAGCACTACAAAAAAGTGTTTTTTGAGGATAAAACATGGGGCGGAAGCGAAGGTAGCCGTTACAACCCTGCAGTGCATACCCACGCACACTTTGCAGCCATGATTACCCGCTTGGATGCCTATGTGGGGCAGGTGTTGGATAAATTGAAAGAAAAAGGGCTGGACAAAAATACATTGGTGATATTCTCCAGCGATAACGGACCTCACGAGGAAGGCGGGGCCGACCCCGCATTTTTTGGTCGTGATGGTAAGCTCCGAGGCCTAAAGCGGCAGTGCTACGAAGGCGGGATACGTGTGCCTTTTATAGCTTATTGGCCTGGACGCATACCCGCTGGCTCACGCTCCAACCACCAACTGGCTTTTTATGATGTTATCCCCACTTGCTGCGATATCCTGGGGATATCCAACTACAAAAAACGTTATGGGGGTGAAAACCCAGCTACTGCTTACTTCGATGGTATATCTTTCCTTCCCACCTTGTTAGGTAGGCCACAACAGCAACAAAAACACTCTTTTTTGTATTGGGAATTCCATGAGACGGACCAAATAGCAGTGCGCCAAGGTGATTGGAAACTTATTGTTGTTAAGGGTACACCACGCCTATACAACCTGGCAACCGACCTCCACGAAGATCACGATGTAGCACAACAACACCCCCAGGTGGTGAAGAAGATGCTCCAAATTGTTCGCCAGGAGCATACGCCCAACCCCCATTTCCAAGTAACTCTTCCCCAATAATTCTACCTAACAGATGAAACGCCTTGCTATCCGCTTCCTGCTACTGTTCTTTTTCATTGGAACTGCAGCAATAACCCTTTCGGCGCAGTTGCGAACCTTGCCCGAATCCTATGTTATTCTTGCCCGTAGTTCGCTTATGAGTC
Source organism: Bacteroidota bacterium (assembly GCA_023388555.1). Lineage (GTDB taxonomy): Bacteria > Bacteroidota > Bacteroidia > Bacteroidales > Porphyromonadaceae > Porphyromonas_A. The sequence continues at coordinate 516 of JAEWGA010000057.1, read as the reverse complement.
AGGCTGGCTGGAAGAGCGTTGTGGATACTCTTCTGTCGGCACATCCTCAGGCACACCTGCTTTACTTTAAGAGTCATCCCGACAACTGTAAGGATACCTTGCAGCTTCTTCGTCCCCGTTACCTTGCCGTGGTAGAGGATCCCCGAAACCTCGACAAACACTACACCGTACAACTTAATACCTTGTGCCGTAATCTGGATGCCGATCCTTACAAGGACTGCATTTGGGGTGTTATAACTGGATACTCCCCACGGGATGCCATACGAATGATACAAGATGCACGCACTCCTTTTCAAATAAAAAGTGCGGTGTCTACCATCTCGGAACTCAAAAGTGGATTGTGGTTTAACCGTATGGTTTGTATTGAGGACCAAAACCGACCTTTCGCAGTAGATAAAACCCCCGACTCCCTACGCACCTACAAAATACCAGATGCCATAATGCCGCGGCAACTGAAGCCTTATCCTAACTTGTTAGGCTCTTTCCACCAGGCTATGCGCACAGTGCAGCCAGACC
>JAEWGA010000050.1 GCA_023388555.1 Bacteroidota bacterium | reverse complement strand
CTTAGCCTGACAACTCCTTTTGTTTGGAGTTCTTTGACGATATTGATAACTTAGCAGAGCTGTTGGGGAACCTTCAATATTCCAAAACAGTTCCGAAATATAACTTGACACAGTTTAGTTTACACTGCCCTCCCTTCTGCAAAACCTCCTGTGCCAGCCCCCTTGTCCCTCACGCTTACATCGCATTCGTCTTGTATGCCTTATCCTTTAGCTACCTCAATGGTTGAGTTGTGTGTAAGTGCTACAAACTCATCCGACCCTTGGAGGTTACTCTTGGACTTGACTTTTCCAAACCAGCTGGCAGCCGTTTTTCCAGAAAACTAAAATATAGGGGGCGTTGGGGTGAGTGCAAAAGGGTAGGGGAGGAGGGTTTTTGTGAGGTGTTTAGAGGAGGGCCTCGTATTGTTGCTTAGCGTTTGTTTGTGGCGATTTTTATTCTTTGGTGGAAGTGTGTGTCGGGTTGGATGTTTTCGTTGGTTTTAGACGTGTTTATGAGGGGCGTTTTGTAGATCGATTCTTTATGAATGTTAAATACTGCTTAAAGGCTCGCCCTGTTTGTTGTGAAGTTTTGTAAAAAAGCCACGCTACCTGCGTTGAGGTAACGTGGCTTGGGAGGGAATTTATAGCGGGCTTATTTGAGATGTTTGTAGATGTCGTTAACCAGGGAGCTGGCACCAATGCGGAAGTATTCGGGGGTGAGATATTCCTCTCCGAGTACATGTTTAACAATGCAGAAGTATTTAAGGGCATCTTCTGCCGTTCGGATTCCGCCAGACACTTTGAGTCCTCTTTTTTCTCCGGATAGTTGCTCGTAGGTTTTAAGCACTTGGCACATGATGTAGGCTGCTTCGAGTGAGGCGCCGGGGTATTCTTTGCCAGTACTTGTTTTTATAAAGTCGGCTCCTGCATAGAGGGATAAGATGGAGGCCCTTTGTATGTTTTGTGGGGTTTGCAAAGCGCCAGTTTCGAGTATTACCTTTAGTTTTTCTTTTTTGCAGAGGTCTCGTATTTCCTTGATGTCGTCTATTACCTCTTGGTAGTTTCCGCTTAGGAATTCGCCTAAAAGAAGTACTATATCAACTTCATTGGCACCATCTTCTAAGGCAAGCCCAGCTTCGGTCATTTTTACTTCTGGGAATGTTTGGGATGAGGGGAATCCGCCTGCAACGCAGGCGATGGATACACCTTCGGTTGTGAGGTTTTCTTTTACAGTGCGTACAAAGTTGGGGTATACACAAATTGCCGCTACGGGTGGAATGGTGGGGTCTGTTTCGTCCAGGTTGTTAACCTGTTTTACGAAGTTATAGATGCTGTCCTCGGAGTCGGTAGAGTTTAGCGATGTTAGGTCCACGAAGCTGTGTAATAACCGGATGTTGTCCTTGTTATTTGCTTTTTCGTAGTGGGCATTAAGGATGTCGCTGATTTTACTTTGGATATCGGAGAGGGAACCAATGGGTTGGTATCCCTCGAATACTTTTTCGAAATTGCTACTCATAATTCTATGGAATAATAGGTTGAAATTACTGTTTTAGTTTTGGGTTTTGTAGGTGTCGTTGAGCGTCGCGCTCACTTTTCTTTTTCATATTACGTTGGAAAGCCTCGGTAAGGTTGCATCCTGTTTGGTTGGCAATGCAGGTTAGCACCCAAAGAACATCGGTAAGTTCGTCGGCAAGTTTTTCGTTGGATAAATCTTCGGTTTCTTTGGCGGACTGTTCTCCGTACTTACGCGAGAGTATTCGGGCAAGTTCTCCCACCTCTTCGGTAAGTATAGCCATGTTGGTGAGGGGGTGGAAGTAGCGTACGCCATACTCTTTTATCCAGGCGTCCACGTTTTTTTGTAATGTTTCTATTGTCATGTTTTACTTTTCACGTGAAACAAAAATACGTTTTTAGGTTGGTTTATCGTTCCTGAGAGTCGATAATAATTGTGACTGGCCCGTCGTTAAGGAGTTCAATCTGCATATCTGCACCAAACACGCCGCTTTGTAGTTTATTGCCAAGCTGTTGTTGGAAGGCTTCTACGGCCTTGTTGTAGAGTGGTAACGACAGGTTGGGGGCTGCGGCGCGTATGTAGGAGGGGCGGTTTCCTTTTCGGGTGTCGGCCCAAAGGGTGAATTGTGATACCAGCAGGAGCTCACCCTGAATGGTTTGGAGGTTCAGGTTCATGGTTCCCGCTTCATCGTTGAAGATGCGTAGCTGTGTTATTTTTTTTACGAGGTACTGGATGTCCTCGGTGGTGTCGTTGTAGCCTATCCCCAGGAATACCAGCAAACCTGCCCCTATTTGGGCGTGTTGTTTGCCTCCAATGGATAGTGTAGCATGGCGTACGCGTTGTATAACGGCTTTCATGATTGGGTGGGGTTGAAGTGTTGGTGGAGTAGGGTGGCTTTGGCGTTACCTACCACTTCGGCAAGTTCCTGCTGCGATGCCCCCTGTATGCGTTTGAAGGATTTGAAGTGATTGAGCAGTTTTTTTTGTGTAGCAGGGCCTATGCCGGGGATTTCGTTCAGCTGGGAATGTGTTAAGGTTTTGCTGTGTACTTTGCGGTGGAAGGTGATGGCAAAACGGTGTACCTCTCGCTGAATTTGTTCCAATAGCTTAAAGGCGGGGTGGTTACTCATGATGCCTATTACCTCGGGTGGGTTACCGTAAAGAACGTTGGCGGTACGGTGCCTTTCGTCCTTGGAGAGTCCTACTACCGGGATGGTAATACCAATACTTTGGAGGGCGTCGTTAATGGCGCTCATTTGCCCTTTTCCTCCGTCGGCCAAAATAAGGTTGGGCAGTGGTTTGTTTTTACTTAGAAGGGAGGTGTACCTTCGGGTCACCACTTCGCGCATGCTGGCATAGTCGTTGGGGCCGGTAACGCTTTGTATGTGGAAGTGTCGGTAATCCTCTTTGCTGGGGCGTGCATTTTTGAATACGACGCATGCTGCCACTGGTGAAGCACCGCTAATGTTGGAGTTATCGAAACATTCTATATGGGCAGGAAGGGTGGGTAAGCCTATGGCCGATTGCAGGGCCTTTAGGAGGCGCATGTTTTCCTGGGCGGGGTTGAGCTTTTCCCTTTGTCGTTGCTTATCCTGCATGTATTGTGCAGCGTTGGCAAGGGAAAGCTCCACGAGTTTGTGTTTATCGCCTCGTTGTGGAACACTAACCTTGTATTGCGGTGGTAGTGCAAACTGGGGTGCTTTTTGCAAGAGTATTTCACTTACCTGTTTACGGGTGGTTTTGGTAATGTTGATAATGATTGAGGCGAGGGTGTCATCCTCCTCTTGCTCGGCACCTTTTTTGTACTCCAATGTTTGTCCGGAAACGATGTTGCCGTGATGTATCTCCAGGTAGTTTACGTAGAAAGCCTCTGTGTCCGAAACGCATGTTATTACCAGGGCGTGCTGTAGGGATGTAGAGGTGATAGTGGATTTGCCTTGGAAATTCTCCAGTTTCTGCAAAACCTCCTTGCATTGTTGTGCCTGCTCGAACTGGAGTTCCTGGGCGTGTTGCTGCATTTGTGTTCGGATGCGTTGCATCAGTTCCTTTACGTTGCCGTTGAGTATTTCTTTGATGTCGCGAATGTAGTTAAGGTACTGTTCTTCGGATATTTTCCCAACGCATGGGGCATCGCAACGGTGTATATGGTACTGTAAGCAAACGCGGAACTTGTTTTGCTTTATTTTTTCGGGCGTAAGTGGCAGGTTGCAAGTGCGCAGATTGTAGAGGTTGCGGAATAGTCGGACAAAGGTATGCGCCATAGCCACTTGGGGGTAGGGGCCGTAGTAGGTAGAGCCGTCGGGCTGGGGTTTGTGGGTAGAGAATACTCTGGGGAAAGGTTCGTTTTTAATGCAAATGGAGGGGTAGGCGTTTCCCTCTTTAAGGAGTATGTTGTATTTGGGCTGAAACTCGCGTATTTGATTGTATTCCAGCAGCAGGGCGTCGTGTTCTGTTTCCACAACCATGTACTCGATACTTGAGAAGTGGCGGAGTAGGGCCCTTGTTTTGGGGTCATCTGGTGTCTTTTGGAAGTACGACGATAGTCTTTTATTAAGGTCTTTGGCCTTCCCAACGTAAATAACGCGCCCTTCTTCGTCCCGGTATTTGTAACACCCGGGCTTATGGGGCACAAGGCTCAGGCTTTCTTTGATCTCTTTCCGAAGTATAACCATGGTTGTTCCACGTGAAACATTGACTGTTTTATCTTCCTAAAAGGACCAACAGTATATTAATATCGCTGGGCGATATACCTGGGATTCGGGAGGCTTGTCCAATGGTTTCGGGGTCTATTTTGGAGAGTTTTTGGCGGGCTTCGGTGGAGAGCGACTGTATGTTATTGTAGTCGAAACGCCCCCGAAGAGGGATATGCTCCAACCGCTTCGCCTTCTCTGCTAAGTCCCGTTCCCGGCTGATGTATCCTTGGTACTTGATGGCAATTTCGGCACTCTCAATAATTTCGGCCGATAGCTCTGGTGGTAGTGCTTCGTAAAGGCTTCGGAGCTCGGGGCAGATGCTGCTTAGGCTCTCGAGGTGAAGGGTGGGGCGTAACACCAAATCGTGTAGTTTTACCCCTTGCTTTAACGGCGAGGTTTGGTGTTGCTGTAAGAACGCCTCTGCCTGGATGGGCGAGATGGTGGTTTGGTGGCAGAGTTTGAGTATCTCCGCTGTCCAATGCAGTTTTGTGTGTAGCCTGTCGAGCTGTTCGGTTGTGGCGGCTCCTATTTGGTGGGCTTTGGGGGTGAGCCGTTGGTCGGCATTATCTTGCCGGAGCAGTATGCGGTACTCGGCCCTGCTGGTAAACATGCGGTATGGTTCATCCACGCCCTTCGTTACCAAATCATCAATAAGCACGCCAATGTAGGCCTCGTCTCTGCCCAAAGTGAAACTTTTTTGCGGAGAATGAACATGGAAGTGAGCGTTTATGCCGGCTATAAGTCCCTGTCCGCCAGCTTCTTCATATCCCGTAGTCCCGTTTATCTGGCCAGCAAAGAAGAGTCCTTTTACTCGTTTCGTTTCCAGAGTGTGGAGTAGCTGGGTGGGGGGGAAGAAGTCGTACTCTATGGCATATCCGGGCCGTAAGATGTGTGCATCGCGTAGGGCTGGAATTTCACGGATAGCGCGTTCCTGGACCTCGAAAGGAAGGGAAGAGGAGAAGCCGTTAACGTAGTATGCGGTGGTGTATTCTCCTTCGGGTTCCAGGAAGAGTTGGTGCTTTTCTTTGTCGGCAAAGGTGTGTATTTTGGTTTCGATGCTTGGGCAGTAGCGAGGGCCAATGCTCTGGATTTGACCATTGTATAGGGGCGACTCGCTAAGGTGATTGTGCAGGATTTGGTGAACGGAAGGGTTGGTATAAGTTATATGGCAAGGCCTCTGGGTGAGCTGGTGGTTGCGCTCCGAGGGGTTGAAAGAGAACCCTCGCCCGTCGGTATCACCATGTTGCACATCGCACAAATCGAAATGTATAGTACGTGCATCTAAACGCATGGGGGTACCTGTTTTCATTCGGTCGCTCTCGAATCCTAACTCGCACAGCTGGGTTGTAAGCCCGTATGTTGTGGGTTCCGCCAACCGTCCTCCCGACATCTGCACCCGGCCTATATGCATCTTTCCGCCCAAGAAAGTCCCGTTGGTAAGTACCACTGCTGGTGCTAAGAACGATAGTCCTAATTGTGTTTTTACACCAACTACACGGTTGCCCTGCAGAAGCAGTTCTTCAACCACATCTTGCCACAGAGAAAGGTTCTCCGTTTGCTCCAAACGTAGTTTCCAGGCTTCGCTAAAGCGCATACGGTCGCACTGGGCACGAGGGCTCCACATGGCAGGCCCTTTGCTTCGGTTAAGCATCCTGAACTGGATAGAGGTGCGGTCCGTTATCTGTCCCATGCCGCCTCCTAATGCGTCTATCTCCCTGACTATCTGGCCTTTGGCAATTCCTCCAACGGCTGGGTTACAGCTCATTTGGGCTATCTTTTCCAGGTCCATAGTGATGAGAAGGGTTTGGGACCCCATGCGAGCCGCGACCGATGCGGCTTCACAACCAGCGTGACCAGCGCCTACAACAATAACATCATATTTATATCTCATGCGCGAAACCTCAATACTATATGGTGAGGACAAGGTTCAAATATACGGATTTTAGTGCGTTTTGCTCTGCTTTAGTAGCTGTTTGTTTTGCTTGGTGCCGCTTTGCTGGCGTGGAACGTTGGGGTATGGGGCCTACTGGCGAAATTTAGGGCAGGAGGCTTGGGGCAGTGTTTGGGGTTTAGTGATTGAGGCGGTGATTAGGTAGCAGGGCCTTGGGGACGTTTTGGTGGTGGTTAGGGAGAGGGGCGTTTCGGAGGAGTGTTTTTGGGGGGATATGCTGTTATGCCAGCCTGCACAAAAGCGTGACAAAAAAGGGGCTGCATCGTAACCCGTGCATTACGATGCAGCCCCACGCTTACTTGTTTACATTACGTTTCAATAGGGGTAAAGGCGTTGCCGCTTTACGCCATCAAGTATTACCCAAGCCTGCTTGCTTCTCCAGCTGGAGCGTCAATAACTATTTTATTTCCAGTGTCCTTGTTGGTGAGCATTATTAGGTTGCTGTTATTCACGCATAGTGCATAGAAGGAGCCTAAGGATTTGGACCAAAAGTAACCCCAATACAAGTACACCGATGTAGCAAACATACGTACCGAGAAGGAACTCTTTGTTTTAATGGGGGTTATGACGTACTCTTTTTTAAGAAACACTTTATGTCCAACAACTTGATTGATGCGTATGCAATTATCGTCCTCTTGTACGCTTGTTGGCATCTTTAGTATGGGTAATACAACCAATAGTGCAGCTATTATAACAACAGTTTGTATTAAACCATTTCCTTGGGTAAAGGCATAATACACACCGTAACCAAGGATTGCGGTGATGATAGCTGAGTAGATAACCAGCATTTTAGCGGGCTGTAGTTTCCTGTAGGTATTCATGATAAG
>JAEWGA010000003.1 GCA_023388555.1 Bacteroidota bacterium | reverse complement strand
TGCTAAAAGCCTCTTAGAGTCCATTGCACGCAGCTTTGGCTTGGTTTATGGAAAAGAAAAAGGGGTACGCATCAATACCATTTCACAATCCCCAACCCCAACAACAGCTGGCAGCGGAGTAGAAGGCATGTACAACTTACGCCACTTCGCCCATAAAATTTCGCCATTAGGCAATGCCAGTGCCGATGAATGTGCCGACTACTGCGTGGTTATGTTTTCCGACCTCACCCGAAAGGTAACCATGCAAAACCTTTTCCACGATGGAGGATTCTCCACAACTGGAATGAGCACAGATGCCATAGAGCAATACTTAAAAGGTGGGCTGGACGATATAGACTAACCTCACCAAACAAAAAAAGAGCGGGAGTAGCGAAACCTGTGTTTCGCTGCTCCTGCTTTTTTTTTACCCTTTTCCCCATAAAGAGCCCCCAAACAACACCTAAAATCACCCTAGAAAAACCACCCCGACACAAGAAAAAAAGAGAAGTTTTTGGGGTGAAAATGGGAACAAAAAAACAGGGTAAAAATGAGGGCAAAATTTGGGGGGATTTTAGGTCCGAAATTTACCCTCAAAAACAGGACGAAAAAGGGGGCGAAATTCAGGCCATTTTTTTGCGTTTTTTGGAGGTGCAAAAAAAGTATCTGCGGAGTCTTTCAAAAAAGAAAGCGCAGTTTGTCGTGACGAAAAGCGCAGTTTGTTGAAAAAGAAAGCGCAGTTATTTTTACACAACTTTTAACACCCCTCGCAAACCCGCTCTGGTAAAGGGATTGCGGGCAGTCGTGCTTTCACCCCAAAAATCGCCCCATTTTCACCCCATTTTCCCCTCATTTTTCACCCCAAAAAAAGAGCACCAATTTGCCCTAATATTTCGGTGAAAAATCACCCCATTTTTCAGGGCAAAAAACGCCTGGCCTCCCAGGCGAGACTCCACCCCAAAATCACCCCCAAATTTAAGGTGGAAACGTCCCGAATATTACGCACAAACCATCCCTTCCCCGCTCCCCAATCCCCCCCTTAATAAAAAGGATAGGTTATAAGCCTTACCCCAACCACGAAGAAGTTCTTAAAAAAAACAGGAGCACTATTGCAGGAAAAGTTGTATTTTTGCCCACAGTATAATACTGTATTATAGATGGATATCAAGATAACATTCCCCGATGGGGCAATAAAAACATATACCGCAGGCATCACTCCACTTGAAATTGCCCAAAGCATAAGCGCTGGTTTAGCACGAGAAATACTAAGTGCTGGTGTAAACGGCAAAATAGTGGACCTTAACACGCCATTGGAAGCGGATGCCACGCTACAATTTTATAAGTGGGACGACCCCGAAGGCAAACACACCTTTTGGCATACCAGCGCCCACCTTATGGCCGAAGCCTTACAGGAGCTGTACCCAGGCATAAAATTTGGTATAGGCCCCGCTATTGATATGGGGTTCTACTACGATGTAGACCCTGGGCAAGGCATTCAAATTAAGGAAGCCGACCTCCCCGCCATAGAAAAGAAAATGAAGGAGCTTGCAGCCCAAAAAGCAACCCTAACACGCCGCAAGGTTAGCAAGCAAGAAGCCTTGGACTACTGGAAAACCAAAGGCGACCAATACAAGGTGGAATTAATAGAGGAATTAGAGGACGGCACAATTACCACCTACGAACAAGGCGGTTTTAAGGACTTGTGCCGAGGCCCTCACCTACTCTCCACCGCTCCAATAAAAGCCATAAAATTATTGTCGGTAGCAGGAGCCTATTGGCGAGGCGACGAAAAGCGTGGCATGCTTACACGCATCTACGGTATCACCTTCCCTAAAGCCAAGATGCTGGAAGATTATATGGTAATGTTGGAAGAGGCCAAGAAAAGAGACCACCGCAAAATAGGCAAAGAGCTGGAACTTTTTGCCTTCTCGCAAAACGTGGGTGCTGGGCTTCCCTTATGGCTTCCAAGGGGTACACAACTACGCCTGCTGTTGGAAGAGTACCTAAAAAAAATACAAAAGCGGTACGGCTACCAACAAGTAATAACCCCACATATTGGGAGCAAGAATTTATACATTACCTCGGGGCACTGGGCTAAGTATGGGGCAGACTCTTTCCGCCCTATCACAACGCCCCAAGAGGGGGAAGAGTTTATGCTTAAACCCATGAACTGCCCACACCACTGCGAGGTATACAAAACTCGTCCCCACTCCTATAAGGACCTCCCCGTTAGGTTAGCCGAGTTTGGCACAGTATACCGTTACGAACAAAGTGGCGAGCTCCATGGGCTTACTCGCGTACGCGGTTTCACCCAAGACGACGCCCACTTGTTTTGTACCCCCGAACAAATAAAGGACGAATTTAAGAAGGTAATGGATATCATATTCATTATCTTTAAAGCCCTCGACTTCAACAACTTCGAGGCACAAATATCGCTCCGCGACAAAGAGAACCGCGACAAATACATTGGCTCCGAAGAAAACTGGGAAAAAGCCGAACGCGCTATTATTGAAGCTTGCGAAGAAAAAGGACTGCCAGCTAAAATAGAGTACGGAGAAGCTGCATTCTATGGCCCCAAACTGGACTTTATGGTTAAAGACGCCCTGGGCCGAAAATGGCAATTAGGAACCATTCAGGTGGACTATAACCTACCCGAAAGGTTTGAGTTAGAGTACACCGGCGAGGACAATAAAAAACACCGTCCCGTAATGATTCACCGCGCCCCCTTTGGCTCCATGGAACGCTTTGTTGCCGTGCTTATAGAACATACAGCTGGGAAATTCCCGCTATGGTTAGCGCCGGACCAAGTTGTGGTACTCCCTGTAAGCGAAAAATACAACAGCTACGCCTACCAGGTGGCCAAAGAACTAACCCAAGAAGATATAAGGGTTGTAGTGGACGACCGCAACGAAAAGATAGGCAAGAAAATTCGCGATAACGAACTGAAACGAATACCCTACCTCCTTATAGTAGGCGAAAAAGAACAGGAATCGGGCACTGTTTCTGTTCGGAAACAAGGCGAAGGTGACCAAGGTTCGGAAGAAATTGCTATATTTGCGAACCAACTTTTAGGGCTGGTGGACGACCAAATGAACGCCTGGAAAAAAGACGCCTCCATTTCGTAGCCCACACCCACTAAAAGTCAATTAATAAACTTCAAACATACTGAATGGCAAAAGAAACTAAAAACCAAGCAGCCAATGCCCCCCAACACCGTATTAACGAGCGCATACGAGCCAAAGAGATACGCGTAGTTGGAGAAAATGTAGAACAGGGAATATATACCACCCAACAAGCCTTAAAAATGGCAGAAGAGTTGGATTTGGATTTGGTAGAAATATCCCCCAACGCTGCGCCTCCAGTATGTAAAATAATGGACTACCAAAAGTTCTTGTACCAACAGCGTAAAAAACTGAAGGAACAAAGGGCTAAGTCCGTTAAAGTAGTGGTTAAAGAAATTCGTTTTGGACCTCAAACCGATGAGCACGACTACAGTTTTAAGCTCAAACATGCCAAAGGTTTTTTAGAGGAAGGGTGCAAAGTAAAAGCATTCGTATTTTTCCGGGGCCGCTCAATACTTTTCAAGGACCAAGGCGAGATACTGCTGTTGCGCTTTGCCAGCGACCTTGAGGAGTACGCCAAAGTGGACCAAATGCCTGTGCTGGAAGGGAAACGCATGATTATGATGTTTTCGCCAAAAAAACCAACATCGCAACGAAAAAAAGCTGCAACACCCCCCAAAAACGAAACCAACGACAACCAATAACCCCTTAAAATTATCTCGGAGGGGGCTTCCCCTCTTGTAGTAATTATATTCAGTATTTAATTTATCAGAATTGTACAATGCCTAAAAGGAAGACTAATTCCGGTGCTAAAAAAAGGTTCGCCCTTACCGGATCAGGTAAAATCAAGTGTAAACATGCTTTCAAGAGACACATCTTGACCAAGAAGTCCAAAAAGCAAAAAAGGTCCTTAACGGACACTAACTACGTACACCCCGTAGATATGAACAGCGTTCTGACTCTGCTTGGTAAAAGGTAATACGCTCACGAAAGAGTTTTCACACAACGAGATTTTTATAACAGAGGATGATAGCCTGTAAGCGTCTTACACTAAGACCGCTCATCCTTCAAAACAAAAAGAAAAATGGCAAGATCAGTCAATCACGTAGCTTCCAGAGCAAAGAGAAAACGCATCCTGAAACTTACCCGTGGCTACTACGGTGCCCGCAAAAATGTGTGGACGGTAGCCAAAAATACATGGGAAAAGGGTTTACTCTATGCCTATCGAGACAGAAAGAACAAGAAACGCAACTTCCGTGCACTGTGGATACAACGTATAAATGCCGCAGCACGTTTGGAAGGCACCTCTTACTCTCGGTTAATGGGCGACCTTAAGAAGAAGGGTATAGAAATCAACCGCAAAGTCCTTGCCGACCTTGCAATGAACCACCCCGAAGCGTTTAAAGCTATTGTGGACTCTGCGAAGTAACCCACAAAAAAATAACAACCACCTCACCGGCTTATTGCCCAGTGAGGTGGTTGTTTTTTTATGCTCCTCTTTTTGTACCTTTGTTTCATAGGACGTGTAACCCCCTTACCTATAACACTAATGAACCTATCCTCCTTAACAGCTATTTTACCAGTAGATGGCAGATACCGGAAACAAACAGAACCGCTGAGCGAGTTTTTCTCGGAATATGCCCTGATAAAATACCGTGTGTACGTTGAAATTGAGTACTTGATAGCCTTATCCGACGAATTGGAGAGTTTGGCCCCTCTTAGGAACCCGGACCACCACCAAACCCTAAGAAACATATTCAACAACTTCAACGAGGACGCAGCAAAAAGGATTAAGGAGATAGAAGGGGTTACCAACCACGACGTTAAAGCCGTAGAGTATTACATTAAAGAACAAATAACCAACCCTGCCCTTGCCGAACTAAAAGAATTCGTACACTTTGGCCTAACCTCGCAGGACATCAACAACACAGCCCAACCCCTAATGCTAAAAGAGGCATTAACCCAAGTGTGGCTGCCCCAACTAAAAAAGGTGCGCGACGCCTTGGCAAACTGTGCCAAAGAGTGGGCCGGCATCCCTATGTTAGCCCGCACACATGGGCAACCAGCCTCCCCCACAAAATTAGGTAAGGAAATACAAGTGTTTGTGTACCGCCTGGACCAACAAATAACCCTCCTGCAAGCCATACCACAAACAGTAAAGTTTGGAGGCGCAACAGGCAACATGAACGCCCACCATGTAGCTTACCCCAACAACGATTGGAGAGCCTTTGCCCGGCGCTTTGCCCAGCACTCCTTAGGTATGGAGCTGGAAGAGTACACCACACAAATATCTAACTACGACAACCTGGCAGCCTTGTTGGATGCCATGAAACGCATCTTTGTGATTTTGGTAGACTTTTGCCGAGATATGTGGCAATACATATCCAACGACTACTTTAAACAACGCATAAAGGAAGGCGAGGTAGGGTCCTCGGCAATGCCCCACAAAGTAAATCCCATAGACTACGAGAATGCCGAAGGTAACTTGGGCATAGCTATTGCCAGTGCAGAATTCCTGGCCCACAAGCTCCCCATATCTCGCTTGCAGCGCGACCTTACGGACTCCACAGTAATGCGCAACCTGGGAATGCCCGTTGCCTACTCCTATATTGCTTTTAATAGCCTCCTTAAAGGGATTAATAAAGTAATCCTTAACGAGCCTAAGATTCGGGCCGACTTAAATAATGCGCTACCAGTTATTGCAGAAGCCCTCCAAACAATTCTCAGAAGAGAAAAGTACCCCCAGGCCTACGAAGCCTTAAAGGGACTAACCCGCACCAATAAGCCACTAACCCCCCAAGATGTGCAGGACTTCATAAATAACCTCAACGTACCCGATGAAATCAAAGAGGAAATGAAAAAAATAACCCCCAGCAACTATACTGGCGTATACTAAGAAAAAAACTTGGGGGAAAAGAAACTTTCATATAACAAAATACCAACTATACTACCAAGCAAAAACAATTACCCCATTTTTCTGCTATCCTTTTGAGAAAAAGCCTGTAACCAACGACAATAGGAACGAACCTTAAAAACAAGCAGAACTAATTATTGCAAACTTAATTATGGAAGAAAAAGAACTTCAGAACACTCCGGTAACAGAAAACAAGGAAACTAAGGAGGAGAACAACACCCAGACCGCTGTTAGCTTTGACGCACCAGAACAACCTCAAAGACGAAAAAGAGTACGAATTGCCGATGCTACCGCTGGCGCTCCCGAAAGAAGATATGCTGGCCCCAGCGAATACTCCTCCCGGTTCTCGGCCGACAACGAACACCGAGGCCCTATCCCCCCCCGCAGAACGCCATACGACCGTTACGGCCAAAACAGGTATAACAACAGCCCCGACACCCACTACGAAAGGCCTAACTACAACAACTACTCCCGCGAGCAACGCCCTGGCTACGAACGCCCCACAAGCAACTACGAACGCCCTACAAATAGCTATGAACAACCCAGGTACAGCTACCGCGAAAGGTATGAACAAAAAGAGTATCAAGAGAACCGATACCCCTCTTACGAACGCCGCTCATACAACGACCGCAACGAATATAACAACTACTCCAATACCCGCCCCTACTACCCAGGACGGGAAGAGCGGTACTACGATAATAACCAAGCACGTAACAACTACCGGGACCGCTATAACAACCGCAATTACTACCAACAAAACAACGAGTCGCGCCCCTTCTACCCAAACAATAATAACGATGGTTATCCTGGGTACCAACCCGACAGGGGCTACCGACCCAATAACCGCTACCCCTCGAACCGAAACAACAACAGGCCAATGCCAGGCCGACGCTTCGATAACTTTGCGGGCGGTAAAAACCGGCCTCCTCACAAACCCAAAAAGTTCATTCCACGGCCTAAACCTATTGTATACGAAAACGTATTCTACGCCCCCGATGAACCTATACGCCTAAACAAATTCTTAGCAAACTCGGGCGTATGCTCTCGCCGATTGGCCGATGAGAAGATTTTGGCAGGCGAAGTAACAGTAAACGGAAATGTTATTACCGAATTAGGGGTAAAAGTTACCCTCAACGACAAAATAACGGTAAACGGCAAGGATGTTAACCTGGAGCAAAAGGTTTACGTACTGCTCAATAAACCCCGTAAATGCGTTACTACCACCGACGACCCTCAAGAGCGCTTCACCGTTATGAACCTGGTTAAGAACGCATGCCCTCAGCGCCTCTTCCCCGTTGGCAGGCTGGACAGGAACACCACAGGAGTACTACTCCTTACCAACGATGGCGACCTGGCATCGAAACTGGTACACCCCTCGTTTAAAAAGAAAAAGATTTACCATGTGTGGCTGGACAGAGATGTGACCGTAGAAGATATGCAGAAACTGGCCGATGGGGTAGACCTTGAAGATGGCGAAATGCACGCCGATGCCGTTAGCTATGTTTCCGACGATAACCATAGCCAAGTAGGTATAGAAATACACTCTGGCCGAAACCGTATTGTACGACGCCTTTTCAGCACACTGGGCTACCACGTACGTAAACTGGACAGGGTATACTTTGCCGGACTAACCAAGAAAAACCTTGGCCGTGGCAAATGGCGTTTCCTAACCCAGGAAGAGGTTAACATGCTCAAAATGGGTGCTTTCGAATAACCTGTAACCTATCCATTTATGAAACGGACACCTATAATAAACATCATAAAAGAACCCTCTTTCGGCTCAACCGTGAACGTTCGCGGTTGGGTCCGGACTAAAAGGGGAAGCAAAAGCCTCAACTTCATTGCCCTTAACGACGGCTCTTGCATACACAACCTCCAAATAGTTGTGGAGGTAGAAAAGTTTAACCCCGACCTGCTTAAGCAAATAACCACAGGAGCCTGTATAGGAGTGGACGGGACGCTTGTAGAGTCCGCCGGACAAGGGCAGAATGTAGAGATACAAGCCCACCACATCCATTTATATGGCGAAGCCGACCCCCAAACCTACCCTTTGCAAAAGAAAGGACACAGCTGGGAGTTCCTCCGCGAAATAGCACACATGAGGCCTCGTACCAACACCTTTGGGGCGATCTTCCGGATTCGCCACCACATGGCAATGGCCATCCATACCTTCTTTCACGAGAAAGGCTTCTTCTACTTCCATACGCCACTCATCACCGCCTCCGACTGCGAGGGTGCCGGACAAATGTTTAAGGTAACAACACTCGACCTTGAGCAACTCCCCAAAACCCCAGAAGGAGACGTAGATTACACTCAGGACTTCTTTGGACGCCATGCCAACCTAACGGTTTCGGGGCAACTGGAAGGCGAACTGGCAGCTACCGCACTCGGGCAGATATACACCTTTGGGCCTACATTCCGAGCCGAGAACTCCAACACCCCCAGGCACTTAGCCGAGTTTTGGATGATAGAGCCAGAAGTTGCCTTTGCCGAAATTGAGGATAACATGGACCTTGCCGAAGAGTTCATTAAATACTGCATAGAATGGGCATTAAAGTATTGCAACGACGACTTGGCATTCCTGAATAAAATGATAGACCCCGACCTGCTTAACAGGTTGGACTTCGTACTCCGGAACAAGTTTGTACGCCTAACCTATACCCAAGGCGTGGAAATATTAGAACAAGCCGTTAAGGAGGGGCATAAGTTTGAATTCCCTATTTATTGGGGAGCCGATTTAGCGGCCGAACATGAACGCTATTTGGTAGAAACACATTTCAAAGCGCCTGTAATTCTTACCGATTACCCGAAAGAAATAAAGTCCTTTTACATGAAACAAAACGAGGACGGTAAAACGGTTAGAGGAATGGACGTACTATTCCCAAAAATTGGAGAGATTATTGGAGGCTCGCAGCGCGAAGAGAATTACGACAAGCTTGTGCAACGAGCTAAAGAGATGAATGTACCTGCCGAGGATATATGGTGGTACCTTGATACCAGGCGCTGGGGTACATGCCCACACTCCGGGTTTGGACTTGGCTTTGAGCGCCTCTTGCTATTTGTTACAGGTATGGCCAATATTCGTGATGTAATACCATTCCCCCGCACACCCAATAATGCGGCCTTTTAACCGCCTCTTTTACACCTTTAAAACATGCTAACCATTAAAACCAAAATACACTGGCTGTTTGCCATAGCGTTATTATCATTGGCACTCGGAGCTTGTTCAAAAAACAGGATATCTTACGTTGAAATGGTGAAAAGAGAAACCAAAGAAATAAACCATTTCCTGCAAGAGCAAGGTATCACTGTGGTGGACAAGATGCCCGAAGGCAAGGTAACCAACGAGCACACCTTCGTTCAAATATTAGAAGGCGTATACCTACGGGTTGTTAAGCCAGGGACAAACGAACCCATAAGCGGGAAAACCGTAGTGCATGCCCGTTTCCAACTCAAGGTTATTAGTCCGCGCGACTCTACCACCTACGACAACCTAAGTGCATACTCTGGTGGCACTCCCCCCCTCTCTTTCGTATACAATGACTCCAAAGAGATAATTACGCCAGACCCCAAGGCAAGCAAGGACGAACAAAGCATTTTCCGGCTCTCCTGCTCTGCCATGCAAGAGGCTATGAAATATGTTGGCGATAACAGCGAAGTACAGCTTATAACCACATTCCGGGAAGGCCCCTCGTTTGCCAATAGGAATGGGTTACCGGTGTTCTTTGAACGCCTCACATTTCGCTTCAAGAAGTAATCCTCTACTTGCAACCCTCGTTTTTCATCCATAACAATAAGAACCTATGAGTTTGATTAGCTCTATTTCCGGAATTAGGGGAACTATAGGAGGCGACGTTACCTCTGGCCTAAACCCTATAAATATTGCAGAATTCACAGCTGCTTACGCTACTTTCATCAAGAAGAACAGCCCCATACGTGCTGGGAAAGTAGTAGTAGCTCGGGACGGCCGAATTTCGGGCGAAATTGTTAAAGGTATTGTGATACCTACCCTGCAAGCTATGGGGCTTGAAGTAGTGGATTTGGACTACGCCACCACCCCCACCACCGAAATAGCAGTGGTGCATGAGCTTGCCGATGGAGGCATCATTATCACCGCCAGCCACAACCCTCGGCATTGGAATGCACTAAAACTACTTAACCACCGAGGTGAGTTCCTTAACGCAACAGAAGGCGAAGAGGTGTTGCAAATTGCACAGGAACGCGCCTTCGTATTCGCATCGGTAAACGACTTAGGGAAGGTAACCCAACGCAACTATACCGAACGCCATATACAAGATATCCTAAACCTGCCCTATGTAGACGCCGAAGCCATTCGGGCTTGTGGATTTAGGGTAGCTGTGGACTGCATCAACTCCGTAGGAAGCCTTATTGTACCCAAGCTACTAACCGAGTTAGGCGTAGCCGAAGTTATTGTACTAAACGGAGAAGTAACAGGAGATTTTGCACACAACCCCGAGCCTTTGGCAATACACCTCCAGGACCTATCCAATATCGTAACCGAGAAAAAGGCCCATGTGGGATTTGCCGTAGACCCCGACGTAGATAGGCTCGCCATTATGTGTGAAGACGGCACTATGTTTGGAGAAGAAAATACCCTTATTAGTATTGCCGACTACCTATTGGAGCAGAACCCTGGCGCAAAAACGGTATCCAACCTATCCTCGTCCCGAGGCTTACGAGACATCACCTACGCACGAGGAGGCGAATACCATACGGCAGCAGTAGGCGAAGTAAATGTTGTACACAAAATGAAAGAGGTATCCGCGCTTATTGGCGGTGAAGGAAACGGTGGTGTAATACTACCTGCCTTGCATTACGGGCGCGATGCCCTTGTTGGCATAGCTTTGTATTTAACCATGATGGCGAAAAGAACGCTAACACCCGCACAGCTACTGCAAATGCTACCTAAATACGCCATGGCCAAAGAAAAAGTAGAGTTGCCCGAAGTTTTAAACTTCGACACGCTTGTTTCTGCACTAAAAGAAAAATACAGCAATGCCGAAGCCACTACTATTGACGGGCTGAAGCTCGACTTCCCCACAGCGTGGGTTCACCTTCGCAAAAGCAATACCGAGCCTATCTTGCGAATCTATGCCGAGGCTCCCAGCGAAGAAGAGGCACTGGCACTGGCACAAGAGGTTATTGGCACTGTGCATCACGTTATTAACCAAAAGTAACCCCCTCTACATTCTTCATAAGGGAAGGCGGGCATACCAAGTTCAGTTTTGGTATGCCCGCTCTTTGGGGGTGTAGAACAAAAAAAGAGTTGGCCTGAAACGATATGTTTCCAGCCAACTCCTTTTTTATTTTGGAGTATTTCAGCTCCTACTTCTTAGCCCAAGCCAAGGGAGTAAATATTTCATTTGTTCCACCTATATAATCCAGCGCCTGCTTGTAGCCTTCGGGGTTACTGTTTTGGAACGTAGAAGGGTACCGTAACCGTTGTGGAAATAGGTTGTATGTTTGTTGTTCGGTTACTTTATTAGGCGTCAGGTGCGTCATTGTTGGTATGCTGGAGTCTGCAGCAGGGGTTTCAAAGAAAGGCAAACCCGTTCTGCGGTAATCCGACCACGCTTCCAAGCACAAGTAGGGGCATTGTGCCAGGTATTTTTGGGTAATAACCTTGGTCATATGGTCGTTCAGTGCCTTTCCATACCTTGTTAACGCAGCCACAGGATACTTGTAAGTATACTTAACAAGCTTCCCTGTTTCCCCGTCTGTCACATCCACTTGTATTGTTGCTGGAGGTTCTTCGGTATGATCCCAGGCCACCGAAGTTCCCACATTACTATAATCTTTCGAGGCCAGGTATGCATCGGCATACTGGGCGCAGTTGTGGTATTCCAAGCTAAGGCGTACACCTTTTTCGTAAGCCTCCTTGGCCGGTATGGGGGTATTCCAGCCTTTCAGGGCCGCTTCGGCAATAAGGAAATAGGATTCCCAAGGCCCAAAGAAGAGCCTTTTCCCCTCCTCGTTCCTGTATTTACGTTTAATAACTGGCACTTTAGCCCATAAGCTACTGGAGGTTATGGCATTCAGGGCCTCCTTTCCATCCCAATTTCCCAAGGTGTATGAGTTCACGGTATACCCTACGGGTACGGGGCGATATTTTAGGACAGAGTCCTTCCCGTTTATGTTTTTCCGTTCCATCATATAGGCCATTTTGTCCTTTGCAAACAGCTCTTGGTAGTCTTCCAAAAAGAAGTTATCTGGAGTTCCAGGCAAGTCATATATGGCATAAAGTCTGGGGTCGGCACAATAGGGTATTCCATCCATATAAAGCCCGTTGGTAGGGTCGTTGGTATGCTTGGGGTACTGTGCAGGGAAGGTAGTTCCCCAATAGCCCTTTGGTTTTATGTTTTTTAGTGCTTCGGCATCCTCTTTCCAAAGCTGGTTAGCAGGTATTCCGCCTAACCCCACCATGAGGTTAATCATAGTTTTGGAGATGGGGAATACATTCCAGCTCCTCGACATTACCCCCGCTAAGGGGTTCCAGCCAGACATTTCCAGTACCTGAAAGCTATCGTCCAACTCGGCAATATAGGTATCCTTTACCGCGTCTTCAAAGGCTGTTTTCCCCTGCTCCAAGTCCATGGCACTCATGCGCATTGCCAATCTCATTTGTAAGGAACGCGCATATTTCACCCATTTCTTTGCATCTAAACCGTAGGCTTTTTCCACCTTTTTATCCTCCTCGTTAGGGGTTACCTCGGGGTTTATTTTTGTTATAGCATCTTTCAGTTCTGCAAGCAAATAGGCGTACACTTCTTTTTCGGAAGCATAGGATGGTTTATTACCTTGAAATCCGTTGATAGGAGCGGGGCCAAAATTATCCGTTAGCTCACTCAGCAGGTAACAATACCATATACGCGCAAACTCTCGCACGTTAAGAGTCAGGGTTTCCTCATAGTCCGACTTAAAGGCCTGGGCAGCTATTTTTTCATCGGCTAATGTTATGGCTGTATGCGCAGCATTAAGCCAGTTATTAATGTATCCAGAGAAGTAGTCGGAGTTATACGAATCATCGTAACCACCGGTATTTATTCCGCTCCCCCCCTGGTAACGGGCAGCCCTCATCCAGTAGATACCAAAAATACGCTCACCAATATGAGGGTTCATTTGAGCCTCTACCATCGACTGGTTAAGCGCCCACAAAGGGTTTGCATCTGTTCCTAATACGGCATTGGGGTCTTTGTTCAGTGCCTCAAAATCCTTACAACTGGTAAAACAGCAAAGTATTACAGCTGTACAAACAGAGGCTACGATATGGGTTGAAATATATTTTGCTTTCATACAATAACAAACTATCAGCAGTTAAAAACCTAACGTTACATTAAACAAATAGCTTCGCGATGTTGGTGCAGAGTAAGCCTCGAACCCGGTAGCATTGGTACCTGTTGCAAATACGGACTCGGGGTCGATTCCCCTAAGGTGGCTTGTAAGCATCAGCACATTATTTACTGTGAAGCCGAGTTTTAGCCTTTGTGCATAAACTTTTTTAAGCCAATCCTTGGGTAGTTCATACGCCAGTTGAAGCTGACGGATACGGATATTAGTGGCCGAATAAATGTTGGCTTCGTTTATTCCTAAGTTACCCTGCCCGGTAACACGCTCCCAATACTCCTGTGGGGTAACCTTTATAGTATTAGGCTGATAGTTGCCGTTGGCATCCTTAACCACACCATCCACAACAAAAGGAGAACGCTCGCCACCAGGCGCAGTAACTGCGGCAACACCTGTAGCTTGCAATATATGATTGCTTGCCGAGAATATTTGCCCGCCAAACTGCCCATCCACTTGCACCGATAGGCTTAGGCCCTTATAACGCCAACTGTTATTGATTCCCAAGGTGAAGTCGGGCTGCTGGTCACCTATTTTTTTATGCTGGTCGCCTAAGGTAGGCAAGCCGTTGCTATCCAATTCCAACTTATTGTAGTAGGGGCTATTAGGGTCATCCACACGCTTAAAGGTGCTTCCATATATCTCTCCATAGTTACCACCTATACGGGCAACGACCTCCAGGTTGTCATAACCTCCGAGTTTATAGCTCTCCTTTATTTCAGGGGAGAGGGCTATAATTGTATTACGGTTATGGGCGAAGTTTCCTGTAACCGTCCAGCCAAAATTGGGGGTATCTATAATATACCCGGTTAAAGCAAGCTCTACCCCTTGGTTTTGTATGTTACCAGCATTTATTTTTTTGTACTCGTAACCGCTCATACCATCGGTAGGGAGGTTTAAAAGCTGACGCGTGGCGTTAGTCCGGTACCAGGCGATATCCAAGGAGAGGCGGTTTTGGAGCCATCTCATCTCGGCACCTAACTCGTAAGATGTTATAAGCTCGCTACGTACATGATCATCGTACAATGTTTTGTTTGTTGATAAAACGGGAGCCCCTGCGGGGTCGGTATCTACCTTATAAATATTGTACAGTTCGTAAGGGTTAAGGTCGTTACCTACTTGGGCAACCGAGGCGCGCAGCTTGGCATAGTTAAACCACCACGGCAATTCACCGGCGTAGTTGTGGATGATATCACTAACCACCAGCGAGGCACTTAACGAGGGGTAAGTAAACGCCCTGTTGGCAGCACTTAAAGTGGACGACCAATCGGTACGTAATGTTCCTTCCAAAAAGAAAAGACCATCGTAATTAAGTTGTGCTGTTCCGTACAAGGAGTTTATTTTCTTTTGGTGGAAGGGTTTATTGGTGTCTACCTTCGACTTTGCGTTGCCCACCGAGAACAAATCGCGTACCAAGAGTTCACCTACGCTTGCTTTAAGTCCGGCCAAACGTTGGTACATGAGGTTGCCACCAAAGGTTGCACCGCCTCCCCATTTTCCTAAAAGGTTATCCTTGTGGGCATTAAACAGGAAGCTATAGTTGGTTTCAAAAAACTTCTCCTGGCCAAAAGAGTAACGCCCAGTAGGGGTTAGCGGGCTTCCGCCATAGGTTTTGGACTCGTACTCGGTATAATACCTATCCATACCGGCACGCAGTTCGGCACTCAGCCAATCCGTTAGCTGATACTTTAGCGTACTTGTCAGGATAAAGCGTTCCCGAGTATCGCTATTTGTCAAATAATCCTTTCCCCAATAAGGGTTAATAGCCGAACTCTTTCCCCACCATATCATTTTATTATTATCGTCTTTCCCAGCGGCAAAATCGGTGATATCCAAAGTTATAGGCATGGTATACATAGCCAGGAAGGGGTTCGAGTTATTGTTGCCAGACAAAGGACGGTTCTTTGCCAACGTGCGTATATATTGAATCTTGGTGTCCAAAGACAATTTATCCCCGGGGCCAAAAGCCGAGAAAGTACGGGTAGTAAAGTTCGTCCGGCCTAATTCGGCACCTGGTATCTTGCTTTTATCATCGGTTCGGCTCAGGGAGGTATACAACGAAAGCCCTTTAAGCTCTTGCTGGTAGGAGATGTTATTAACAATACTTACACCAGGCTTACGAAAGTAGCGAGAAACATTATCAAAGTACTTCATAGGCACTGTTTTACCGTCCCAACGGGTATACTCTTGTCCTGCTATTTTGGGTCCCCAGCTACTTCCGCTATCGGCGCTATAATCGCCTTTATCCCCTTGCCCAAAAGTGGTTTGCACCTGTGGTCTCATAAACAAGGTTTCAAAAGCTACAGAGGAGCTAAAAGTCACCCCTAACCCTGGTGTTTTATGTCCGCTCTTCGTTGTTATTAAAATAACGCCGTTCCCTGCCCTGGAGCCATATAGAGCGGCTGCCGATGCACCTTTAAGCACGGTTAAGGATGCTATATCCTCGGGGTTTATATCGGCAAGGCCATTACCCATATCGGGAGATGGGTTCCAGTAGTCACTGTTTTCTGCCCCCGTAAAGTTATCAATAGGTACACCGTCCACCACAATAAGGGGCTGATTCAATCCTGTTACCGAGTTGTTTCCCCGAATTGTAATTTTTGCCGATGCTCCTGGTCCTGCCGAGCTTTTAATAACCTGCAAACCAGAAATTTTACCAACCAAGGCATTAGCAACGTTATTTTGGCGCGCCTCTACAAGTTCATCGCCTTTAACTTCCTGTATGGCATAGCCTAATGCTTTCCTATCTCGCTTTATACCTAATGCCGTAACCACTACCTCTCCTAATTGCTCGGCATCTTCCTTTAACACAATTGTGAGGTTAGTTCTTCCCTGCAAGGGCACATTTTGCTTTTGCATACCAATAAAGGTTACCTGCAAGGTGACATTTTTATCCACGCCTATTAACCGGAACGAGCCATCGGCTCCCGAAATTGTGCCTTTACCTTTTTGCTCAATAACTTTAATAGTAGCACCCATGATGGGAGAGTCCTGAGCATCCACAACTTTACCTTGTACTGTTATTTGCTGGGCAATAGCGGTAACACTGCCAAAGCACAACAGCAAGCAAAGTCCTAACAAATACAGCAATCTTTTTGGGTTTACAGACTTCATACACTTCTAATTGTTTGATTTGAAAATGTTTCCAATTACAATACGGGGAAATTCCCCTTTTGTTAATACAGAAACCGACTCCTTATAAGTCAAATACCACTACACACACTGGTGAAAACACGGGTTAATACTACGTGTTATACAACCAATAGGCCAAAGATATCTATTTAACCCGAAGCAAAAGCTGTTTTCCCACCTCCGCCCCCCAATCTCTTTTTTTTTACGTTCTCCGTTCTCCTTTTCACCTTTGGGGGTAGAGCAAAAAAGTAGCCAGAAAACCAATATCGGTTTTCTGGCTACTTTTTTGTTTCAAGGGGGCTATTCTGCCCCTAAATCTTAGTCCTTAGCGGAGGGTTAGAAGCTACGACGCTCCCGGATACGAGCCTTCTTGCCTCGGAGTGCACGCAAGTAGTACAGCTTAGCTCTGCGAACACGACCCACTTTGTGGACTGTAATTTCTTCAATAAAAGGAGAATCCATTGGGAAAATTCTTTCCACCCCTACGCCATTGGATATTTTACGTACGGTGAACCTCTTCTTGTCCCCATGGCCACTGATGCGTATTACATCGCCACGAAAAACCTGGATACGTTCCTTGGAACCTTCCTTAATTCGGTAAGCAACAGAAATAGAGTCTCCACTCTTAAAAGCAGCGTGCTCTTTTCCACTTTTGAATTCTTCTTCTACTAACTTAATGAAGTTCATTGTAATAGCTTTATTATTTAGTTTGGTACTATACGCAATATACACAGGCCTCACTGCTTATCCTGCCAGAGATTACGCAAAGCGGAGGCAAATATACAATTTTTTATTGGACCACCCACCTTTTTCGGCACCACCGTAGCAATATATAAAGGTGGGCAGTTATGGCGGAGCAAGCACCGTAATGCTTCACCATTATCCTTAAACGTTCCCATAAGGAAGCAAAGCGGTTTTGCGTTGTTGCCCCCTCATTAAGGTAGTGAGTTAACACTGCATTCAGGTTACAAGTTGTTTTGCTACGTTTAAGTATTTGCAAACACCAGTCGTAATCCGCCGATAGTTTGTACTTCAGGTTATACTCTGGCACCAATTCCCGCTGGGGATAAAAGGATTGGTGGCACACTAACATACCTTCCCTAAAACTGTTATATGTTAACTGTTCTGGGGACTGCAAATGCCTTTTGCCCACATAGTTTCCAGCCAAATTGTACAGTAGTGTTTCTCCGTACAGGACATCGGGATAGTTCTGCTGTTTTGCCATTTTCATAGCTCCCGATACTGTTTCTTTTGTTGCGAAGGTATCTCCGGCATTCAAAAAACAGAGGTAACGCCCTGTTGCCACACGCAGCCCCTTATTCATAGCCTCGTAAATTCCCCTATCGGGTTCGGATATAAGTTTGTTTATTACGGAGCTATATGCCTTTAATATGGAAGGTGTAGCATCGGAGGAGGCACCATCTACCACAATATACTCTATATAGGGGTAGTCCTGTTCCTGCACGCTTACCAAGGTGCGCTCCAATAACGGAGCGGCATTATAGCAAACAGTTATAACGGTAAACAGGGGAGGCATAGAGAAGGGGGTAATGGGTTAGAAGCGAGCCATAGCGGTTTTCACATTGGTCTTTTCGCCAAAGGCACTTAGGCGTATGTAGCCTTCGCCCTGTAAGCCAAAGCCTACGCCTGGGGTTACTACTATGTTTTTTTCTGTCAGCAGCTTATCGAAGAAGCCCCACGATGTTTCGCCTTTGGGTACTTTCATCCAAATATAGGGAGCATCCACACCGCCCACAACGTTATATCCTTGTGCTAACAAGGCTTCCCTAATTATTCGGGCATTGTCCAGGTAGTAGTCTATGGTTGTTCTCACTTCGGCCTGCCCTTCTGGTGTATAAATAGCAGCTGCACCGCGCTGACTAATATACGAGGCCCCGTTGAATTTTGTTGTTTGGCGTCGTTGCCATAAGGCATGCAACGAAACGGTTTCTCCTCCGCTGGCCTTGCACTTTAATTGTTTAGGTACTACTGTGTAACCGCACCTAACGCCGGTAAAGCCGGCTGTTTTGGAGTAGCTCCGGAACTCTATAGCGCACTCTTGAGCTCCTTCTATTTCATAAATAGAATGAGGCACGCCCTCGGTTCTAACAAAAGCCTCGTAGGCGGCATCAAATAACAATATAGCCCCTTCCCGTTGTGCATATCGCACCCATACTTCCAGTTGGTCGTGTGTTAGCACTGTTCCTGTTGGATTGTTTGGGAAGCATAGGTATATAAGGTCCACGTGCTCGGCAGGTAAATCTGGCACGAAGCCGTTCTCGGCCGAGCATGGCAGGTATACAATTTGGCTCCACTGCCCCTGTTGGTTAACCCCGCCCTTCCCGGCCAACACATTGGAGTCCACGTATACGGGGTATACGGGGTCGGTAATAGCCAGTTTTACATTTTGTGCAAACAGGTCCACCATATTAGCGGTATCGCTTTTAGCACCGTCCGATACAAATATTTCATCGGCCTCAATATTCACACCTTGTTGCTGATAGTCGTGCAGGGCTATAAGGTTCCGCAAGAAGTCGTACCCCTGCTCAGGCCCGTAGCCTTTAAGAGTTTCGGCCCTTCCCATTTCATCCACTGCTTCATGCATAGCTTTTACACATGCAGCAGGAATGGGGCGGGTTACATCTCCAATACCCATTCTAATAAGGTTTGCATTGGGGTTAGCTTCCTGATACGCCTTTACCCGCCTACTTATTTCAGCAAAAAGGTAGTTATTGGGCAAGCGCAAAAAGTTTTCGTTTAGTATCCACATATTCTCGTCCGTTATAAGTTTTCTCCTCCCTTAATATCAAATAAACACAGTTCCTTCGTAAGCCAGGCAGGCCTCTCCAGTCATGTACACGGGGTCTGTTAGTTTACCGCTCCACTCTATTTGCAGCGTTCCGCCTGGCATTTCCACCTGTACTGGCGAGGCTACTTTCCCTTGCCGAACCAAAGCCACCACAGTAGCGCAGGCCCCGGTTCCGCAGGCCAATGTTATCCCCGAACCTCGTTCCCACACACGCATCTTCACGTGGTGGTCCGAGACTATTTCTACAACCTCGAAGTTTGTCCGGTCCACAAAGCGTGGTTCACACTCTACCTCACTCCCATATTTTTCCAGGGGGAAGGTTTCCACGGGGGCATTGGTAACGGATACCCAGTGAGGGTTCCCTACCGATACTGGCATACCAATAAGTTCGGTAGCATCGGCAAGTTTTATCACCTCCAGTTCTCCTACCATCACGGGCGGGTTCATATCCACTGTTACTTGTTCCACAACGCCGTTGTTCACCTGCAGTTGCAGTTTTTTTACTCCCGACAAAGTGTCTATTTCCAAATTTTCGGTATAAACATACCCCCGTTCGTATAGGAATTTTCCCACACACCTAATAGCATTACCACACATCATAGCCTCCGAGCCATCGGCATTGTATATCCGCATTTGGTACCTTCCTGTGCTGTTTAGGTTTATGGTAACCAACCCATCGCTACCTATAGCGTAGTGCCTTTGGCTCATTTTAAGGGCGAAGGCATGGGGGTCTCCTATGTTGTACTTATCGGTATCTACATATATGTAGTCGTTACCTAAGCCATGCATCTTGGCAAACTTCACTTTATGCATATTTGTTGTTGTTTAAAGTTTTCACGAGTTACGTTGCAGGCTATAGGTGTCCACGCCTAAATTTTCGTAGGATTGGAGTAGTGCCTCTTCGTCGTCGGAAATAAGTAGCACATGGTCGTCCACCTTTAGCTCGGTATTACCACGCGGAATAAAGTACTTACCCTTGCGTTGTACCATAACGGCCAGGGTGTGGTCCGGAATGGGAAGGTCGCGTAAAGTGTTGCCTTGCTGCAACATTTCGGTGTTTACTATGATTTCACTGGTTGTGGACTTTATTTCATCGGGCAGGTCAATTTGGAACACTCTTTTTCGTGCCCTAACGTCTATCAGGTCCAATTTTTTAGCTACCCACGACACGGTAGAGCCTTGTACCACCAAGGAGAAGATGGTGATGGAGAAAACGATACTAAAAAACAGCTCCGAATACTGCATACCTGCCACCCAAGGGTAGGTGGCAAAAATAATAGGCACTGCCCCCCTTAGTCCTAACCAGCTAATGTAAAGGCGGCCTTTTGTGGTAATTGTTTTATGGAACGGCATTAGGGTTAGCAGTACAGCTACCGGGCGCCCCACAAATATCAGGAACAAGGCTATTAATACTACCGGCACCACCACATGCCCCAAAGTGTGGGCATTCACCAAGAGGCCTAACGTCAGGAACATTATCAATTGCCATAACCACGTAAAGCCATCGAAGAAGTTCTTCATGCTTTGTTTGTGGTACACCTTGCTGTTGCCTACTACAAGGCCGGCTATATATACAGCTAAGTAACCATTCCCGCCTATCCGGTCCGTAAAGGCAAAAATAAGGGTTGCGCAGCCTAACAGCAGGATAGAGTACAACGAAAAGGTATGAAACTTTATTT
This sequence comes from Bacteroidota bacterium, assembly GCA_023388555.1. Lineage (GTDB taxonomy): Bacteria > Bacteroidota > Bacteroidia > Bacteroidales > Porphyromonadaceae > Porphyromonas_A. The sequence goes on along the minus strand of JAEWGA010000003.1, from coordinate 16,885 downwards.
TGTTTAGGAGCCACACCGTAGCTTTTCCTAACAGGAAGCCCAGCACACCGCCTAACACAAACTGCATCAGGAATAGCCCTACTGCGCCCCATAGCCCAAAGTTACCACTTTGTATAACTTGGATTAGGATAATGGTTAGCATGTAGGCCATGGGGTCGTTACTACCGCTTTCCAGCTCCAGCATAGGTTTAAGTTTTTGTTTAAGGTTGATGTTACGCCCCCGCAGGATGGAGAATACCGAGGCAGAGTCCGTGGACGACATCACAGCAGCACACAACAATGCTTGCGGGAAGGATAGCACTACGCCATGGCCCAAATACCTAAACAGGTAGTATATAAAGGCACCTGTAAGTAGTGTTGTAATAAACACCCCTATTGTAGCTAAGGCTATCCCAGGCTTTACCACGGGACGTATATCCTTAAAACTTGTATCCAACCCACCCGAGAAGAGGATAATGGTAAGGGCTACAACCCCAACACCTTGCGCCAATTGGGGATTGTCGAACTCCCATCCGCCCCAACTCCCTGCCAGCATACCCACGCCTAAAAACAATAGGAGTGTAGGCATACCTATTTTAAAACTTGCCTGGCTGAGGAGTAGCCCCACTATTACAAGTACGGAGCCGTAAAGCAATAGCATCTCTGCGGTCATCATTCTTTATTTCTTTGGCTTTATAGGGGGTACTCCCCCGTTGTGGTTTAGGCTCAAAAATAGCAAAAAACGCGCTTTTATCCTATAGGGAACCACACAAACACCGCGGCATCCCACAAGGCATGCGAAAGCACCAATGCTCCTAACCTGTTAGGAAACAAGCGGTACAAGCCACCCCACACAATACCAGCAACCAAGGCAGCCAGTATTAGCATTACATTCATAGCTGCCACATGCACCAAGGCATACACTGCGGTAGCAACTACATAAGCTCCAGTGGGTCCCATTCGGGCAGCTAAGTGGCGTTGTACAATACCCCTCCAAAATATCTCCTCGGCAGGGCCTATAATACACAACAGCAAGCCCGAGAGGAGCCACGGGTTCACACCCTCTTTAAGGGCATATATTGCTCCTATTTGTTGCTCCGAAAAGTTAAACATTACACGGGCAACAGCATTGCCTATGTAAAAACAGCCCCACAACAGCAAGGCAATGCCTATTCCCATCAGCACATCGGTTAAACCAAAGCGGAGCAGTTTTAGCCACGAGCGGTCGTACAAGCTACTAATTAGCACCAAAAGGGTTCCACTAATGGGCATTGCCACCCAAAAAGGCACGTGGCTTGCCAGGGGAGGAGCAAACATAATAGTCCACAAAACCCAAGCCAAACCCATTAGCCCAATAAGCCAGTTACGCATAGTATATGGTATTACGAAAAAAAGGGAGCGGCATAAGTACTTGCATAGCAAAACCTGCCACTCCTATAAAAAGATGTCTTAAAAGTCAATATATAAAAATGCTAACGCACGTTGTTAAAGGCAGCACAGGCATTGGGGTATTCCCCACCCTATACGACCTAAACGAAGTGAGCTACCACCAAGGAGCAGCTAAGCAGCACACTCGTCATGGCTTGTAGCTGAGCAGTTCCTTCGTCCAAGCGGGCTAACCCTTCACGTTGCCCTTTTAGAGTGGGCCAAGCCTGCTTGCAATTGCCCAAAGCCTTAGGCAATGCCAACAAACAAAGCAAGGACCACAATGGCAAAATGCCTAATACAGCAAATACCACAATGGCAATAAAAGGAGCTAAAATCTCCAGGCAGTACACCCATACCGATACCCGTTCGCCAAAGAGCATGGAAACAGTCCAGATGTGAGCATCCCTGTCGCTCCGAATATCGCGAAGGTTATTAACATGCAAAATGGCTACTGTAATAAGTCCTACGGGTAGTGCCAACCACAGCACATTATAGTTCCACACACCGGTGGTGGCATAAACGGTACCAAGCAGGGGAAGCAGCCCGTAAGCAATAAATATTACGGTATCGCCTAACGCCCGATACTTACAAAAGGGGTACAGCAATGCACAAGCCAAGCCCCCTAATCCTATCCACAGCAGGGGCATACCACAGCGCCACAACAATCCAATACCTAACAGTGAAGCAACACAAAGTAGGACTATGGAAAGGCGAATAATTTCCTTACTGGTAAACATCCCGCTGGTTATGGATATTGAGCCATGTGTTTCGGGGGTATCTACCCCTGTTTTGTAATCGAAATAGTCGCTCCAAGCATTTCCTGCGGCATGAAAAACAATAATAGCAACCAAAGCCCACACGGCATTTAGCCACGAAAAAGTAGGCGATGTCCATAAGGCGTAGCAACTCCCTACCAGTACGGGCATAGCCGAAGCTGGGAAGGACCACGAACGCACAGCAATCAAATAATCTTTAAAAGAGTGTTTTGCCATAAATGTTTTGTTGTATGTATAAGTTAATTGAAGTTGTTAGTTTATCCACAGTGCCACAAAGGGAAACATTGGGGAAGGCTCAGCAGAGGTATTGGGGTTCTAAACCGGACTGCACCGCCTGGTGAGTATCCTGGGTAAGGCTTATCATGCCTCGTATATCGGTTCCATAGTTGGCCACTTGTATAGGTGGGTGTATAACCAGGCGCAAGCGGTGCCACTCGGGGAAACGTCGGCCGGTTTTAGGCAACACCTCATACGCCCCGTTTACCGAGACTGGCAATATAGGTGTGTGGGTATCCAAAACAATACGAAAAGCACCTTTTTTAAAGCGTCCCAGCTTGCCTGTTTGGGAGCGAGTCCCTTCCGGGAAAATCATGATATAAAACCCACGCTCCAAGGCTTTTTTTGCATCATCTACCACTTTGCGTGCTGCTTCGGGGCTGGAGTTATCGGCAAAGATGAAGCCCGACTTCTCGCAGGCCCACCCCACAAAAGGTATTTTACGCAAACTGGCGCGCAACACCCATTTAAAAGGGACACCAATGTAGCCGTACAGCAAGAAGATATCGATAGCGCTTTGGTGGTTAGCACAAATTACGCAAGGCGAATCCGCAGGGATATTCTCTTGCCCTTGGATTTCCACGGGAGTCAATAGCAATGCCAACGTAAGGCGGGACCAAATCATGCCCGGATAGTAGGAGAATATGGCATCGCTACCCCACAAGCACCCCACCCCAGCCACTACAGCGGCCAAGATGGTCAATACTACAAACAAAGGCAGGAAAATAACGCATATATACACCCTATAAATTATACGTTTCATAGTTACTGAATATCGTAATTATACGTTGTTGCGGAGGCCTCACCTATGGGAGGTAAACTCTCCTCACAAATGTAGTTGAAATATCCGAAAAACGGCACATTTCCCGCCTTTGTGTTTCGTATCCTTTAATCCCGCCTTTTTCCTGCAACACGATTTATGAAAACACCTGTGCAAAAAAAGCTTCCTACCAGCTAAAAGGCAATTGCTTACCTTTGTAAAACAAATTGGAATACAAAACATTATAAACAGGACAACCATAGAAGATGCCGTATTCCCCAATTGCCCAATACGGAACATCTTAGCTAAACTCTGCGACAAGTGGTCGCTCTTAGTTATATACACACTGAACAATTCCAATAAGGATACTGTACGCTTTAATAAATTGCAGCGTGAAATACCCGACATATCGCAAAAAATGCTAACGGTTACTTTACGAACCTTGGAAGAGGACGAGTATATAACCCGTACAGTTTATCCTGAAATTCCGCCAAGGGTAGAGTATGCGCTAACTGCACGAGCACACTCTTTACTTCCGCATATCAATGCTCTAATAGGATGGGCCGTGGAAAATAAAAACGCGATAATGGACGACAGGAGAAAAGCTCACAAAAAATAAGGACATACAAGTATAGGGGAAGGGAGGTGCTTGGCCTACGGGAAAAGAATTTTATGCAACTCGGTACATCTGGGAGCAAGTGCCCCGAAGTTTTTATTTGGGGGATGGAAGAAAGGGGAATATTTTAAGCGTAATGTTTGGGTAATTCTCACCTTAATTTTTTGGGCGATTTTTGGTGTGATTTTTGCCCCAAATTTCAGGTGTTAATTGGGGTAGATTTTGGGACATATTTTTAGGGTGAAAAAAGGATGGTTTTGGGGTGAAAAAAAAAGTATCTGCGGAGTCCTTCAAAAAAGAAAGCGCAGTTTGTCGCAACGAAAAGCGCAGTTTGTTGAAAAAGAAAGCGCAGTTATTTTTACACAGCTTTTAACATCCCTCGCAAACCCGCTCCAATAAAGGGATCTCGGGCGGTTGGCATTTTACCCCTAAAAACGCCTCATTTTTCACCCGTTTTTCACCCCAAAAATCGCAAAAAAACACCCCATTTTCCAGTCCCCCAAACACCCCATTTTCGTCCTTTTTTTGGGTGTTTTTCTGCCAAATTTCGGGTCAATTTCACACCCTTTTTTGCTCTATCTTTCACGCCAAACTTTGCGCTCTCATTTCCGTTCTTTTTTTCGTTTTATCCTTTTCAAGCATCGAGGAGGAGGCTCTCTGTTTTCGGGAAAGTTTTGGGATATAAATTAAGGATGTTTTTTGTGGTTGACTTGGAGCAAGGGGAATAAAAAAAGGAGCATTGGAAGGGTTGCTCCAATGCTCCTTTGGGGAAATATATAGGGGGAAATAGCGTGTTAGCGGAAGTTCCACTTAACAGCCAAGGTTGGCATAATCATAAACTTATCGTTAGCCATAAAATTGTAGTGCATACGCACCTCGGTTCCTATACTCATGTTTAAAGCATCGGGGATGCCTACAAATTGGTTGCAATTAATCCAGAATTGTGGTTCTGTCATAAAAATAATATTGCTTTTAGCGTTAGGAACGGAAGCGGTGTATAGGTCGGCAAAGCCATTAAAAGTAAATACGCGGTTCCAGGTAGTGTAGGACCATACTCCGGTAAGCTGCATATTGTGGGGGCGAGCCTTGCGTTGGTCGTGCCGGTATGCTGCGTAAACACTAAAGGATTTGCTACCGTCGTTGTTAGCCCACAGGTAGCTAAGCCCTGCTAAGTAGGCATTGTTGATGCGGAAGCGAGGGTCGACACCCCCATTGTACTCTAAGTGAAGTGCTATGGGAGCTTGCCAAAACTTAAGGTCGCGTGCAATTTCCCAGTAGGCTTGGTCTATACCATCTTGGGAGTAAAACATATCTACAAAATAGAAGGTTTGTCCGTAGCGGTCAAAAGATAATCCTTCTACTGTACTGTTTAGGGAGGGTAGCTGCTTACGTGCGTCGTACCACTTGCCACCAAAATCGTAATGGAGTTGTACATTTTGTGCAGAAAGTTTTCCAACACAGGCAAAGGCTACAATAGCCAATAGGGTAAAGATTCTTTTCATTTTAGAGTGTTATAAATATATATTGAGTATATGCGAGGAATGTTAACGCACTATTTGCCTACAAAGATAACCCTTTTTACTTTTAGACTTGAACTTTGGTTAATCCAGCGGGGCAAATAAGGGGATGCCGGATAGGGTATTGCCAGCCTGCGGCGGAAGGTATAGCATCCAGCCTGGGTAGTTTTGGGGGTGTTGTTCTTCTTCGTGGTTAAATGTTGCTACACGGGCGGCAGCTTTAAGGTATTGTTGTGCAGCATGGTGAGGTGCTATGAAGGGGAGTGGTGTGGAATTGTTGGGGAGTTTACCCAAGAAGAAAGGTGTTTGTTGCAAAACCATTCCCAGCCGTTGGTAATAGCTTACTAAGGCGCTATTTGCAGGCAGTAGTGCTACGGCGTGGTATCCGTTGTTGCATAGGTGTGGAATTAGGTGCGCTAAGTAACCCAACATAAATCCATTTCCCCTATACTCAGGAGCAGTGCATATAGCGTATAGGTATGCAATGGGGTAGTTTCCCGTGGGGGTAGAGGCTATATAGTCCACTACCTGGAGGTGTGCATAGGGGGTGCCACCTTCACCCCAAAGGTAGGTATGTTGGGGAGTGGCTAAGTGTTGCAATGCCAGCTGGTAGTATTCCGTGTAAGGGCCAAAGGAAGCTGTTAGGAGGGCCGTTATAGCTTGCTGTTGGGTGGTATTATTGGGGTTATAGGGTATGCTGTGCCAGTTGGGCGCGCTCTTACTCATTTGTAGTGTATAAAAAGGGAGGAAGGTGGTTACTCGTTTCGGAGCATTACGGTGTATTTTTGTTCCAAGATGTGGGGGCGGTATGCCAATTTTGCTTTGCGTAGCCCTTCTATTCCTAAGTCCTCTTCTCGGTTAACGTAAGTATATTGTGTTGGTATATGCCGTGCAAACTCTTGGTTAATAATGGCGAAAGCCCCGGGGATGTTTGCATCGGCTTTTTCTATGTTCACGCCAAAAGTATCTTTGTTAATGGGCATTCCCATGCTGAAGGCAACAATGCGGCCGTTTGCACGTATGCATCCGCCCATCATTCCTATTGAGTCTCGTTGTTGCAGGGCTTGGAGTACCATGGTGCGCTCGGCTACTAAGTCGTTGGTGCGTTCGGAGGAGGCGTACCATTGTGCTTCAACAGCAATACACTCTTCTACATTGGCGTTGGTGATGTGTTCGTAGGAGTAGTTGGGGTAAGCTGCCCTAAACCGGTTAACAAAGTTGCGTTTAGGTTGTAGCTTTTTTCCGGATAGGGAAACAAGGGATTCGCGCAGGTATATATAGTCGGCATAATCCCTGGAGGTAAGGAGGTGGAGGCTTTCGGGGTAAGTTTGTTTCAGGAGGGTTACTCCGGCTTCGGGCACCCCCATAAGCAGGAGAGGGGCCCCATTGGAATTGCATTCCTGCTCCATATCGTGTAATACCTCGGCAATAGGCCCGTCGCCAACAGGCATCAGGTAGGCTGGCCGGTTTGCCTCGTGCGAAATAAAGCGGACCAGCAACATATTTTTATAATAGGCTACATGGGTGTGGTAGTAGGTACTCCAGTTATATAGGTTAGCAAACGAGAAGTCGCAGGTTTGGTAGGGCGAACAAAGTGTATAGGCTTGGATAAGCTCTTTGTCCGCAAGGGATACAGCATGGAAAGGTAGCTTCATTGGTATTAATTGCAAAGTGGCGAGTTGTAGGCTAAACAACCGGGAGGGTTGCCAATGGTAGGTGTTAAACGCTTGCCACACAGCCTACAAGGGTAAAATGTATTGCCTTGTCCTACTTGATAAAAGGAGTATTACAAAAAATAGAATGGTAGCAATACATATAACAAATGTAACAAAAGAGATTTTATTCCCCGCTGTAAGCCCCTTATATTCTCCTTGAGAACAAAAAAAATAGGACGGCCGCACCACTTTCCCGTTATTGTGGATGAAACAGGTAATTCCCAACCGCTTAAATAGTTTAGAATTAACTACCTTTGTGGGCATTGGAACGGTTAGCACAACAGTTGTGCTACTCTCCTTTTTATTGAGTGCTGAAACACCTTTTTACATGCCTGCAGAACCCGAATTAAATACTACAACCGGTGAAGCTAAAGCCGGAAACGAGCAAAATAAACCTACACCTAAACGCCGTAAAATACTGGTTTGGATATTGGGGGTGCTGTTAACCCCGCTGGTTTTATTGTTTCTGGTAGGGGTATTGTTGTACATACCGCCCATACAGTCCAAGGTGTTGGCTATAGCCTCCAAAAAAGTGTCGGAAGCAACGGGCTACCAAGTTCGGCTGAAACAGGTAGGGTTAGGCTTCCCGCTAAAACTGAAGGCCAAGGAGGTGTTGGCTTTGGACGAGCATGCCGACACCGTGGCTTACCTTGCTGGTGCCAACATACATGTGTCGTTGCTATCCTTATTATACGGCACGGTAAATGTTACAGGCGGGCAAGTAGAGAACCTTAAACTGCACTATTTTAGCAAGGACTCCTTATTCTCGTTAATAGGAAATGTGGGGGAGCTAAAGCTAAAAGGGGTTAGCTACAATACTAAAACGGAGCTGGTGTTGGTAAGCGACTTAAAATTAAGGGATACCGATATTGCTGTTTTTTATGGGGATACAACTCAACAGCAAAAGCCAAAGCCCCAAAAGAAATCCAACCTGCAAATTTTGTTGGGCAACGTAGCACTGGACAATGTGTTAGCCTCCTATGCGCAAGTGCCCGACTCGGCCCTGGTGAATGTGTTTTTGGAAAAGGGACGCATCCAGCACGGCGATGTTAATATAGGCAGTGCCTATTATAAGGCCGAAAAATTATTAGTTACAGGCCGACTCTTCCGGATAGGAGCCGAGGTTAAACCCTTGCCCCTACCATGGGACGTGCATGCCAACCTACATGATGCCTACTACGATAGCCTAAACATTAGGGGAGACATACGGGAACTGTCCTACTTTACAGCCGACCATTGGGGCGTTCATAGTGGGCAAGGACAAATAGTTAAGGACTCTGTTTTGTTGCAACTGAAAAACTTGCAGTTGCTAACGCAGAAGAGCGACATTTCGGTAGAGGCAACCGTGCCAATGCATAGGTTTATGCCCGATACCGTGGGCAACTTTAACGCTACGGTGAAGGGGAGTTTGTTTTTGTCGGAGTTCGCCCGTTTTATGGGTAAAGCAACCGCCTTCCCCGAAAGGCCTATAACCGTAGATATTGTAAGCAAGGGTGAAATGCAGGGGAATATAGACCTGATGGGAAGCGTGCTTGCCGAAGATATTGCCGAGGTTAAAGTGGCTGGACGCGCTTCGCAGGTGATGGACTCGCTGTACCGAAATGCTCGACTGGACTATCACGTATCGGTATACAACCTAATGAGTTACCTGAAGGACTTTGGTGTGAAGCATGCAAAATGGAGCATCCCCAACGGCACTTTTTTGGATGGAGACTTAAAATATACCGCGCAACGAATAGAAACAAACACACTGTTGCAGTCGCCCAAAGGAACTATAAAGGCCGAAGGATTCTATGCCCCAAAGGTAAAAGGCTACAAAGGCTTTGTAACTATTGATAACCTAAGCCTACAGCAGTTCCTTCCCCACGATACTATTACCCATTTAAGCGGGCATATTACCGCCGAGGGGCAAGGGGTGGACCCTTTCTCGCCAACCACACGTGCAAATGTTTTTGCTATCATAGACTCTGTTCGTTACCGAACAAATATGTACCGGGACTTATCCTTGGTTGCCGACTTAAAGAAACACCAGTTTTTTACTGCACTCAATAGCGACAACCCAGGGTTAGCATTTACCGCGCAGGCAGACGGCACGTTAAAGCGCAACGATGTAAGGGGATCGTTGAACTTTATTGTGGACTCCTTAGCCCCCGCCAACTTAGGGTTGCAAATAGGTATAATAAAAGGCTTGCGAATGGAACTGAGAACGGTGCTGGAAAGCGACCTTAAAGAGTACTACAAGTTAGAAGGCGAAATAGAAAACAGCGTGGTGGAAACGGATAAAAAAATTATCCGCCCCGAGAACACCTACCTCAGCGCACTCTCCTGCTCCGACTCTTTGCTTGCCCAAGTAAAAAGTGGCGACCTTAACCTGCGTTTTTCTGCCCAAAATGGGCTGCAGGACTTCTTAAACAGAGTAAAACAGGTATCGCAAGAGGTGCAAAAAATAGTAGCCGACACACTACATACCCCAAATATGCAGCCCTGTATAGCAGCTTACCCTACAATGGAGCTAAAAATGTCCATGGGGCGTGAGAATGTGTTGCGGACCTACCTAGACGAACGCCGGATAGGCTGGAGGTCGCTTCAGCTTAACTTGGCAACCTCTACAAAAAAAGGGTTGGAAGGAAACTTATACGTTAACAGCTTCCAAAAGGATACGTTCCGGATTAACGAAATGGACGTTTACTTAAACCAGGACTCAAGTTTCCTATATACAGTAGCCTCGGTGCATAAAGAGCGGTTTAGGAACCAAAAACCGTTCGACCTTATGCTCTCCCTTACCACCAATTTGCAACGAACAGAACTTTTCACCAATTGGAAGGACGACCAAGATAAGGACTTCTTGCTGTTGGGTATGGATGTAACACGTGGCGGTAACAACGATTTCACAATTCGCTTCACCCCCGACCCTCCAATACTCGCCTATAATAAATTTACAATAGCCGATAACAGCTATATCACCATACCTCGCCATTTAAGCAACCCCATTAAGGCAGATATGAAACTGACGTCCAACGATGGCTCCGTTATTGCGTTTAAGGACTCCACAACTGGTATAGGGTCGGCCCTAAACCTCCAAATCCGGAACTTTGGATTGGAAAAGGTGAAAAACCTGAGCGTAATACCCGATATGGACGGCAAAATTAACGCCTATGCCAGCTGGATAAGAAGCCAAAACGAGGAGGCGTACACAGCAGAGGTGGGAATAGATTCTTTCTACTTTAGAAGAAAACCCGTGGGTAACTTTTACTTAAAAGCCATGGCAACCCCCGAACAAGGTGGTAAAATGGCCGCCGCTCAGCTGCTATTGGACAACCAGCATGTGGGCGCACTGCAAGCCTACTTGCCCAATGCAAAGCATAAACCAACCTTATGGGAAGTGGTGTTGGTAAAGATGCCGGTAGAGAAGGTGAACCCCTTCTTGCCCCAGGATTATGCCGAAATGCAAGGCACAGTGGATGCCCAACTGTTTAATTTCCAAGGTGGCGATATACTAACTGCGCAGCCCTCCAAAATACATGGGCAAGTGGTCCTGAACAAAACATCGGTATATGTGCCTCGCCTCAACGAGCGGTACGGATTAGAGTCCCCCCCTATTGAGGTAAAGGAGGACCGGGTATACTTGCAAAACCTGGCACTCGTAATTAATGGCAATAGCAAACTTATAGCAGAAGGTACGGTGGACCTTACCCCCGATACCCCGCTAAACCTTCACCTATATGGCAACAACATGCGGTTGTTGGACTCCAAGCAAACAGCCAAAACCATGATTCATGGAGTGTTGGAAGCCAGTGCCAACCTGCACCTGCAAGGCCCCGCCAAAACAGTAAATATTACAGGGGATTTATCCTTAAGCGGGAATACCCACGTGGTATATACCTCGCAGGACGGTGGTGTGCAAAAACGCGATAAATTCTCGGGGTTAGTTGAGTTTACCGACTTTGGGGACACCCTCTTTGTGGTAAAGAAAAGCTCGGTGGATAGCCTCTCCTTAGGGGGGATGAACGTTCGGCTGAACATACATATCGACCCCGCAGTGCGTGTAACGGCTCTCCTCTCCAAGGACGAAAGCAATAGCGCCTATATACAAGGAGGTGGCGACTTTAACTTCTACATGCCACCCTATGGTAAAATGTCCCTCTCGGGCCGTTACGACGTAGAAGATGGATTCATTAACTACAGCGTTCCGGCCGTGGGTAAAAAGAAGTTTGTTATTAACAGGGATAGTCGTGTCACCTGGGCTGGAAATGTACTGAACCCCGATATTAACTTCCGAGCCTCCAGCCGGGTAAAGTCGGACGTATCCATGTCGGGGGAAACGCCTAAGCGGGTAAACTTCGATGTGAGTATTGTGGCACGGAACTCCCTGGATGACTTAGCGTTGATATTCGACTTAGACGCCCCCGAAGACCTATCGATGAGAAACTTCCTGGCGGCTATGACCGAGGAAGAACGTAGCCGACAAGCCCTGATACTATTAGCTACAGGCCACTTCCTGGGTAGCCAACCCACAGGTGGTGGGTTCGATGCCAATATGGCAATAGCATCCCTCCTGGCCAGCGAACTGAACGCCTTGGCCGGTGAAGCCCTGGATGCCGAAATAAACTTCGGGGTGGAAGAGGGTGCTCCCGAACGTGGCGGTGGCATGAGCTACTCCTATAGCATTGCTAAAAAGTTTTATAACGACCGGATATCGGTGGTTGTTGGTGGGAAAGTAGAAACAGGGGCTAATGCAATGGGCTTACAGCAGTCCTTCATTGATAATATGTCCTTGGATTACAGGTTGGACAAAGCCGGTACCCACTACCTCCGGTTGTTCCATAAAAAGAATTACGAAAACTTGCTGGATGGCGAGGTTATAGAAACAGGTGCTGGTTACGTGTTACGTAGGCGACTCAGCCGCCTTAGGGACCTGTTTAACTTCTCGGGCAGAAGAAACAAACCGCTCTCCTTCCCTGTATTGCCGGACTCCGTTAACCAGTACAAGCAACCAGCTTCACCTCCGGCAATACCGGATACCATCCCCCAGGATACAACGAAGAAAGCTCCCCAGGAGAATACACCTCCTCTGCCCTAAAAAACGTACATTTGCAGCAACGAATGGGGTACACTCCTAAAGCATTGCAAAAAAAAATGCGCATTGCTTGTTTATGGTGCCGGCTTGGGTCCCCTTGTTTATCCTTAGTGTATCCATTCGCTGAAAATACATACTCCTTGAACTGCCTCCTTGCCAAGTGCAGCCCCAATACGAAAGTAATTATGAAACTACCTTATTCCCTTACAGCTCTTCTTTGTTGGGCAATATTGTTGTTATCTGCTTGTTCGCCAAACCGTTATATCCCCGATGGAGAGCAACTATACACAGGCATTAAGGAGATAAAAATAGAGGATAAAAAAAATACCCGAAATGCCGACTTGGCTATCTCGGAACTCAAAACAGCGGTTTCCTACAAGCCCAACTACAGTTTGCTTGGTAGCTCTAAATACCGCCTTCCGCTCACCTACGGTTTCTTTTTTAACGAACGGTACCAAAACGACTCCACCTTCCTGGGGCGTTGGTTATACAAGTCCTTAGCGGATAAACCCAAGCTCGTTTCCATGGCAAATCCTATGGGCCGGGCAGCCGTTGCCTCACAGGTACTTAGCGAGTACGGTTTTTTTAATAATAATGTATATGCCAAGGTGCTGCCACATGGTAAAGATAGCTTGCAAGCAAAAGTTGGTTATTATGTTACTATGGGTAACCAGTATTACTACGACAGCATTTCCTACCACATTCCTATTGTTACCCCCGATAGCACCAACCTTATTGCGCCTAAAGAGCGACTCCTCCATAAGGGAGAGCCCTTTACTGTAACCTCGTTGGAGGCAGAGCGTATGCGTATCTCCGAACTGCTCAGGAACCAAGGCTTCTACTTTTTTCGCCCAAGCAACATTGTTTACAAAGCCGATACCATGATGGTGCCAGGCGCTGTTCAGCTACGGGTGCAACTCTCGGATAAAATGCTACCCGAAGCCTATAAACCTTGGCGCATAGGACGCATCACCTACAACCTGTATAAAGATATAGCTACACAGCCTACCGATAGCTTGTACTACCAAGGGGTACTCTTTAGGTATCACCGGGATATGCCTGTGCGCCCAAGTGTACTGCGCCCACGTATTAAAATAGTACAGGATAGCCTTTACAATATTGCCAACCAAAACATATCTACCCAGCTTATTAGTAGGCTTAACACCTTTGCTTATACCGATGTTAATTACTCCCCCTCCGACTCCCTTCCCCAGCACCTGGATGTAACCTTTACCTCGCAGGTAGATAAACCCTATTATGCCGAGCTTGAAGCCAATTTCCGCTTTAAAAGCAATAACCAAGTAGGCCCTGGTGCGGCACTAACAGTAAACAAGAAAAACCTGTTTGGGGGCGGAGAGGTACTGAGCGTATCGGTACAAAGCAGCTACGAATGGGAAACCAATAATGGCGCCGAAGGCAATAGCTGGGATATTAACAGCTACGAATTTAACCTCCTTAATACCCTTACCATTCCTCGCGTATTGCTTCCACGCTTAGCCAGCAAAGTGTTTCGGTACCCTGCCGATACACGTATATCCATTTCGGGGGGAATGATAAACCGTGGACAGTTTTACCGTTTAGGACAGTTCTCGGGCTCTTTGGCTTATAGGTTTGAACCTACCGAAGGTATACGACACACTTTTACACCCCTGCGTGTGGTGTATAACCACCTTATGCGAAGCACCGATAGGTTTGAGGAGGTACTGACCGATAACCCAGCCCTCCGCCTGGCTTTCCAAAACCAGTTTATACCAACCTTTGGCTATAACTTTGGTTACGAACTAACGGACCCTAAGGGCATTCATGGACTGAGTATGGAGCTGGGACTCTCCGAAGCCGGAAACCTGCTATCCTTAGCATACGCCCAAAGTAAAAACAAAAAACCGCACCATTTCTTGGGTGCCCCTTATGCCCAATTCCTAAAAGGTACGTTGGAACTCCGTTATAGTTATAGGATTAACAAAGATATACAGCTTGCCTCGCGTTTGTTTGGCGGCGCTATATATAGTTATGGAAATATGTTGGTAGCACCCTATACCGAGCAGTTTTATGCCGGTGGGGCAAACAGCATCAGGGGCTTTAACGTACGCACCTTAGGACCTGGCAGCTATGCCCCAAAGGTGTTCGACCGGATGTCCTTCCTGGACCGTACTGGCGACATCCGCTTTGAAGGCAATATAGAATACCGACAAAAGGTAATTGGAGATTTGGAACTCGCCACCTTTTTGGACGCCGGCAATGTGTGGTTGCTGCGTAACGACCCCCTGCGCCCAGGCGGAAACCTTACCGCAGCCCGCTTCCTGCAAGATATTGCCTTAGGATCGGGCCTTGGCTTTAGGTACGACTTCTCTTACTTGGTAGTGCGTTTCGACCTTGGTATTGCATTGCACGCACCACACCTAAGTAGGGAACGCTATTTCAATACCTTTAAGTCCAACGACTGGTACGCTTTCCACTTGGCAATAGGGTACCCCTTCTAAACCAACCTCCCCCCTTAGCAATATGGCAGAACACGATGCACTCCTGAAGCAAAAGTTAGGACAAAAACTCAGCTCCCGACAAATACAGCTGATGCACCTTATTGCTCTTCCTGTAACCGAACTCGAACAGAGGATAAAACAGGAAATAGAGGAAAACCCGGCTTTGGAAGAAGGGTTCCCCCCCGAAGAACAGCAACACCAAGAGGGAAACGATACCGATGAGGCTGCCATCAGCGAAGCGGAAATGATTTTGGGCGACTATTCCGATATGGACGATGTGCCAGATACCAAACTCCAACATATTGAACGAAACGCCACACCAGGAGTGGAAATTCCTTTCTCGGAGGAAATATCCCTAAACGATTACCTGCTGGAACAACTCTCCTTCTCCCCCCTTTCGCCCGAGGAGAAAGAAATTGGGGCCTTTATTATAGGGAGTTTGGACGAAAATGGCTTCCTACGGCGGGATACCGAAGGACTGTTGGACGACCTTGCCATTTACCAAAGCATTTACACTACCACCAAGGATATAGATAAAGTGGTAAGCGTTTTGCAAAGCTTCGACCCCGCCGGTATTGCTGCCCGAGACCTACGGGAGTGCCTCCTGTTACAGCTACAGCACCGCCCCCACAACTCCACGGTAGAGCTGGCTACCCAAATATTGGAAAACCACTTTAACCTGTTTACCCACAAGTGGTACGATAAGTTGCAAACCGCACTAAACATACGCCCCGAGGAGCTGCGCCATGCCATTCAGCTTATTACACGCCTTAACCCCTCCCCAGGATTGGACTTTACCTCTCGGCTCGATGACACCCTCCAAACTATTATCCCCGACTTTTACGTTCGCGAATACGATGGCGTGCCTGTGGTATACCTAAACCAAGCAAACACCCCCGCCGTGCGGGTAGATGAAACCTTTACACAGCAAATGCAAGCCGAAGCAAAAAAACGTGCCAACACCTCCGAGGCAGGAAAGGCTGCAGCCCTTTTTGTGCGACAAAAAATTGACGATGCACACTGGTTTGTGGAAATGATTAAGCAACGAAACAATACCTTGCTAGACACTATGTCCGCCATTGTAGATATCCAGCGCGACTACTTCCTCTCGGGTGATACTCACCTACTACACCCTATGATTCTTAAGGATGTAGCCGACCGAACAGGGTACAGCATCTCAACAGTATCGCGCGTAACCTCCACAAAACACGTACAAACCGACTTTGGTATTTTCCCGCTACGCCACTTCTTCTCCGAGAGTGCTAAAACCGATACTGGAGAAGAAATTACAACCCGCCGTGTACGGGAAGTACTAAAACAAATTATTGACCAAGAGGATAAAAAACACCCGCTCTCGGACGAACTACTGGTTAAACGCCTTAAACAAAAAGGCCTCACCGTTGCCCGCCGTACAGTAGCTAAATATCGGGACATGATGGGTATACCAGTTGCAAGACTCCGTAAAGAGGTATAAATTTGTACTACTACAGCGTTGCAGGGGATGCTCCCCTGTTATGTATCACCCTAAATACTCTTAGCTATGAACTTTCCAGCAGATCTTAAGTACACCAAGGACCACGAGTGGATTCGTATTGAAGGCGATGTAGCCTATGTGGGCATTACCGACTTTGCCCAAAGCGAATTAGGAGAAATCGTGTATGTTGAAGTGGAAACCGTTGGTGAAACCCTTAATACAGCAGAAGCTTTCGGCTCAATAGAAGCTGTAAAAACAGTTTCGGACCTACTGTGCCCCGTAGCCGCCGAGATATTAGAAGTAAACCCCGACTTGGAAGACCAGCCCGAACTCGTGAACCAAGACCCTTATGGCAAAGGTTGGATTGTTAAAGTATCCGTAGTATCTCCGGCCGAGGTTAACGACCTTATGGATGCTGCTGCTTACCAAGCACTGGTACAACAATGACCCCACAGGTAAGTATTATTATGGGGAGTACGTCGGACCTCCCTATGATGCGAAAAGCTATGGAACTACTGGAGCAGTTCCAGGTTCCGTTCGAGGTCCATGCCCTTTCGGCTCACCGAACACCCCAGGAGGTAGAGCAATTTGCAACACAAGCCGAAGCCCGTGGAATTAAAGTAATTATTGCTGCGGCAGGTATGGCTGCCCACTTGTGCGGCGTTATTGCATCTATGACAACCCTGCCCGTGATAGGAGTGCCGGTAAGTGCTTCGCTCGAAGGTATGGATGCACTCTTGGCTATTGTACAAATGCCGCCCGGGGTCCCCGTTGCCACGGTAGGAAT
>JAEWGA010000015.1 GCA_023388555.1 Bacteroidota bacterium | reverse complement strand
AAAGAGCCTGTTCCAGAAGAGAAACCAGCACCAGCCCCCGAAGTTCCCAAGGTGCCAACTCCCGAGGCTAATTCCTCGCCAGCTCCTGTTAACCCCACAACGGAGCCACCAGCACCAAATATTAACCCAGGTACTCCTAAAACTGAAATCTCAACGTCAACAACGGAGCCCGCTATTCCTGAAATAACAGGAACCGTTAAGGAGCAAGAGGAAAAACTAAAGGGCTACCATTACAAGTTGCCTATAATATTTCATGTGATGCATTGGTCTAACGAGGACCCCAATGCCAACGACCAAGTAATAGGTAAAAGGCTACAAGAAATTGTGGAGAAGGTAAATTTGCTCTATGCTGGCAAAATAGCAAACCGGGAAACAGCATTCTATGAGATGCCTACTCCCAACGATGTAAACGTGTCGTTTGAACTGGCTACCCATACCCCCGATGGCCAACCCTTAGCTATTCCAGGGCTACACCGCCTTCCCTCAAGTGCACGTTATATTGTGGTGAACCACGTTATGAACGATAGGCCAGGCGGAACTTATTATAACGCTGCTTGGGACCGAAACAAATACATTAATGTGTTTATTTACCATTTTGGCTTTTACCTTGGCGATAAGTTTGTGCAAGGTATTTCACACCTGCCCTATATGCCTATGGGGTACGGCTTGGAGGGATTAGAAACTTATAACGCCGACCACTTTAAAAACCAAAACCACTGTATTTCGCTCGAAGCCAATGAAATGACGTGGTCTCGAGACAACTACAGTTACGGCCCATTGGGTATGCAGCGCTTGAACCGAGATGCCGCCTCGTTATTAGCCCACGAGCTGGGGCATTACTTAGGGTTGTTCCATGTGTTTAACCAGCCAGGCGACAGAGAGATTGTCTTTGGCGATAACACCGTAAAAGTGAATAACTGTAAGGATACCGACTATTGTACCGATACGCCAAGTTACGACCGAGATGAGTACGACAGAACGCTTAATAAAATGGTTGCTGCCGACAGAATAAAATACAAGCGTTGGGGAGGAGTGTTAGCTGAAAAAACCGTTCTTTACCTCTTTGGCAGAACTGCCTGTGATGGTACGCGTTTCCCCTCTACCAATATTATGGACTACAACTACACGGACTCCTTCCACTTTACCCCACAGCAAGTGGCACGTATGCGTAAAGTGCTTATGTATAGTCCCAGTGTACCAGGGCCTAAAGTAAAGGTGAAACAGGTGCAGTTGCGCTCTATGGTATACCCTAAGGCACGTGTTTGTGTTTGTGGTTCGAAACATTACCACTAAATTGCAACCATGAAAGCTATCCAATTTGTATATCTATACCCTTTGTTGTCCCTTCTAATCCTATTGGGGTTAGGGGGGTGCAACTCCTCTTCCGCCGTCGAAGGCATTGTTATTACTCCCCAACAAATTAACGACGTTCCGGTTATTGGCGATACTTATAAAGTGAGTATCCGAGCCGATAAACCTTGGGACGCAACCGTTTCGGCCGACTGGCTGTCCGTTAATATGTTACGTGGTATCAATGGTATCATGACACTTACCGTTAAGGCTAACCTAAACGAAAAGCCAAGGGAGGCAACCATAACCCTAAGGAACGAAACATCTGAAGAGGTTATTACGGTAGCGCAACTGGGCGGAGAACTCTCCGAGTCGCAAATGGATAGCATCCAGTATACTCTACCCGTAGTATTCCACGTTTTGTACAATAAGGACTCGGTAAACCAACGTGTGCCGCAGGAAGTTTTACAAAGGCTAATGATTAAGGTAAACCAATTGTACCGTGGCGAAATAGCTAACCGCGAGCAAACAGATTATGCTATACCCGATAAAAACGATATGGCAATACAATTTGTGTTGGCAGCCCATGGCCCCGATGGTAACCTATTGCCAGAGCCAGGAATAAACAGAGTAGAGATTCCAGAAACCGAACTACCCTACGAAAAGGTAATGAACGACCCCGAAGGAGGGCCTTATCATCGCCTGGCTTGGGACAAAACAAAGTACATCAACATTTTCCTATTCCAATTTAAGAAGGATGTAGCTACCACTGGCGCTGGTATAGTGCTGGGGGTAGCTCATATGCCTTATGCTCCCAATGGGGTAGATATTGAAGGCCTACTCACTTACAACGAAGCCTCGTTACGAAATTATAACCATTGCGTGGTTATCAACTCAAAGGGAATCTACTCCAACCGCCCCAGTTACTCCATGGGGTATAGGGCTACCGTAGATGCAGCTACCACTATTGCGCACGAATTAGCTCACTACTTAGGCTTATACCACGTGTTTGCAGAAGAACACTCCCCCGAAGGGAATAGAATGGTAGACCAATGCATAGATAGCGACTACTGTTCCGACACCAAAAGCTATAACCGCGTAAGCTACCAACAGCAGCTGCTACGTTTAGGACCATCGCCTTCCTATAGCGAAATTGTAGGCTTCTTTAGCCGAACCAACTGCGCCGGAGAACGCTTCCCCTCCTATAATATTATGGACTATGAGTTTACGGACTCCTTCCACTTCACCTCCGAACAGCGTCGCCGTATGCGGCAGTGCCTGTACTATAGCCCTGTAGTACCCGGACAAAAACATGCTGTGGCTACCCAGCCTGCACTTCGTTCCAGTGGTGTGCCGGTTAAGCCTATTGTTTGCGTTTGTGGTGGAAATGGGCTGGAGGTACATGTTTCCCCCTAAAATCCAATATTATTTGTCAGCTATGTCGTTTCATAAATCAACTATACTGCGCAACTTAACGTTGCAAAAGGCTATACTATCCATTTTACTCCTTATTCTTATAAGTTTGCTTATTGGGTGGTGTATGGGCGATTTTTATACCAAGGGCGAGCCTCGTGAAGCCCTTGTAGCCCAACGTATGTTAGCCGAGGGAAAGTACGTCTTGGTAGATGTATATGGCAACGAATTCGCCTATAAACCACCTTTGTTTCATTGGTTGGTTGTTGCTGTATCCAGTGTAACTGGTGGCGTTACCTCTCTTACGGCCCGCTTCCCATCGGTCCTCTCGTTGCTCGTGATGGGGGGGGCTATGTTTGTTTTCTTAGCCAACCGCCTACGCTACCGTCAGGCTTATATTGCTACGCTGTTGCTACTAACCTCCTTCGAGGTACACCGGGCTGCTTTTTCGGCACGGGTAGATATGTTGCTAGCCTGTTTTATCGTCCTCACCTTGCTGGCATTGTACAAGTGGGAGGACGAAGAACGCTTGGCTGGCTTACCCTGGTATATCCCAGTATTAATATCGGGTGGTATTTTAACGAAAGGGCCAGTAGCTTTGGCTCTTCCGCTACTTATCTTTTTCGTTTACCTGCTGTTATTGCGCCAATACCGTTTTACAGCACTTATAAAACCCCTGTTTTTTGTTGCCCTTACCTCTATGGTGGTGCCTGCCCTGTGGTATTATGCAGCGTACAGGTTGGGTGGAACGGAGTTTTTACAAGTAGTATTTGCCGAAAATATAGGCAGGTTCTTTCACCTCCCAATACAAAACCTACCCTATAATTTAGGTCACCAAAAACCTTTCTTCTATCCGCTCCTATATGTTGTTTTAGGCTTTTTACCTTGGGTGTTGCTACTCCCCTGGATACCCCAACGCTCCCACTTGCAAAAACGAGGAGATATAGGGGTTAAGCTCATAAAGGGTGCAGCTATTAAATGGCTGAACGAAAGACCCAAACTCCACCTCTTCTCCTGGGTTGTTATTGTTATAACCCTGCTTTTTTACATGATACCCTCCAGCAAACGAGCCGTATACCTATTACCGGTATACCCCTTTGTCTCCATCCTTATAGCCTACTATTTATTAGGGCTGCAACGCTTAGGACGGAAGTCGTTACGCATATTCAGTTGGGGGGTAGCTATTACCTCCTTGGCTTTCTTGGGCGCAATAGTAGCCTTACTGGTGCGCACTCCCGAGTATTGGAGCAGAATGATGCCTTTCTTGTCGGAGGCTACTACCATGCTCGCTCAGGTGCGGGAGGGCTTATTGTACTACTTCCCCCTAACCGTCCTGATGTGCCTAATGCTATTGGTTATCACCATGACCTTATTGTACCAAGCTTACAGGCATAACTATACCAAACTTATAGTTACCAATATTGCTTTGCTATTGGTATTACAACTGGTAATAGATGGACCGGTACTGGCGCATTACAAAGAACTGAATTCCGCCCGACCTTTTGCGCAAAAAATAGCACCTAAGCTCCAAGCAGAGAAGCTTTATGTTATTAACGACCAAGAAAAAGGGTTCCGAAACATGTATGGGCTTGTGTTCTACCTTAATAAACCCACCTATTGCTTTAACTGCGACCTCCCTACCGAGGGCTTTTTGGTGCTCTTTGAAAGCAACTGGGAGTTGTTACAAAAACAGTATGGAGAACGGTACAACTTCCAGGTAGTAGACTCCGATGCATTGCCAATACAAGAAGGTGATTCCTCAAAACAGATGCTCCTCTCGTTTAAAGCCAAATATTAAAACAAATACTCCTTTTAAGCCAAAGGCTGTGCGTTACCCCCTTTCACGAGGTAACGCACAGCCTTTTTTGGTTTGTTATAATACCTAACACCACGTTGCCACACACTACGCAAAGGCTACGCACCAGCAATAACCTTTCCTTCCCCCTAACAACAAGAGATTTTTTGTTCCCAAGATATCCCGAAATCCTGCTCCAAAACTTCCCCTTAAAATAGGGGCGGAATACTACGAGTTTTGGGGTGAGATTTTTCTCGAAATTTGGGCTGAAAAATGACCGTTTTTTGAGGTGAAAAATAGAGTGAAAAATGGGGCGAAAATGGGGTGGAATTAGGCGGAAATTTAGGGGGATTTTGGAGGGGAAATTGGGGCGGAAAAGGGGGTGGGGGAGGAAAGGGCGACCGTCCGCAGTCCCTTTGTTGGAGTGGGGGTGTGAGGGGCGTTAAAAGTTGTACGAAAAATAACTGCGCTTTCTTTTGTAACAAACTGCGCTTTCTTTTTTGAAGGACTCCGCAGATACTTTTTTTACCCCCAAAACTTTCCCCCAAAAGCGATCCCAAAATTACCCCCAAATTGCCGCCCAATTTTACCCTGAAAAATCTATTCCCTAATGAGCCCAAAACACTTTTCTACTCCTCCTTTATTGAGTCCCTTTAATTAAAAAAAGGGTGTACCCCAGTGAGGAGGTACACCCTTTATAAAAAAGGTCGGGTTGCTTATGCTTGTGCTTGCAACTGGAGCAGAATCTTCATTATTTCTACCGACCCTTTGGCAACCGAGGTTCCAGGTCCAAAGATAGCTGCTACCCCTGCTTTGTACAGGAAGTCGTAGTCCTGTGCCGGGATAACGCCACCTGCAATAACAATGATGTCGGGGCGTCCCAGTTTTTTCAGTTCTTCAATAACTTGTGGCACAAGGGTTTTATGTCCTGCTGCTAAGGAAGAAACGCCTAACACATGCACATCGTTTTCTACGGCATCGCGCGCAGCCTCTTCGGGGGTTTGGAAGAGGGGGCCCATGTCCACGTCGAACCCACAGTCGGCATAACCTGTTGCTACAACCTTAGCACCGCGGTCGTGACCATCTTGCCCCATTTTTGCAATCATGATACGAGGCTGACGCCCTTCTTTTTTAGCGAACTCTTCCACCAGTCGGCGGGCTTCGCAGAATTCTTTGTCGTCTTTAGTTTCAGAGGAGTACACGCCAGAAATAGTTCGTATAATAGCTTTATATCTACCCACAATATCTTCGCACGCGTCGGATATTTCACCCAACGAAGCACGTACTTTGGCAGCCCTAACGGCCAGTTCCAGCAGGTTGCCTTTTTTTGTGCGCACACACTCGGTAATGGCCTGTAGTGCGGCTTTTACTTCGGCTTCGTTACGGCTACCCTTTAAGGCTGTTAAGCGCTCTATTTGCTCTTCGCGCACGGCGGTGTTATCTATTTCAAGGATGTCGATAGGTGCCTCTTTGGGTAAGCGGTACTTATTAACTCCTACAATAGTTTGCCGTTTAGAGTCGATACGAGCTTGTGTACGAGCTGCTGCCTCTTCGATACGCAGTTTTGGTAACCCTGTCTCAATAGCCTTAGCCATTCCGCCCATTCCTTCAATTTCTTGGATGTGTTCCCAAGCCTTGTGGGCCAGCTCTTGGGTTAAGGACTCTACGTAGTAGGAACCGCCCCAGGGGTCAATCTCCTTACATATCATAGTTTCCTCCTGGATATAAATTTGAGTATTCCGGGCAATACGTGCCGAGAAGTCGGTGGGCAGTGCAATGGCCTCGTCCAAAGCGTTCGTGTGGAGGGATTGGGTGTGACCCAGTGCAGCCCCCATAGCCTCGATGCAAGTGCGGCCTACGTTATTAAAGGGGTCTTGCTCGGTAAGGGACCACCCCGAGGTTTGGGAGTGTGTACGTAGAGCCAAGGACTTTGGATTTTTAGCCCCAAAGCTTTTGGTTATTTTGGCCCACAACATACGGGCGGCACGCATCTTGGCTATTTCCATGAAGTGATTCATGCCAATAGCCCAGAAGAAAGAGAGGCGGGGAGCAAACTTATCCACATCGATGCCCGCCTTTATACCTGCACGCAAGTACTCCATACCATCGGCCAAGGTGTAAGCCATTTCTATATCGGCGGTGGCACCGGCTTCTTGCATATGGTAGCCCGAAATGGAGATGGAGTTGAACTTAGGCATATTTTGCGATGTATACTCAAAGATATCCGCAATAATACGCATACTGAACTCGGGCGGATAAATATAGGTGTTACGCACCATAAATTCCTTCAGGATATCGTTTTGGATAGTCCCTGCCATTTCTTCCAGTTTAGCACCTTGCTCCAATCCAGCATTAATATAAAAGGCCATTACGG
>JAEWGA010000078.1 GCA_023388555.1 Bacteroidota bacterium | reverse complement strand
CTCTATTTTTCTGTCTCCGTGCCATAGTAAATTACGTCTTAAATACTACTCAAAGATAACAATTAACCGCCTAATAAACAAGCAGTTAAAAGTTGACTCTAGACCAGTTGCCGTGCAAAGGTCTCTTTTTTGGGAAAATGGAGGGAGAGGAGGATGTTTTCCCCTTTGGAGGGCTTTATTTCCCCTTCACGTTTTGTTTTTGCGCAGTTGTTGTAATAGTACGGGGCATATAGGGCAATACAGGCAACGGAATGTGCTACAATAGTGGTTATACAGGTGCAGAAGTGCTTGGCTTTCACCGGCATCGTGAGCGGCAAGCCCTTCGTTAGCAAATAGGGTACCAATGCTATTCTTTTCTGGAGCAAGGCTTTGTAGTTGCTCTATTACGTTTTGGGCGGCATTATGGTTGCCTCGCTCTTGGTGGTATATGTAGGCTGTAGGAAGTAGGGCGTTGATGATGAGCGAGCGTATGGAGTCGGGTCCTAAGCCTTGTAGTTTTCGGGCCGAGGGGTGTGCTAAGTCGTAGTGCGTGAGCCAATAGGGGCTTGGAGGGCGTTGCAGGTGGGTTTGTAATGTGTTTAAGTTGGCGGTGAGCAGTGCGTTTAACCAGTCGTTTTTATGGTGTATTAGCGTTGCTGCTATGGCCAACATGCGCGAGGGGTGAGTGGCGGGGCGCACCCTTAGGTATTTAAATAGGTTAGGGGGAATGGGGGTTAGCCCAAACTTGTTTTTGTAGAATTTGTATTCGGCCAGTAACAGGGCCTCGTACTCGTCTCGTGGCGTTTCGGTTAGTGCACCTGCCTGCCCCAATAGCATTGCCTCCAGCGCCGTAAGGTTATCGGCATGGCGGTTCAGGTGTTCTATGGGTAACGAGCGTGCCACCTGTTCCATGGCATTGTTGTTGCGGTGTGCGCCTAAGTAGCGTAACAGTAGTTGGTATAGCAGGTGTTGTATTGGGTCTCCTGGTGCTTGTAGTGCCACTTGTTGCAGCTTATGTTGCCAGCGTTCTACCAATAGCCGGTCCAATATGTTTCGCCGGTAAATGGCGGGTAGTTGTTGGATTTCGGGAGAGCAGCGTAGGGCTTTTTTGCTTACGCTTAGTTCTTGCATCCTTACAGCTATGTTATTAGGTATAAGAAGCTGAGCGGTGGGTATTTCGCGCCCGTTGGCAGCTGTTACGCAAGGGGGATTGCTGTTGGGGGTGATATGGAGTATTATGTTGTTGTAGTTGGGGTCGTGCTGGTGTTTGTGTGCGTACCAGTCCGCGGTGTTAAGGTGTAGCTCTATATCGCCGTGCCAGGTTATTCCGCCCCAGCGCAGGCACGCTTGGGTAAAGTCGGGGCCATCGGTATGGTTATGTTTGCCTGTGGCTATAACCTCTACTTGTTCGGGCCCTAAGCTAAGGCTTTCAAACAGGCGGTTTTCCCAAATATATTGCAACTCTTTCTCGGACATCCTAACTACTTACATTGCCGTTTGTACAGTTCGTGCAGGTATTTTCCTGTGTAGGACTTTGGTGTATGCATAAGTCCTTGGGGTGTTCCTTGGTATACTACGTGGCCGCCTTGGTGTCCGGCTTCGGGTCCTAAGTCTATCACCCAGTCGGCCTGTTTTATAACATCTAAGTTATGTTCTACAATAACTACGGAGTGCCCTTTGTTAATAAGTGCATTAAAGGCTTGTAGTAATGTTTTAATGTCGTGCAGGTGTAGGCCTGTGGTAGGTTCATCGAAAATGAATAGGGTGTGTTCCACATGCTTTTTAACCAGGTACGATGCCAGCTTAACCCTTTGGCTTTCTCCGCCAGAGAGGGTGCTGGAGCTTTGTCCCAGTTGCAGGTATCCCAGTCCAACTTCTTGTAAGGCTTGTAAGTTTTCGGCTACTTTGGCGCATAGCCCCGACTCGTTGTTGTGTGCCTGGAAGAAGGCTATGGCATCGTCCACGGTGAGTTTTAGTATTTCGTAAATGTTTTTTTCGCCGAAGGTGACTTCTAACACGTCGTCCGAGAAGCGTTTCCCGTGGCATTCCTCGCAGGTTATTTCCATGTCGGCCATAAACTGCATTTCTACGGTTACAAAGCCATCGCCTTTGCAGTATTCGCAGCGTCCGCCTTCTTTGTTAAAGGAAAAGTACACGGGGGTGTATCCCATTTGTTTGGCCAAAGGTTGCTCGGCAAAAATTTTACGTATGTCGTCGTATGCCCCTATGTAGGTTACGGGGTTGGAACGGGTGTTTTTCCCTATGGAGTTTTGGTCGATGTATTCAACGGCCTTGATGTCCGTTGTGTTTCCTGTGATACCTTCGCAGGCGATGGACTCAATAGGGGCGTCGTCCAACAGGCGTCGTATTCCTTCGTACAATACTTCTCGTACCAAGGAGCTTTTCCCAGAGCCGCTTACCCCTGTAATAAGGGTGAGGGTATGCAGGGGTATTTGTACTGTTTCCCCTTTAAGGTTGTGTTTATAGGGTTTTTGGATAAATATACTACGGTCCCACTTCCTTACCTCGTTTCGCCAAGGTATCTTTTCCAGCCCTAACAGGTATTTTACAGTGTGGCTGTTGGTGGCTTTTTTTGCCGAAGGTAGTTTGGTGGGGCTACCTTGGTACACTACTTCTCCGCCGTTTTGTCCCGAGTCAGGGCCTATATCTATAATTTGGTTGGCTGCCCGTATTATCTCTTCATCGTGCTCTACTACTACTACCGAGTTTCCTATGCTGGTTAGTTTGCGCATGATGTTAATGAGTAAGTGGGTGTCGCGGCTATGAAGTCCTATACTTGGTTCGTCCAATATGTAGAGTGCTCCTATAAGTCCTCCGCCAAGCGATGTTGCTAAGTTTATACGTTGGCTTTCACCGCCCGAGAGTGTTGCCGAAATACGGTTACAGGTTAGGTACCCTAAGCCAATATCGTGGAGTAATCCTACCCGTGTTCTTAGCTCGGTAAGGAGCCGTTCTCCAACAATGTTTTCTTGGGGTGTTAGCTGTAGTTCGTTTAACCATACCCGGAGTTCTGCAATGGGCATTTCTACCAGCTCGGCAATGTTTTTC
Organism: Bacteroidota bacterium; assembly: GCA_023388555.1. Lineage (GTDB taxonomy): Bacteria > Bacteroidota > Bacteroidia > Bacteroidales > Porphyromonadaceae > Porphyromonas_A. Next base: position 7,089 of record JAEWGA010000078.1, on the reverse strand, counting down.
CCGTGCACCTTCACGTACAAAGCCTCTTTGCGCAGGCGTCTTCCTTTACAGGTGGGGCATGTTGTACGTCCGCGGTACCGAGCTAACATAATGCGGTAGTGCATTTTGTGTGTTTTGCTGGCCAGGTAGTTGAAAAAGTGGTTGATGCCTTCGACCTCTTCATTACCGTTCCATAGTAGTTCCTTTTGCTCTTCGGTTAGTTCGTTATAAGGGCGGTGTATAGGGAAGTTGTAGGGGGCCGATTTCCGTATAAAGTGCTCTTTCCACTTGGACATTTTTACACCGCGCCAGCACATTACGGCGTTGTCGTATACCGAAAGGCGTTTGTTGGCAATAACCAAGTCTTCATCTATCCCTGTAACCTTGCTAAAGCCTTCGCATGTAGGGCATGCTCCTATGGGGCTGTTGAAGCTGAAAAGGTTATCGGAAGGTTCCTCGAAGGTGATACCATCGGCCTCGAATTTTTCCGAAAAACTTTCTTGTTTCCACTCTTTACTGGGAGTGTTGTACACAATGCGCATTTCTCCTTTGCCTTCGAAAAAGGCGGTGCTAACGCTGTCGGCCAGCCTGCTGTATTGGGCATCGGGGTTATTGTCCCGCGTTAAACGGTCCACCACCAATAGGCTTTCTTGGGGCCAGTTTAAGGTTTCCTCTTCGGTTATATCGGCAATGCGTTTATCTTCGTCTCCAATCCTTATCCTATTGTACCCTTGCTGTTGTAGTATTTGCAGGTGTTCCAGCGCGGAGCGTCCTTGGGGTATTAGCAAAGGGGCTGCCACCAAGTATCGGGTATCTTTGGGCAGGGTGGCAATAAACTGGGCTACGTCCGATACCGAGTGACGCTTTACTTCGGTACCACTGATGGGCGAGAAGGTGCGGCCTATGCGGGCAAATAGCATCCGCAGGTAGTCATAAATTTCGGTGGTAGTACCTACTGTAGAGCGTGGTGTGCGCGATACCACACGCTGTTGTATGGCTATGGCTGGGGGTAGCCCCGTAATGTAGTCGCACTCGGGTTTAGCTAATTTCTCCACAAACTGCCGTGCGTATACACTCAGGCTTTCCACATAACGGCGTTGCCCCTCGGCGTACAGGGTGTCGAAGGCCAAGGAACTTTTGCCAGAGCCGGATAGCCCGCTGATAACAATAAGTTGGTCGCGCGGGATGGTAACAGATATGTTCTTGAGGTTATTGACGCGTGCACCGTGTACTTCGATGCAATCGTTGGGCGTGGTAGGTGCTGTTTTCTTTTTTGCCATTAGCTTTTCCTTGTTGGGACTATACGCAGAAAGCCCCTTTTATATACCAATGTATAAAGGTACGAAATAAAGGCCTTGGCATTTATTGTTTTGGCTTCTTTTTTTTTTGTGGGTGGAAGGTATGGGCTGGAATGCTTCACCGCCAGTGGGCAGCATTATAGCGCATGGCTGCTATGGTTGTTGTTTTGCTAAGTGCCTGGTGAAGGCGTAACGTAAGGTGCGCGTTGTAGGTTGAGCGTGGCGTTGTGGGGCGTTCCAATAAGGCAGAGGCGCCCAGTTGCTCCTTAACAGCACTCGGCAAGGAAACGTACTTACCGCTTTCCTCGCATTGGTCGGCATAACTTACCATGAGGCACTGTAATTGGGGGGCATGAGGGAGTGTTAGGTTGCATTGGTCCAGTGCATGTTGTAAAACATGGCAGTCGAAATCTCGGTTGTAAAATACCCAATGGGGAGCTTGCGTTTCGTTACAGAATTTTCGGAGTGCGGCAAGCAGGGAGATGCCCTGTTTTTTTACAATCCTGTTGCTGAGGTTATGCTTTTTTTTTGCCTCGGCAGAGCCTAAGTTCTCTTGCGCAATAACAAAGCAATTGCTGGAGAGGGGAATGTAGTTTGAGTCGGTTACTGTCCAATGCAACTCCACAATATCCGGTATGTTGTTGGGTGTGATAAGTCCGTTGGTTTGGATATCTATAAAGGCGTAGAACGGCTCTTGGAGTGCTGTTAGTTGCAGAGGCTCTTTTTTTTGTTTACGCCGGTAGTGTTGCACAGCAGCGTCGGCAAAGAAGAGTGCTACAATAAAAATAGCTAAGGCAAGGAGCGGCATCATACCTCCGGAGCGTTTAGCAGTTGTTGGTATCCTTGCCGGAAGTAGCTTTGCATAAAATCTTTTGGGCGCAATACCTCTACACCTTTCATCACAACATCTACATCCAAAGCTACGGCAGTGGTGCTGGCATTGCGTTGCCGCCCGTAGGCCTCCTCCAGTTTTTTAGCTTGTTTTTCCAGCTCGTGGGGGAGGAGCGTGGTGTGCAGCCGCCCTACGGTGTTAATATAAGTGTTGTTGGTGCGCCCTGTTGCATCGGGCGTGGTGTAAAAGGTTGCCAGCTCAATATCGGGCCAAGTGCTTGTTATAGCCTTCCGTATTTGCTTTTCCTGGTTGGTGAAGGTGGAGCCAATGGATAGGTAGTACACGCTGGTTGGGGTGTTGCTCCGGAGGCTGGGCAGGCGTAGTGCTAAAAGCGTTTGGGCTATACCACGAGTGCCCAGGTAGCACAAGAAGGCTATCCACAAAACGTTGTTGGGGTGTGTTAGCCCCAGTTGCTGTGTTAGGTGAGCCCCATATTGGGTGGCCAACAGCCCGTAATAGGTGCCAAAAAAAACGGCAACAGCAATAAACATGGTTATTACCATTCCTTTAGCCTCGGCCAGCCCTACATAAATGCCGTCCCAAATAAATGCGGCCACGGCTATTAAGGGCAAGCCGTATATGTATGGCATGTATTGGCGGGCATATTCCAAAATGTGGAGCTGATTTGTGAGGAGGGATAAAAAGGCTTCTCCGTTGGTAAAATACAGAGTACTTACCAGCAAGGCAATAAAAAATCCCCATAACAGGAGTGCTATAACAACACGGCGCAGTGCGGCTCCATGGCGGGCCCCGTGGTAATGGCCGGTAAGGGCTTCGGCAGCATAGCCAAAACCATCGGCAAAGTAGGAGAATATGGTAAAGAACTGTAGTAGCTGGGTGTTGGCACTAAGCACCTCCACGCCCATTTGTGTGCCGGCATAAGTGAAGAAGGTGGTAACGGAAATAAGCAACAGTGTGCGTACAAAGATGGCACTGTTAATGCGGAACAGTTTTCCTAAGCCTTTCCATACAGCACTGGCATGCTCGGGGAGTTGCACTTTGTGGCGTTTGAAGAACAGAAACCAAATGCCCACAGCTAACATGGCACAGCTAAGGTACTGGGCTATTAACGTACCTAAAGCTATCCCTTGTATGCCTAAGTTAGCAACCAGTACGAAGTAGGTGCTGAATGCTATGTTGAGTACCGATGCCGTTATACTTACCACCATAGGCCAAAAGGTATTTTGCATGCCAACACAAAACCCCATAAGGGCATAGCTAAGCATTACAGCGGGTGCGCCCCATACGGCAATATGGTAGTACGAAAGGGTATAACTTGTAAGCTGCGGGGTGGGGTGGAGAAGTTGTAGGGCCAGGTGCCCTAAAGGCTTTTGCAATACCAGCAATGCTGTACCTATAACAATAGCCGAAATAACGGACTGGCATAGCACCAACCCCATACCTTGCTGATTTCCTTCTCCATGCTGTTGCGCTGTAAGGCCCGTTGTGCCCATACGTAAAAAGCCAAACCCCCAGTAGAGCAGGTTAAAGAGGGTAACTCCTAAGGCTATCCCTCCTATGGCATTGGGGTTGGGGAGGTGTCCGGCCAAGGCCAAGTCTATAGTTCCTAAAAGGGGGACTGTAATGTTGCTGAGTATGTTGGGCAGAGCTAACAGCAGGATGCGGCGGTGCAGGTGCTTGGGAGCTTTGTGCATAGTAGTGGGTTAGGTGGTGGTGTTGCGCAGGAGTAAACTACTGTCGCCGTAACTAAGGAAACGATAGTCGTGTTGTAGGGCGTAATTGTAAATGTCTCGCCAGCTTTCCCCTACAAAGGCCGCTATAAGCAAGAGCAAGGTGCTATGGGGTTGGTGGAAGTTGGTGATGAGTTGTTCCACTAACCGGTAGCGGAATCCTGGCACAATAATAATTTGGGTGGCTCCTACTAATAGGGTTTCTCCTTGCTGTTCCAGGTAGTTAATAATGGCTGCCAAGGCCTGTTGTGTGGTATAGGCGAATGTGCGGTCGTACGGTTCCCACTGCCCTACGTGAAAAGGGTTGGGGCTTCCTTCTAACAGGTGTACACCTATGTAGTATAGGCTTTCTAATGTACGTGTAGAGGTAGTGCCAACGGCAACTATGGGACCGTTGTGCTTGTGTAGCTGTTGTAGTGTGCTAAGGGGAACGGCTATAACCTCTTGGTGCATGGGGTGTTCTCCCATTGTTTCGCTTTTAACGGGGCGAAAAGTGCCAGCACCCACATGCAAGGTTACATGTGCTTGCTGAATACCTTGCTGGCTAAGGGCTTGGAGTACTTGTGGCGTGAAGTGTAGACCGGCTGTAGGAGCTGCTACACTTCCTTCATGCTCGGCATATACCGTTTGGTAGGTGGCAAGGTCCTGTTGCTCGGTGTCCCTGTTAAGGTAAGGGGGTATGGGTAGCTCGCCCAATGTTTCCAATACTTGCCCAAAAGTTAGGTCACCGCCCCATCTAAAAGTTATATCCTCTCCTGTGTTTGTGCGTTTGCCGCTGCGTTTTGCTACAAGGGTTGTAGCACCATTAGCTGTGGGCAGTGGCAATGTTAGCTCCTCATGCAAGGCCCACTTTTTAGCATTCCCTACCAGGCAGTGCCATACGCATTGGCCTGTGGCATTTAATGCTTCCTCGTACAGCTTGGGGCTAACGGGGTTAAGGCAAAATACCTCTATGCGCCCGCCGGTAGCACGGTAAAACTGGAGCCGTGCACGTATAACCTTTGTGTTATTGGATATTAGTAGCGCATTATGTGGTAACAGCGTAGGGAGTTTACAAAAACTATATGTTTGTATCTGCCCCGCGTTGTAGTGTAATAGCTTGGAGGTATCGCGTTGTGGTAAAGGGTAACGGGCTATGCGTTCGGGCGGTAGGGGGTAGTCGTAATCTTCTATGCGTATGTTGCGTACGTTGTTATCCATATAAGAAGGCTATATTGTTATTTGAGCCGAATCATTCCACCAGCTCCATTGCTAAGGCGGTCCATACTTTCCAGTTGCATAAGGGCTACAAGTATGCTACTTACATCGGCTCCCAGGGCGCTTACCAAATTATCCAGCGTAGTGGGCCCTTGTTGCTGTAAGTGTTGTAGTATGGCTGCTTGTAGTGGGTCCGAAACGGGGGCATCGTCCGCGCCAAACAGGGGTGTCATGCTTGCTGTTTCCTCTTTGGTACCAATACCCATGGTATTTAGGAAATATTTAAGGCTGGTAAGGGGGCGGGCTTTTTGGCTTTCTATGAGTTGCAAGCAACCTGCCGACTCGGCGTCCAGCACCCTCCCTGGTAGCGCAAACACCTCCCGGTTGTAATCTCGGGCAAGTTGGGCTGTGATGAGTGCGCCTCCTTTTTGTTGGCTTTCTGTTATAATAGTGGCCGAAGAAAGCCCCGCAACAATCCTGTTCCGAGCCACAAAACGTGCCGGTATAGGTTTGGTGTTAAAAGTGTACTCGGTAGCTATACCTCCTCCGCTGGCTATCATCTCGGTTACTATAGGCGCATGGACCGAAGGGTATAGGGTATGCAGGCCATGTGCTACAATGCCAACGGTACGCAGCCCATACTCCAATGCCAGTTGGTGAGCTGTGATGTCGGTGCCGTATGCCAACCCGCTAATAATAATGGCATTGGGGCAAACGTTGGCTAAGTCCGAAAGAAAGCGTTTAAGGAACGAGGGTGTGTAGCTGGTCATGTGCCGAGTGCCCACAATGCTAATCATAGGTGCATTAGTGGGTAATTCTCCACGAACAAAGAGCACCAGCGGGGAGTCCGGTGTTTGCTGTAGGTGCTGCGGGTAATTGGCGTTTGCTTGGGTTATAAGCTGAATGTCGGGGTGCGCTTGTAGTATTTGTAGCTCTCTGTTAGCGAGTTGCCGAGGCTCTTCCGAGGTGAGGAGTTTGGCAAGTTTATCGGAGAGGTAAGGTGCATTCGTAAGCTCGCGGTAAGAGGCGTTAACAACTTGTTGGGCACTGCCAAAGTGTGCTATTAGGGCTTTGCTTACAATGGGGCCTACGCCATCGGTACAGGCAAGGACGAGTAGGGCAAACTCTTCGTCCGAAAGGTTAAAGTTGTTGCTCATGGTTTGGTAGGGAACAGCTCTTCAAACTCTTGTCCGCGTGTAATGCAACCGTTTCGTACCATAACAACATGCACCTTGGCTTGGGCTACTATGGTGTTATTGCTGCTAAGGAAGAGGTCCTGCTGGAAAATAAGCTTTGCCCCTTCGCGCCGAGTGCATATACCTACCCAAAACTTGTCGCCACTGCGCAGGGGACGCTTATAGTCTATCTCTATGCGCGCCACCATAGCATCCAACCCTTGCCTATGCCATTGCTGGAAGCTGCCGCCCAGGCTCTCCAGGTATTCGTGGCGAGCGTGTTCCATATAATGTTGGTAGTGGGCATTATTAACTACGCCTTGCAGGTCGCATTCGTAGTCGCGCACTTTCATCTCTATGGTATAGGAGTAGTTAGTACGGGAAGTCATTGTGTGCTATGCTTCTTCTTGGTTGTTGGTTTTGTTGCGCATCACAAATACGCGGTCGTTGGGGCGCACCTTCTCGGGTACTTTTACGGAGAATCGTTGCCCTTTGGTAGCTTGGGGTACTGTTTCTTCGTTCAGTCGTATCTCGGTGGCTTTGCAAAATACGGCACCTGTTGTTGGTCCGGTTATTACAAGCTCTTCGTGTTGGTTAAGGTATCCGCTTTCCACCTCTATTTCGGCAACGCCTATTTTGCTGAAGTATTTAATTATACGCCCTAAGTTTGTTTTCACCTGTGTTGCCGATGAACCATAACGGTGCGTCCACTCTCCTAACCGTTGCCCCAGGTAGTAGCCGTCCCAGAAGCCGCGGTTAAACACGGTGCCGAGCCTGTTGTTCCAGTGTTCTATTTTTTCGTCGGAAAGGGTACCGTCCAGCGCTGCCTGTATTGCTTCGTTGTAACATTGGCAGGT
>JAEWGA010000032.1 GCA_023388555.1 Bacteroidota bacterium | reverse complement strand
AGGAACTTGCCGCTACGGTGTTTATTGGCGGAAGTAACTACTTGCTTGGCGACTTGCTGTCCTGCTACACCATTGAGGAATTATCCCAACTATCCTAACCTAACTATATAGTTTTACCCAGCCCCTGTCCCTTATTGTTTTGTATATATAGGTATGCAAAACCAAGGGGCAGGGGCTTTTGTTTTACCCTTAATTATATTGTCCTCCCCCTTCCTGCGGCTAATTACCCCCCTAACAGGTACACTTAAAATATGCAAGGCCATTTTTTATGGGGACCTGCGATGGCATTGTATTGGAATTTGTAGAGGGGAAGAAACAAAAAATGAAGACAACTTAGAGGAGATTTTTAGGGGCGACTTTTGGAAAAAAAAGGTGATTTGCACCAATAATTTCAGGGAGGTAAATTGGGGTGATTTTTCAGGGGAGAATTTGGATGAAAAAAAGTGTTTTTAGGGGCAGAAATTTGGGCAAAAAATGGGGGGCGAAATTTTGGAACATTAAAGGGTTCGTTAAATCTCCCTTACAAAGAGCGTTCGCGCCTGCCGTGACTATGTATAGTACAAATACAAAGGTGGTGACTACTACCGCTTCCTCCAGCGCATCGGCTATGCTGAAGATGTGGAGTATGTACGAAAAGTGAGGGCGATAGCAAGGAGGATAGAGAAAATAAGGGATAAATCGTTGTTTCCATGAATAAAACTAGTAACTTCGCAAAAAAAATAGCACACAAGTACATTACATTCAATTGAGTATTATCGCCCCAAACACAAATACGTATGATACAAAATTTAGACAAGCTCGTGAAGGAGTTGTGCAAGATGCCAGCAGAAACTGGTTGGTTGGAGTTCAAACACAACAACAGTGATCCAAGAATGATAGGAGCCGATATTAGTGCTCTTGCCAATAGTGCTGTGTTGGCTGATAAAAGCTATGCGTATATGATTTGGGGGATTGATGATACAACGCATGAGATTATTGGTACAGATGTTCGACTTGGCAATCTTAAAAAGGGGGCTCAGGAAATTGAGAATTGGTTGAGATATCTCCTGTCAAGTAATGCTGATTTTAGCTTTCATGGAGTTGATATAAATGGCAAACATGTAGAACTGATCATGATTTCGAAAGCCAATGGAGTTCCTGTAACATTTGAAAAGATAGCCTATATCCGATCTGGTAGTTATACAAAGAAATTGATAGAATTTCAAACCAAGCAAACACAGTTATGGGACAAGCTGCGCAATTCTAATTTTGAGGAAACATGTTCTGTTGTAGGTCTTACCTCCAATGAAATAACGGAGCATCTCCATTGTGATATGTACTTCCAATTATTAAAACTTCCACAGCCAGACACATTGGAGAAAATCATGCATTATCTCATAGAAGATCGTATAATAGAGAGGCAAGATGACGGTCTGTTTACAATTACCAATTTAGGGGCTATATTGTTTGCCAAGAAACTTTCAAAGTTTCCTAGACTTGGTAGAAAAGCTATTAGAATTGTTCAATATGAAGATAACAGCAAAATGACCATATTAAAAGAGGAAGTTATAGATGAAGGTTATGCCATCGCTTTTGAAAAAGCAGTCAAATATATATATGCTCTTTTACCAACTAAAGAAGATGTAAACTCCATACAAAGGACGACAATCAGTCGTTTCCCTCTTCCTGCAATAAGGGAGGCTATTGCGAACTCATTGGTTCATCAGGATTTCTACTTAACGGGTATGGGACCTATATTAGAAATATTTTCTAATCGTGTAGAGGTAACCAATCCGGGGGTCCCATTAGTCGATATAATGAGAATTATAGACAACCCGCCCAAATCTCGTAATGAAGGATTAGCTTCGATGATGCGTCGTCTGGGTATGTGTGAGGAGTTAGGAAGAGGTTGGGACAGAATGGTTATTACATGTGAAAAGAGCCATTTGCCATCTCCTCGTATTTATGTCTACGAAGATGCGACAAAAGTTTCTATGTTTTCTTTTTTGGATTTTTCCAGCATACAAATAGAAGATAAATTATGGGCGATATATCTACATGCTTGTCTCAAATTTGTTGAAGGGGATGGTTTGACCAATAGTTCTCTTCGTGAACGTTTTGGTTTAAAAGAAACTTCATCAGGCAGTGTGTCGCGGTTAATCAAGCAAGCTGTAACTGACAATCTGATAAAACCTTTAGATCCTTATACGGCTCCAAGATACATGAAATATATTCCTATTTGGGGCTAATTTAACTTGCTTGCAACTTGCCAAAGATACAAATACACAGCTCTGTTTGATGCTAAATGGTTTATGGTCAGCTAATTATAGCATACGGTTTAACTTGCTTGTAACTTGCCAGCAACTCATTTACAGAGCATCAATAGTAGCAAATGCTCCAGATAGTAGGCATAAAAAGCATACTTCTACGCTCTGCCTTTTGGAATAAAATCCCGTTGGTGGTTGTAGGTCGGCATGACATCTAACGCAAGGAGATAGCCAACAGCTCCACAGCGCGGTGCAGCTTCTTGTGTGGGGGGATCTCTACATCGTAGTAGGCCGACATCCGACCCGTTCTGGCAAGGTGGTCAAACTCACGCGTCCATCGGGTTATATGCTCGTGCTTTCCCCACAATCCCCCAAATGCTAAAATTTTCTTCTGAAATCTCGCCCAAATTTCACCCAGAAATAAAGTCCCTAAAAGGGGAAAAACGCAAAAAAAACGGAGCAAAGAAAGTCCGATTTTTGGAGAGTAAAAATGAAGCAAAAAAGAGAGGGAAAAAGAGTCCAAAAATCGGGGTGCAAAATGGGTGATTTTTGAGTGAAAAAATGGTCGGATTTGGGGTGTGATTTTTGGGGCGTTTGGGAAGGGGTACAAAAAAAGTATCTGCGGAGTCCTTCAAAAAAGAAAGCGGAGTTTGTCGTAACGAAAAGCGCAGTTTGTTGAAAAAGAAAGCGCAGTTATTTTTACACGACTTTTAACACCTGTCGCAAACCCGCTCTGGCAAAGGGATTGCGGGAGGTCGCCCTTTCACCCCCAAAAAAGGGCATTTTTTTGCCCATTTTCCTCCTCATTTTTTTGCAAAAAAAAAGCCCCAATTGGCCCCTGAAATTTCGGTTCCCAATCACCCTGTTTTAAAGGTTTTTTTTTACCCCGTTTTTGGGGTGTTTTAGGTCTACTTTTGTGGGGGAGGGTTTTGGAGAAATTTTTAGGTGTGTTTAGGGGCTGTTTTTGTGAATAGGGGGAAGCGGTGGGATGGGAGGGGTATGCAGTTTTTTTTACAGGAGAGCCTCTTTGTGAATTGAATAAAAGAAAAAGGTTGTACCAAAAACTGCAGTTTTCGGTACAACCTTTTCTTTTTTGTGTGGTAAATAAGTTGCTTTACTCTTTTGCTCTCCCTTGGTAAGAACCATCTCGGGTGTCTACCACAATTTTCTCTCCGGTGTTAATAAATAAAGGTACGCGCACCTCTGCTCCGGACTCCAATGTAGCGGGTTTCAGGGCATTTGTGGCTGTGTCTCCTTTCACGCCAGGCTCGGTGTAGGTTACTTCCAAAGTTACGTGAGCGGGGAGTTCGCATGTGAGGACGGTTTCGCTATCGGCATGTACCATAGCTTCAACCATGTCGCCCTCTTTAAGGAAACGTACGCCCTCTATACTGCTTTCGGGTATTTGTATTTGGTCGAAGGTTTCGGGGTGCATAAAGTTCAGTCCCATTTCATCCTTGTAAAGGTATTGGTAGGGGCGTCGTTCAATGCGCACTTCGTCTACCTTAACGCCCGAGTTAAAGGTTTTGTCAATTACCCGTCCGGTTTCCACATTGCGGAGTTTTGTGCGTACAAAAGCTGCGCCTTTTCCTGGTTTTACGTGTAGAAACTCTACGATAGTGTAGTATGCACCGTCGATATCGAGGCACATTCCGTTACGAAAGTCTGCTGTAGTAGCCATTTATTATAATTGTTTTATAGGGTTATTCTGTTTTTGTAAGGGATAGGTTTATAGGTAGTTATTTGTTACCGCCAAATTCCATGAGGTAGGCTTTAATGAAGTCGTCGATATCTCCATCCATAACGCCATTAACGTCGGATGTTTGGTAGTTTGTTCTGTGGTCTTTAACCCTTCGGTCGTCGAACACGTAACTGCGAATTTGCGACCCCCATTCTATTTTTAGTTTGGAGTCCTCAATTGCCGCTTGTGCTTTGCGTCGGCGCTCCAGCTCTATATCGTATAGTTGGCTGCGCAATAGTCGCATAGCGTTTTCTCGGTTACCCAGTTGGCTACGGCTTTCGGTGTTTTCTATCATTATTTCTCGCACCTCGCCGGTATCGGGGTCTCGGTAGTTGTACCGTAACCGTACTCCGGTTTCTACCTTGTTAACGTTTTGTCCTCCGGCCCCGCCCGATCGGAAGGTGTCCCACGATATGTCGGCGGGGTTTACCTCCACCTCTATGCTATCGTCCACGAGAGGTACTACAAAAACGGAAGCAAAGGAGGTCATACGTTTTCCTTGGGCGTTGTAAGGCGAAACTCGCACCAGCCGGTGTACCCCGTTTTCGCTTTTCAGGAACCCGTAAGCCAGTTCGCCTTCTATTTGTAGTGTGGCTGTTTTTATTCCGGCCTCGTCGCCATCTTGCCAGTTGGTGATGGTTACTTTGTAGCCTTGTTTGTCGCACCAGCGTTGGTACATACGAGCCAGCATGGAGGCCCAGTCCTGTCCTTCTGTTCCGCCTGCTCCCGAGTTTATTTTTAGTACAGCGCCTAAGCGGTCTTCTTCGTTTCGGAGCATGTTTTTCAGCTCCAGGTCCTCAATTTTTGCAATGGCTTTGGTGTAGGCGGCATCCAGTTCTGCTTCGGTAATAAGTTGTTCCTTAACAAAGTCCAGTGCCAGCTTGGTTTCTTCAACCAGGGAGTTTACGGTTTCAAAGCCTTCAATCCAGCCTTTAAGCCCTTTCACTACTTTCATGTGGGCTTCGGCCTGTTTACTGTCGTCCCAGAAATGAGGGTCCTGGGTGCGTAATTCTTCTTCTTCTAATTGGATTTTCTTTGAATCGATGTCAAAGATACCCCCTCAGCGCATCTCGGCGCTCCAACAATTCATTAAGTTGGTCTGATGTAATCATAAGATATTTTGCAATATGGAATGATTGGGTGAAACTTAAGTTTTTCTGTTAGGTTGCAAAAATAGTTATTTTCTGTTGCTTGCGTTATAACGAACGCCCCAGCAAAGCCATAAACTCTTCTCGTGTTTTTTGCACCTGGAAGGCCCCTGTGAAGTCGCTCGTTGTAGTAACGGCGTTAGCTTTTTGAACGCCCCTTATTTGCATACACATGTGGTGTGCTTCAATAACCACCATAACGCCCAATGGGTCCAGGGTGTTTTGGATGCAATCCTTAATTTGGGTAGTCAGCCTTTCTTGCACTTGTAGGCGACGCGCAAAAATTTCCACTACGCGTGGCAGTTTGGAAAGGCCGGTAATGTATTTGTTGGGGATGTATGCAATATGTGCTTTGCCATAAAAAGGGAGCATGTGGTGTTCGCACAAGGAGTAAAAGTCGATATCCTTTACTATTACCATTTGCTTGTACTCTTCCCTAAACCGAGCGCTCAGCAAAACGGCGGCGGGGTCTTGCTGGTATCCTTGTGTCATAAACTGTAGCGCCTTTGCCACACGCATAGGTGTTTTAAGCAAGCCTTCGCGTTTGGGGTTTTCGCCTACTAACGATAGTATTTGGCTGTAATGCGCCATCAGCTCCTGTAGTTGGGGAGTAGTGGTGTTGTTTACTTCCATAGTGGCAAGGGTGGGGCGTTAAAAAGGTATTAATATAACATCGCGCACTACGTACATTTCTCGCCCGTATTGGGGGAATGCCAGCTTCAGTTCGTTTAACATACCCTCTGCCTCTTCGCGTGAGGCAAAGTTTCCTATACGCAGTTTCCAAAATGGAGCGTTGTAGTTAACGTAGGTTGGGATGTCTGGGTGCAAACTTTTAACTAAGGCTTCGCGTTGTGTAGCCACATCTTTGCTGTTGGGCTTATTCCCACTGTATACTTGTATCCTGAATCCGCGTGCTTTGGTGGCGTTTTCGGTTAGTGCCATTCCGCCCAAGGAGCGTCGGCCTATTAAGCTACGAATGTACTCGGGTTGGTGTATGGTTACATTTCCTCGTCCCGAGCCAGCCAAATAATCGAAGATGCTTTGTTGCGGTGCCTGAGCCATAGCTGTGGCCGAGAGGAGTAACCCGCAGCACCACCCTAAAGAGCGTAGTAGTTGCATAGCTAAATAATTATAGGTTGTGGTTGGGTTGGCTTTTGTTTTGTACAATGAATGCCAATGTGGCACTTTAATGTTACAAAGATACAAAAAGCCTATTATAAGCCTTTGGCCGAGGTGGAGACTGTTGTGTAGCCCCAAAGAGGGCTGTGGTGTATTTTTAGTTGAGCTTTTAGCGGTTACCTGTGGGGGTGTTATTGTATCGGTCATTGAAATGTGGTAAGTTTGCAAGGTAATATAACGAAGGATGATGGGAAAAGTTATCTCCATATCGAATCAGAAAGGTGGAGTGGGCAAAACCACCACCACGATTAACTTGGCTGCTTCGTTGGTGGCGCTGGAACAAAAGGTGCTAATTATAGATGCAGACCCGCAAGCCAACGCTACATCGGGCTTAGGGGTACGCCCTGGCTCGCCCGAGTATACCGTTTATAACTGTTTACTGGGGGAAGTGGACCCACACAAATGTTTGAGTGAGACTTCCGTGGAGGGGCTGACGATATTGCCATCGCATACCGACTTGGCTGGCGCCGAGATTGAACTGATAAAGGTGCCACGGCGAGAGTTTGTGTTGCAGAAGATTGTAAATGAACTGAAGCCCGATTACGATTATATCCTGATAGACTGCTCCCCCTCGTTGGGTTTGATTACAGTGGCAGCCCTAACAGCAGCGGACTCGGTAATAATACCAGTGCAGTGCGAGTATTTTGCCTTGGAGGGTATAACCAAGCTGCTGCATACTTTGCAAATCATTAAAAAGAAACTAAACCCCAATATAGATATAGAGGGCTTTTTAATGACGATGTACGATGCCCGAACCCGCCACTCCAACCAAATATATGAGGAGGTGAAGAAGCACTTCCGGTCCCTTGTATTCTCAACGGTAATACACCGTAATGTTCGGCTAAGCGAAGCTCCCAGCCATGGAAAGTCCGTTTTGGACTTTGATATGGAAAGCAGGGGAAGCCAAAATTATTTGCAACTGGCCAACGAGTTGTTGCAAAAGAATGCCAAGCTGAAGTAAAAAGGGAATGATAAAAAGAAGAAACAAAGATGTCCAAAAATAGCAGAACCACCTTGGGAAGAGGCTTAGATGCATTAATAGCTACGGATTACCTTTCCATAGAAACATCTGGCTCCTCCATGATTAACGAAGTGCCAATTGCCGATATAGTACCTAATGCGGACCAACCACGTACTATATTTGAAGAAGAGGCACTGAACGAACTGGCCAACTCCATTCGCCATGTGGGGGTAATACAACCTATCACCTTGGCTACGGTGGAGGGGGAGGCGGCACCGTATAAAATAATATCGGGCGAAAGGCGTTACAAGGCGGCTAAACTGGCGGGCTTAGTAACCATCCCGGCTTATGTGCGTACCGTTGAGGACGAACAGATAATGGAGATGGCCCTGATAGAGAATATTCAGCGAGAAGATCTGAACCCAATAGAAATTTCGTTGGCATTTAAGAAACTGGTAGACACCTATGGGCTTACCCAAGATGCGTTGAGTACAAGGGTGGGGAAAAAACGCTCTACAATATCCAACTACCTGCGGTTACTCCGCTTGCCTGCCGAGGTGCAGATGGGGCTGAAGGATGGTAAGGTGGATATGGGGCATGCCCGTGCTTTGCTGGCGTTGGAGGATACAGAACTGCAGTTAGCGGTGTACGAAAAGGTGTTACAGGATAGCCTCTCGGTACGCCAGGTAGAGGAGCTGGTAAAGGCTTACAGTAACGGTACTGTGCCAGAAAGCCGTAAGCCCAAAGGTAAGAGTGCCGAACAGCAGTCCGAACTTATAGCACAACTAACACAAAGCCTTTCGCAACGCTTTGCAACAAAGGTTACCATGACTTGTAACAATAAAGGGAAGGGGAAAATTACAATTCCGTTTGCGTCGGAACAGCAATTGGAAACCATTTTGGCTTTGCTGGATAAGTTATGAGGCATTACAAGGTGGCGTGGGGAACCCTATTGGGGTTAATGCTCTCGGTAGCTATGGTAAAGGGGCAGGGGAATACCGCCCCTGTAACAATAGCCCTTGCCGATAGTGTTGCACCGTTGGTATTAAAAGCCGATAGTGTAATAGCGCCGCCCAACAGTGTGGCCTCCAAACCTGCGCCCGCCCCCCTGCAGGCTATGACGCCCCCAACCCCCGCTCCCCAAAAAACGCAGCGCGAGGAGGCTTTTAGGCCCAACCCCAAGAAAGCGCTGTTATTTTCCATTATCCCTGGTGGCGGACAAATTTATAACCGCAAGTACTGGAAAATACCCATCATCATGGGTATGTACACCGCTTGTTATTATGCCATCACCTGGAACAATACAAACTTAAAAGACTATACAGAAGCCTACCGGGATATCAAGAGTACGCGCCCCATGGAGAATAAAGCATGGATGGACTTTATACCCATTAACGCCAAACCCGAGGATTATGTAAACAACTCCTCGTTTCATAACCAACTGAAACGGGGGCGTGACTTCTTTCGGCGAAACCGGGACTTAAGCATTATTGTTAGCGTAGGCGTTTACCTTTTGGTAATGGTGGACGCATATGTGGATGCAGAGTTGTTTAACTTCGATATCTCGCCCAACGTGGCATTAAATTATACTCCTACCGTAATATCTCCTATAGGTACAGATAGCTCGCCAGGGTATGGGGTGCGGTTGGCACTAAGCTTCTGAAGGGTCTTGAAACAAGACTTGTTATGCAGAATTCTACCCCTGTTATATTAAAAGTTGTGTTGGCACTATGGATGGTAGTGCCATGCTCCTTAATGGCTCAACAGCCTAAGGATACAGTAGTTGTAACGGATATAGGCCGCTTGCCCGAGAGTTTTGAAATGGCAGTGGATAGCTTGCTGAATAGTAGGTATAAGTCCTACTATTCGGGCAACCGTAAGGTTGTGCCTACTGCCAGCCGAGAGGATTACAGGGAGCGTTTAATGACCATGAATAGCCTGATACCCCTTACCTATAACCCTATGGTACAGGAGTGTATAGATATGTACGTGAATAAACGTAGCACCCTGCTATCGGCTATGTTGGCAAAGTCCGCCTACTACTTCCCTATTTTGGAAAACGAGTTGGATAAAGCCGGCTTGCCACTGGAACTGAAGTATTTGGCCATTGTGGAGTCGGCACTGGACCCTACTGCTGTGTCGCGCCGTGGTGCTACAGGTTTGTGGCAGTTTATGCTAACTACCGGCAAATTGTATGGCTTACGGATAGACTCCCTGGTGGATGAACGACGGGACCCAATAAAGTCGACTCGGGCAGCATGCCGATACTTCCAGGACTTGTATGCTATTTACCGCGATTGGCTGTTGGTTATTGCCGCTTACAATTGCGGACCAGGGAACATAAACAAGGCCATACGAAAGTCGGGAGGGAAAACGGACTTTTGGCAAATATTCCCCTATTTGCCAAGGGAAACACGCTCGTATGTTCCGTTTTTCATAGCAGCCTTTTACTCTATGGAGCATCACCGCGAGCATCAAATACGCCCCGGGGTTATACGTATGCCGTTGGCTACGGATACAGTTCATGTGCGGGCTGGTTACTCTTTTGCCGACATAAGTAGGCTTACCGGGGTGAGCATCGATACTATTAGGTTGTTAAACCCCCAATACCGCCGCGATATAGTACCTGCATCCGATGGCCAGGTTATTGTGTTACCCGCCTCGAAGGCTGTGGAATATAGCTCGTTAAAGGATAAAATAACAAAGGACTCTTTGGCTTCGGTACACACCTCTACTTCGGCAGTTCTTGAGCCTTATGTAGCTCCTCAGGTACATATTGTGCGAAAGGGGGAAACCCTTTCCAAAATAGCGCGTAAGTATGGCGTTTCGGTAACGAACTTACGTTCGTGGAACAGTTTAGGGAACAAGGGGCTTAGAGTAGGGCAAAAACTGGTTGTGCGCGCAGAGGAAAAAATGGAGGCCAGCGTAACTAAGCACTCTGCCAATGCCACCAAAGTCACCAAGCCAACGGTAACCTACCATACGGTAAAGAAGGGGGAAACGCTCTCGAGCATAGCCAATAAATATAAAGGTGTTACGGTGAAAAGCCTTAAGCGCGAAAATGGTTTGGCAAACCATAAGATTAAGCCCGGACAACGCCTGAAAATTCCAACAACAAGGTAACTTATGGATAAAATAACGTACAAAATAAACATAGCCATAGATGGGCACTCCTCTTGTGGCAAGAGTACAATAGCTAAAAGTTTAGCCAAAAAGTTAGGCTACAAGTACCTGGATACCGGAGCTATGTACCGTGGCGTAACACTGTATAGCCTGCAACACGGCTTATGGAAGGGGAGCGAACCCAATACCGATGCCTTGGCGGCAGCCTTGCCACATATAAAGCTGGATTTTAAAACAGTGGATGGGCAAAATCACCTTTTTTTGAATGGCGTGGATGTGGAGCCGGATATACGTGGCATGGAGGTATCCAATAAGGTAAGCCCAATAGCTGTAATACCAGCAGTACGCCATTACTTGGTGAAACAGCAGCAGGAGATTGCCAAAAATAAAGGGGTGGTGATGGATGGTAGGGATGTTGGCACCGTTGTGTTGCCCCATGCCGAGGTGAAACTGTTTATTACAGCCCCGGCAGAGGTACGCGCCCAACGCCGTTATAAGGAGTTGAGGGAGAAGGGGGTGCCAGCCTCGTACGAGGAGATACTGAAAAATGTGCTGATGCGTGATGAAATAGACTCGAACCGTGAGGTGGGGCCTTTGCGGAAAGCCGAGGATGCACATTATTTGGACAACTCGGACATGACAATAGCCCAACAGGATGAGTATATAGAGAAAATTGTAAACACAGCCCTGCAAGAGTTGGTATGATAGAGGTGGAAATAGACGATGCTTCGGGGTTCTGCTTCGGGGTAATTCATGCCATAAAGAAGGCCGAACAACATTTGGCTACCCAAGGTGCATTGTGTTGTTTGGGGGATATTGTACACAATGGTGAAGAGGTGTTGCGCCTTAAAAAAGAGGGGCTGCAAACTATATCGTACCAGGATTTGGATAAACAGAGGGGGGGAGAGGTGCTGTTTAGAGCGCACGGAGAACCCCCATTGGTTTATGAACAAGCGCGTAAGAATGGTATCCGGGTTGTAGATGCTACATGCCCGGTAGTGCTGAAATTACAGAAGAAAATAAAAACGCGTTACCAAGAAACCCAACAGGAGCATGCCCAAATAGTGATATTTGGTAAGCCTGGGCATGCCGAGGTAAACGGCCTTGTGGGCCAAACCAACGGAAATGCAATAGTGGTGCAGTGTGTGGATGATGCCGATAAACTGGTAGACTATAGCCGCCCTGTAATTGTTTTTTCGCAAACCACTATGGGGCGCAATGAGTACCAAGAGCTGGTGGCGCATTTACGTGCCAAGCTATTGCCTGGCGCTTATATTGAAGTAAACGACACAATATGCCGACAGGTTTCCAACAGAGCTAAGGATATAGGTGCCTTTGCAGAGTCGAAGGATTGGGTTTACTTTGTTGCCGGAAAGAAAAGCTCCAACGGGAAAGTGCTGTTCCAGCATTGCAAGGAAGCGAACCCAAATACGTTGTTTGTTTCCTCGGCCGAGGATATAACCGAGCCTTTGCCCAGCTGGGTAAGGAGCGTAGGGGTTTGTGGAGCTACCTCTACCCCGCGCTGGCAAATGGAGCAGGTTGCGGAAAAAATAAAAGCGCTCAACCCCTAAGGATTGAACGCTTACGTTATAAACTTTGAGTGCGTGGTGTTATAATGCTAAGCACTCTTTTTTTTGTTTATGTTACGAGCTATATTAAGAAGTACGTAGGTGCCAATGGCTATGGCAATACCCCCAACGCCATACAACAGCAGTGCAACTACTGCAACAAGGAGTATAACCACCAGCGGCCACTTGCTTTCGCCTCCGCCTTTAAGCGAGAACATAGGTATTTCGGATACCAATAGCCAAGAGAAAAATACTACTCCGGCAAGGGTTAATACAAGAAGGTTGGCGGACACCTCTTCTGCCCGAAGGGTATAAGCAATACCCAGCCAGAAGAGTGCGTTGGCAGGAGTGGGTAACCCAATGAAGGAGCGGGTTTGGCGAGTGTCGTGATTGAACTTAGCAAGCCTATATACCGAGGCCGGGACTAACAGAAAGGCAAGCCACGCAAAAGTACTCCACTGGTCAATTAAAACAGTGTATAGCATAGCGGCAGGGGCTGCTCCAAAGGATATGGCATCGGCTAAAGAGTCGAGGTCCTTTCCTAAAGGCGATAGGGCATTGAGCTTGCGAGCTAAGAAGCCGTCCAGAAAGTCGGCAATAAGAGCACCCGCAATACAGGCAATGGCTGTAGCCCATTCTCCCTTAAAAATGAAGGCAATGGACAAACTCCCCAAAAAGGCATTGGTGAGCGTGAGTAGGTTAGGAATGTTTTTTACGAGAACACGTAACATAGTAGGGGGTTAAGGCAGACGAGCCAAAACGGTAGTGTTTCCTGTAACGGCTTCATCTAATTCAACAAGGATTTCGGAGTCTTTGGGTATGTAAACATCTACTCTGGACCCAAATTTAATAAAGCCCATATG
>JAEWGA010000025.1 GCA_023388555.1 Bacteroidota bacterium | reverse complement strand
ACAAACGGGTCCTGGTTATCCAAATGGTTAAATTTGGCTCGGTACTTTTCCAATTTCTCCCTTTCTATGGTGTAATGCACAACGCCCTCTTGGTGGGGTGTAACCTGGGCCACTGCTTGCCCTATTGGGTTGTATATTGCACTATCGCCTGCGTAATAAAGTTCTTTAGGGGCGTTTCCAACTCTGTTACAACCTACTACATAAGCTTGGTTATGAATGGCAGTAGCGGCCAACAAAGTTTTCCATTCGTAACTCCTAACCTCGGGCCAATTGGCACAACACAATAACACATCGTACGGCATATTAGGGGTATACCTTAACCATACCGGGAACCTAAGGTCGTAACAAACACAAACACGAAATTTCCATCCTTTGTATTCGGCCGTTACACGCCTCTTTCCAGGAGTGAATAACCGAGCCTCTCCGCCCGGAACAAAAAGGTGGTGCTTATCGTAGGTTACCTCTGTTGTTTTAGTAAAAGGGTAAACAAACACCCCTGTATTGGTATACGCATTGTTGCTGTGCCGTATTAAAGAGCCATATACTGCAGCGTTGTACCGTTGGGCTACCTGGCGCATCACCTGGAGCCCCTGCTCGTAAGCGTTGTTATATAAGGCGGAGGGGTTGGTTATAAAGCCAGTATTCCACATCTCGGGCAGCACAATTAAGTCGGTTTTTTGGGAGACGTCGCTTAAAAGGCTCCACAGTTTATTGTGGTTTACTTCTGGGTGCCCCTCCTGCTGGAGCATTTGTACTACGGATATGGTTAGCTGGTTTTGCATTACTGGGGTTATAGAGGAGCAAATTTTTTAGGGTGGCGAGCCATTTCGGGAGAAAAGCGTTTGCGTATTTCGCGGATGTCGGCCTCCATATTTCCCGTTGGCAGGAATGTTTCAAAAATACCCACTTCCTTACGCTGGTAGTCTATTCTGGCCAACTCGATAGGTACACCAGCTTGCAAGGCAATCCTGTAAAAACCCGAGTGCCAATTTTCCCGGCGCGCCCTTGTTCCCTCGGGAGTAATAGCAATATTAAAGTCTTGGTGTTTTCGTATACGGTTCACCGTTATCTCCACTGTGGAGCTACCCTTTTGGCGGTCCACAGCAGTGCCACCTAAGTAACGGAAAAGGAGGGATAGGGGGAACACAAACCACTCTTTTTTCATGACGAAACGAGGTTTACGCCCCACTCCTAAATAGTAAAGTAACCCTAAAATGAAATCGTGATTACTGGTATGTGGTGCCACACATATAACCGATTTCCGCTGCAGAGCTGCTGGAATAAGAGGTGTCCAGCCCATCCACCGCAATAGGCGCAAAAAAAAGGTGGGCTTAGGCGCAACAGTACCCAATATAGATGTTTGCATAATAGCTATAACGACGTAAGTAACATAATAGTCCCCTATAAAAGGGGAACGTTTAAGGATAATTTAGCCTAACGGCTGTATATCTTTACAGCAAAGATAGGCAAGAAATGGTCAGATAACTGCTATATTTGCTCCAAAGCACAAACTAAACATGATACAATTAGCTGGAACAACCCCCGAATTCATATTTGAAACCTCCTGGGAGGTGTGTAATAAAATAGGTGGTATATATACGGTGCTTAGCACTCGTGCATCCACTATGACTCAAAAGCACGGTGCCGAGAAGGTTGTTTTTGTAGGGCCTTTGTTACAAGGAATAGAGCAGACCGACTTTGTAGAGGATGGTGCACTGGACTCTTGCTGGGCTCGAATACAACAACAATCGGAACTCCCCATTAAGGTTGGGCATTGGAATGTACCAGGGCGTCCGCGCTGCGTTTTGGTGGACTATAAGCCATTGTACAGCCAAAAGGACCAGCTTTATTACCTAATGTGGGAAAAGTATGGTATAAAAGGGGAAATAGGCTACGGCGACTACGATGAGTCCTGCCTCTTTGCTATTGCTGCTGCTCAAACCATTAGGCTTATGGCTCAGCAGCTTGTACCCGAGGCCCTTTCCTTAGCCATCTTTAACGAGTGGACTACCGGCATGGGATTACTTTATTTACAGCTGAAAGCTCCCAATATTGCAACCTTCTTCATTACCCATGCCACCACCGTTGGGCGCTCCATTGCGGGGAATGGGAAGCCCCTATACAGCTGCATGCCTGGGTATAATGGCGACCAAATGGCACAGGAACTACATGTTGAGTGTAAACACCAAGTAGAAAAAGCAGCCGCGCATGCAGCCGATACTTTTGGTGTAGTAAGCGAAGTGACACAAGTAGAGTGTTGGCAACTGCTGGAAAAAGGTGCCGACGTAATTGTTTGTAATGGGTTTGAACCCAACTTTGTTCCCAACTCTGCCGAGCGCGAAAAAATACGCCAACACAACCGAAACCAAATAGCCAAACTGGTACAAACATTATACGGAACAGAGCTACCCCAAGAGGCTCTAATTATTGCCACCTCGGGGCGTAACGAATACCGTAACAAGGGGTTAGATGTTTACCTTGATATGCTCCAACAGTTAGCGCTAACAGCCAATAACAGCACACCTATTGTACCACTTATATTGGTCCCTGGATGGGTGCAACGCCTTAGGCCCGAATTGTTATATGGCATGCAGCACCCCGAAAAATGGAGCTTACCTATGTGTACTCCCTACGTTACTCACGAGCTGCACGATGCAGCATACAGCCCTATTATGCAGCAACTTAAACATATTGCTAACTTGGTAAGAAACAAACCTATATACCCTGTTTATATTCCCGCCTATATCTCGGCTTCGGATAAGTTGCTAAACACTTCGTACTACGAACTACTCCCCGCCATAGACCTTACGTTATTCCCCTCCTACTACGAGCCTTGGGGGTATACCCCCTTGGAAAGTATTGCTATGGGAGTACCTACAATTACCACCGATAAGTCGGGCTTTGGCCGATGGGCGCAACAGTATGCACCCGAACTAACCTTGGACAAAGGTGTTTGCATAGTGCCTCGTACGGATGATAACCACAAGGAGGTGGTAACCCACTTAACCCAACAGGTGCTGGATTATGCAAGCAAAACCACAGCCGAACGCCAACAAATACAGGTGTGTGCCGAGCAATTGTCGTACCAAGCCTATTGGAGCCAATTTTATGGTGAATACGAAAAAGGATTTGCTAATGCTGTTAAGAGAATGCAAATGAGAGTCCAGAATTTTCACCCGTAATAGCACCTTATATTATTAGCGGGTGCGTTGGAACAGATAGGTCCAACGCACCCGCTTTTTTTACCAGGAGTAGCCTCTCTCCTTATGAATAACAACCGCTACAAGAAATACTGGCTCCACTCTGTTCCCATTCTAAAGTCACCCCTAAACCCACAAAAATACTCCTTAAAACGGAGCCGAAGGTGGGGGGAAAGAAGTGACAAAATTTGGGCGCAAAATTGAGCCAAATTTGGGATGGTTTTTTGTCCGAAATTTGGGGAGATTTTTGACCGAAAAACAACCAGTTTTGGGGGTAAAAATAGGGGGGTGAAAATAGGGCGTTTGGGGACCGAAAAATGGGGCGATTTTTGGGCGATTTTTGGGGTGAAAGTGCGACTGCCCGCAATCCCTTTATGGGAGCGGGTTCGCGAGGGGTGTTAAAAGCTGTATAAAAATAACTGCGCTTTCTTTTGTAACAAACTGCGCTTTTCGTTACGACAAACTGCGCTTTCTTTTTTGAAGGACTCCGCAGATACTTTTTTTTACCTCCCAAAAAACGTACCAAATTTCACTCCAAAGTTCACCCAAAAAACGTACCAAATTTCACTTCGATTCTGCCCCAAAAATCTCTCCAAATTCAACCTAAATTGTCTTTGTGATTTTGGGAAGATTCCTTTGGGGTTATAGACCGTAAATTTCCCTCAACAAAAAACGAAAGGGGTGCCGAAAGTATTCTTTCGTATGGACTGTTTTCCCTTTTGTTTTGGAGCCTAACACCTTCGGGATTTTTCTCTTTTTACCCTAATGGCTACGGAAACAATGTTATGGGCAGGGATATAATGCCACGGGGTATACGTTTGGCGCTTTGGGATAGGGGAGGTGTTGGGGTAGGTTAGGGCAAAAAAAAACGGGTGCATTGGAACAACAATTCCAATGCACCCGCTTGGGGTATTATTTTTCCTTACATGTTAAGGAGCGGCAATAAGCCTATTATTTAATGTGAGGGTTGAGGGTGTGCCACTCTTCCACTGCAGGTATTACGCCCATGGCAATAACTTGGTCGCGGAGGTCGCATAAGTGAGCGTAGCTGCTTTGGAGCTCTTTCATTTCTTCGGGCGTACCTTTCACTTCGCTATAACGAACACCATCTTTAGTTATGGAGGTTTCCATAGCCATCATGATGTGGTTGAAGCCTTGTGTGCTTACATAGCATCCGGCAGGCCAGCGGAACTCTTCTCCGCCCATAGCGGAACGAATCATTTCAATAGAAACGTATGCAGGGCTTTGGAACGAGGAGCGGCCACGGAGTTGTATGATGTTAGCACCGCCTTTTGTTACGCGTTCACGAATGGCAGCCCACTCTTCGTTGGTGAGTTTATCGGTTCCTATGAGCGAAGCCAAAGGCGTTCCGTCCACCTCGGCGGTAGATGCAAATACGGCCATTTGTTCGCCATGTCCACCGTAGGTTCTTGTTTTTGTTACTTTGCTTTGTTCTACGCCAAAGTGTTTAGCTAACTCGCTTTGCAAGCGGGTAGAGTCCAGTGCTGCAAGGGTCGTAACTTTGGAGGGTTCTATTCCGGCGTAGAGGAGGGTTACAAGTCCTGTGATGTCGGCTGGGTTGAAGATGATAACAACGTGGCGAACATCGGGGCAGTAGGCTTTGATATCTTTACCTAATTGGGCTGCTATTTCGGCATTTCCTTTTAGGAGGTCTTCGCGGGTCATACCTTCTTTACGAGGTGCGCCACCGGATGAAACAATGTATTTTGCGCCGGTGAAGGCTTCTTTAATATCGGTAGTGAAAGTGAAGTTAACGCCTTCGAAGGAGCAGTGGCGTAGCTCTTCGGTTACCCCTTCGAGCCCTTTTGCAAAGGGGTCGTACAGGCAAATGTTTGGAGTTAGGCGCATCATAGCTGCAGTTTGTGCCATGTTGGAACCTATCATACCTGCAGCACCCACGATGGTGAGTTTGTCTTGAGTTAAAAAGTTCATAGCCTTTGTTAGTTATTAAGGTGATTGAAGCAGAAGCCCCTTTCCAAGCCTTTTGGTGTAAGGGCGCTCCTTTTTGTTGTACTGTATGGTAACAAAGATAGTAAAGGCATACGGCAAAATGCAATATGAGGGGCTGTTTTAATGAAAAAAATAGTTTATAGGGTGGCGGTTAGTAGTTAAAATAGTCCGCTTCCCCGTATGGCCCCTATAGGATTAGTGCCTCCCATAAAGGATGAAGAGCCTTGTTGCCTACGCCTTAGTTCCTCTTCCCGTTGTTTGTTTCGGTTTGCCTTTTGTTGCTCTCGGGGTTTGTTTTTGATGAGTACGGAAGGTTTTTGTTGGGAAAGAGGAACGAGTGTTGGGTTCCAGTTTTCACTTACTTTCCAGTTTTTAAGTAGCTCGAACTCTTTTGGGGCGTAGTATACCATTTCGGGTTGTATGCCTTTATCGAAATTGCCGGGAGTCCACTTCCCGTCGCCGTTGGAGTCCACCACTAATCGTAAGTAATATTTCCCTGGTGCAAGGTCCGGGATTTCCACATTGGGTTGTAGGCTGTATACAACGCGTACTGGGGCGTCCTGTGCATTTAGTAGCTCCACGATAAATGGGGGGGCTACTCCGGTTATATTTACCTGAAATTTGGAGAGTTCGTTTGCTGGTTTTGTTTCCCACTTTTCAACCAGAGGGTTGTCTTGGTGGTTTCCCCACACGTCGGTAAACAGTAAGCTATCCAGCCGTAGTTGGTAGTTGGTTTTGTAGCGTAATGGGGCTTTGATGAGTACTTCGCAAGAGCGTTGTGGTAGTAGTATAAGGGTGTCCAGCGGTACTGGTGTTGCAATAGAGTCCTGCATACGATATAAAGCGATACCTTTTAGTGCGGTGGTATCTATTGGAGTTGTTGTAACCAGAAGCAGGGTGTCCGATATGCCACCTTCTCCTTTGCGTTGCAGCTTTGCCGAGAGGGGGGATGGGGCTCGTTTGGGAATCCTATCGGTTCCCTTGGCAATGCTATCCGTTTGTGTGTTTTTGGAGGGGATTACTTCTTCTTCTTGCGGTTTTATTTGTGGCCTTTTTACTGCAATGGTATCTGTTTTAGGCATTAGCACTCCTAAGCTATCGGGGGTATAGTAGGTTACCGCAAAGGTGTCGGCTTTTTGCCATAAGGAGTCCACCAAGAAGTAACGTACTATTCCTCCTCCGTCCGCTTGTATAGCGTAAGGCTTAGGGTGTAATGTTTTTAGCTGAGGGACAACTTGTAAGGTGGGAATAGAGTCCATGGGGACAGCAAAGGTTAACTTTAGGGTGGCACTATCCGTTCGTTCGCGGGCAGTAATGTATTGCCTATTGGCTCCGGTTGTAAAGTAGCGGAGCACTAAGTTGTTGGGCATGTAGCGGGTGTAGTGTATTTCTTGAATGGTATCGATGGTTATTGAGTCCTTGAAGATGGTATCTTGTCGGACAGCTGGTGCGCAGGTGGTGAGCACG
Source organism: Bacteroidota bacterium (assembly GCA_023388555.1). GTDB lineage: Bacteria > Bacteroidota > Bacteroidia > Bacteroidales > Porphyromonadaceae > Porphyromonas_A. Next base: position 2,383 of record JAEWGA010000025.1, on the reverse strand, counting down.
GCAGAGTCCAAAAATGCAATGCCTTCGGTGGGAGAATTGTAGCGGTAGTTGGCATCGTTTTCTTGTAGTGCATATACCCGATACTTTCCCACCTTCATGTTTCGGATAATAAACTGGGGGCGCTCGCTGGTGCGTGACATTCGTAAGAAGGTGGTGTCGCGGAATGCTTTGGCCCCTAAGCTATCGGGGTGTACTCCCACCATTATGTTGCTAATGGGTTCCAGGTTTCGGGCATCGAGTACTATACCAGCTATTTGCATGGAGTCTATTTGGTTGCCGGTAGAGAAGGCGTACGAAAAGTTGACAAGCTCGTTTCCTTCGTTATTGTCTACGATGCTATTGGTGAAGTCGATGGTATAGGTTGTATTAGGGATAAGGGTGTCCTCCAATTCCACTGTTACCTTTTTCCCTATGGCTTGTATGCGAGGCATTTGTAGCTGAGGTGGCGATATGATGACTTTTGAGGAGGGGTCCTTAATTTGCACATATTCATCGAACAGCAAGGTTACCTTTTTCGATTTTACCTGCAGTGCGTTCTCGGCTGGGGTGGCTTGGATAAGGCGTGGCGGTGTTTCGTCATACGGCCCTCCCCCTGGCGACATTCGGTTGGCGCACCCGTAAATAACTATGGATAGTAGTATGGGCAACAGCAGTAGAGGATGGTGGATACGAGAGGTATAGCGGTAAAATAAAGAACGTAGTTTAAGCATATATTAGGTATAGTAAAGCAAAAAGGTGAGCATTGTAGGTGTATTAACCTACATTACTCACCGCAAATTTAGCCAAAAGTGTACGTTTCTTGCTTTGTTATACAGGGGTTAGCTTTTATGGGCTATGCATAGCAGGGCGTGATAGGTGAGTGGAAGCTCTTGGTTTGCTGGCGCAAAGAGGCTTCGGTATATGCTATCGTACCTTTTTAGCCCTTGTGGTGTTAAGGGGGTAGCTAACGGTAACCCATTAACGCCAGTCCTTTTGATGTGGCTTAATAGCTCGAGCAGCGAAGGACGGTACAGGGTGGTGCGGTATTCCTGCAATGCCTCTATTCTCCAGCCAGCATTGGAGAGGGCTTTACGTACTTCCGAGAGTGGGGCATAATGTAAGCCCACGCCAAAAACACGGCGTATTTGGTACATGTTTTCTGGCCCAAAAGTGCTAAACAAAAGTGTTCCGTTGGACTTACAGTATTTGTATGCTTTGGTGAAGAAGTTTGCGGGGTTGTGCCACCATTGGATGCATGATGCCGAGGCTATGAGGTCGTAGTCAGGTGTTCCCCATGTTATTTCTTCGGCATCGCCAGCTATAAAGTGAGGGGTGTGCCCAACCTTTTCCCGCAGTAAGGGTTCTACTTCGGGGCATAAGTCGATCATGCTAAGGTGACTGTTATGGGGTAGCGTTTGTTGCAAGAGTTTAGAGAAGAATCCTGTGCCGCAACCTATTTCCAGTACCTTATAGGGAGCAGTACGCGCTTTTATACTTTGTTGCCATAACGAGGTTAGCTGTTGGGCTATTTCCTGTTGGGGGGTGGCCTCGGTGTCGTAATGGTTTAGTGCCGCTGCAAAGCGTTCGGTAACAAGTTGTTTGTTTATTTCCATAAACTATTCCAATTGCAGAACATCGCAAACGGGTAGTGCCCTGCTTGTTTTAGTATTGAGGTGTGTACGCCGTAACGTTCCCAGTAGCGTTGTTGGTTGTTGGGCGGAATTATTAGGTCGCGCTCGCTAATCCACGCTTTGGACCAGGGGAGTTGTGGCGTATAATCCTGTAGGTTGTGTACTTGTTGGTAAACACTAAGGAGTTCGGCTTGTAGGCTTTGTGTGCTTCGTTGCGAAAAAGATTGGTACACTTGCAGTAGGGCTTTCCCGCCACACATCCGGCGGTCGAACTTTTCGCGGGAAAGGTCGTTAAGGTTATGCAGCGTTCCTTCAAATATGGGTTGGGGTATTCCAAAAAGGTTGTGCATGGGTAGCGGTGTGCCGTTAACGGCTATTGCTTGGGTTATGTTTTGCTGGTTGGCAACACATTGTTCGGCAGCCCATACCCCCATGGACCATGCCACAACGGTTACCTTTTTATAGGTTTGGATAGGCAGTGTGTGGGCGGAGGTATTGGTGTAGTCGTATACTCCTAATACATTGGTATTACAAGGAGGGGTTAAGTGTTCTACTACTGCTGGGGTGGTTCCCCAGCCGCAAAAGAACAAGATAAGCTCTTCGGCATTGCTGTCCGTTTGGTGAAGCCAAATGGTTTTCATAGGGTGGAGTTAGCGTAAGGAGTGGAGTATATTGCAAAATTGTTGCACCTCTTGGTGCGTCATGGCGGCGCTGAGGGAGATGCGAATGCGCTCGGTGCCTGCAGGTACCGTTGGTTTTCGGATGGGACGAAT
>JAEWGA010000080.1 GCA_023388555.1 Bacteroidota bacterium | reverse complement strand
CTCGTACTCCGCGTGTTTCTTCTATTCTGTTTCCGCCCGCGCCCCACACTACACACAGCCATATACTCTCCCCTAACACCACACCCCATACCCCGCGGGTTATTTCCGTGCTTCCCCTCAATTTCCTATTTTTCACTTTCTCCTCACCAAAAACCGATCCCCATATCCCCCGAAACCGCCCTCTCGTGCCCCGTAGGTTACTTCCACACTTCCGCCTCGTTCCTTCGTTCTCCTACCACCACACTGCTACCCGCCCGTTCCTCCCACACCGAATCCTCACTTCCCCCATCCGCCCCTCTCAACCCTCCGAAACCGCGCCTCGCACTCCGCGGTTACTTCCGCCTTTTGTCCTCTTCTTTACCCTTGTTTTCCACTTCTCTCTTCCCCGAAAAACTACCCCAAACCTGTAAAACGTTCTTCTGGAATCTTGCTCGTTTTTTATCCGGGAACAAACCTCCTAAAGAGGTAAAAAAAAGGCTTGCACTTTTCTTTGTGCAAGCCTTTTAATATGAAGTATACTAACTGTAATGTCTTATATTTTATAGGGTAAATGCCACACCTAATGTTAGGTATGCAAAATTTCCGTACCCGATTTCTCCAAACATACCCACTGTTGGTTTAAAGAAGTACCGAGTACCTATGTGAGCACCCCATCCTATTCTATTTCGATTAATACTTGTAGCTAAATCCTTATCGGAAATAGAATCTCCTTGATAACCAAGACTTAGCTTAAAGTAAGAGTCCAATTCAGGTATAAAACTGTAGTGTATTGCTGCAAGTGGGGCAACTGTATAAGCAACAATGTTATTACCAATAGCTATCCCAGCTTGTCCTCCAATTCCAAGAGTTCCTTTTCCATCGAAGAGGTTTCCCAAAATTCCGTATTCGTAAGATGCAGTTATTGGAAATGCGCCATCTACAATTCCTAATCCAATATTCCAAACGCTGGTTTGGTGACCAAAGGCTTGGGTTTGGGCTTGGGCTTGGGAGATGTTAAGGGTGAAAAAGAGTGCCATAAAGGCAAGTAAAAATCTTTTCATAGCAGTTTGTTATTTGTTAGTAGTAATGGAATTGTTTTTGTGTTTATTGATGCCAAAAACTTACCATGTAAAAAGGTTGGAACAAGATAGAATGGTGCTTGGAGTTAATATAGCTTGCTCACAGATTTATATATTTCGCCTTGGAGGATAAAAGAAATGGATTACTCCTGGCGGTTGATAGTTATTATTTATCTCCCGTGGGGCATGAAGGTGTACTTGAAGAGGTTTTGAAGCCTATGTATCTTGTTCCGAGGTTAACACGCCATCATTGGCTTATGCGTTACTCTTGAGCTTCTCCCAGTTGGGGCTGCTTAAAGTCCATGAAGCAAAGTCCAGCGAGAGCGGTCCCGTAACGCTTTTCTATGGTTATTCCTTCGGTAACAAAGTTCAGCTCTCCCAAGAAGTACTGAGAGTAGGTTTTTTGGTGAAGGTCGTTGATAACACGGGAAAGGCGAGCTTCCAGCTCTTCTATTCGGTATCGGCCACTTACTTCGCAAACCAATCCGCCAACTTTTTCGTCGAAGTTTTCGTCTTTGTACATCCAACCATAAACGATTCCTGCAGAGACGAATTCGTCCTGTGTACCGTGCGATACCGCCATAATGGTTTTAAGTTCGGACCCGAATGGAGGCAAGTCTATCTCGTCCATAGTGACCAGGTGAGCTGTTGCGGGGAGTACCGATGAGTAGGTCATGATATTGAAGTCCGAGATGCCGGCATCATAAAGAGCCATATGGTAAGAGCCAGCGTGTAGCTCCAAGTCCGACTCGCCACTTCCTTTGGTGATAAAGAAAGTATGCGGGATAAGGTTTCCTACCAGTTTGTTCATGCGCTTAACGATGAAGTTGAGGGTGAAATACTAAATATTGTGGCACAAAGGTACAAATTATTGTTATTGTGGTTGGTTGGGAGTTGGTTCTGCAGCCATAAAGAACTCCAGAAGGCCACCTGCAGTGATGTCTTTATAGTTGATATAGGGCAGGTTGTAGGGTTCTCCGTTGAGTTGTACCTTTTGTATGTAAATGTTTGTGTTACTGTTGTTATGCACTTTTATGGTGAAGGTACCATTGGCTACTTGCAGGGCTGCATCGTCCAGAATGGGAGAGCCAAAGTAGTAGCGTCCTCCTGCGGGTTCAACCTGGTATAGGCCCATAGCCGAGAGTATGTACCAAGCGGACATTTGGCCTACGTCTTCGTTACCCGAGAGCCCGTCTGGTTGGTCGTTGTACAGGGTGTGGAGTACCTGGCGGAGGAGGGGTGCCGATTTTTCGGGGTGGCCAATGAGGTTGTACAGGTAAATGGTATGGTGGCTTGGTTCGTTTCCGTGGGCATATTGTCCTATTAGACCGCTGATGTCGGGCGATACTTCTCCGCCGGTTATGGTGGAATCTACGGTAAATAGGCTATCCAGTTTCTCCATGAATCGCTCTTTGGTTCCGAAACATTTCACAAGGCCTTGCACATCGTGGGGAACAAGGAAAGTGTATTGCCATGCATTTCCTTCGCAATAGTCGTCATCGCGGTGTTCGGAGGAGTAGGGGTCGAACAGGTGAAGAGGTCCAAACTGTCCCTTGGAGTCTTTCCCACGAACAAATCCCACGGTGGGGTCGAAGAGGTGACGGTAGGATTGGCTTCGGGTTTGGAAGTATTGGTAATCTTCTTCGTGCCCTAACATCTTGGCTACTTGCGCCACAGCCCAGTCGGCAATAGCATATTCCATATCGTAGGCTACGGACTCTTTCATGATGTCTTTGGGGAGGTATCCAAACTGTTTGCGAGCCTTTTGTCCGCGTTCGTCGAGCATAGCGGAGGCTTTCATGGCTTGGAAAGCTGCTTCGGGGTCGTCCACAAAACCTTTAAGAACGGCATCGGCGAGCACACAAATGCCGGGGTTTCCTACCATGGTGTTGGTTTCGCATCCCCACAAGTGCCAAATAGGCAGTTTCCCTTGCTGGTTGTAAATATGCAAGAAGGTTTGGACTATGTGAGGCATTATTTCGGGGTGGATGAGCGTCATTAGGGGGTGCGCTGCCCGGTAGGTATCCCAAAGGGAGAAGGTTGTGTAGTTGGTGAATTGTGCTGGGGGGTGGTTCTTGAAGTCGGCACCGTAATAGCTGCCATCGGGATCGCAAAAGAGCGAAGGAGCTATCATTGTATGGTAAAGTGCTGTGTAGAAGGTGCGTTTTACTTTTTCGTCCTTGGTTACGATGTTAATTTTTGCCAGCTCTTTGTTCCATTTCTCTTGTGCTTGGGCCAGAGCTGTTTCGAAGGTATAATTTTCGACAGTTTGGCTAAGGGTGTTTTGGGCTTGCTCCATGGAGGTAGGGGAGAGCGCTACGGCAAGGTTTACCTGCTGGGTGTTATTGGTTTGGAAATAGAGGTGTGCATACACTGCTTCCCCTTTGCCTTGGTTTCCGGTGGGGGTGTTGTTGGTGTGTACCTGTATAGAGTCCAGTGGGCGGTCCAGCTTGGCGGCAAAGTACACTTTTTGGTTGGAGGCCCACCCTTTAGAGTATCGGTATCCTCTAATGGTGGTGTCATCAACTTGCTCTACAAATGCCTCGGTGGTGGTGTCCCAGCATCCTCCATTCTGGAGGTCGAATACCAACCCTGCTTTTTCGGGATTGTTGTAGGTGTAGCGGTGAAACCCTACTCGTTCGGTAGCTGTTAGCTCGGCCTTTACTTGGTATCGTGTCAGGAAGGTAGAGTAGTATCCGGGTTGGCACACCTCTTGGCTTCTGTTTTGGTAGCTCCATAGGCCGCTGTTGGGGATGGAGTCGGTACCACGAGCGTAGGTTACCTCGCCTGTTACAGGCATTACGGTGATATCGAAAAGGTCTCCAATACCGGTTCCGCTTAGGTGGGTGTGCGAGAAGCCTATAACGGTGGAGTCCGATTGGTGGTAACCAGACACAAAGTCCCACTCTTGGGGAATGGAGGTAGGTCCTAATTGTACCATACCAAAGGGCACGTTAGCGCCAACGAAGACGTGTCCGTGTCCGCCCGAGCCGATATGTGGGTCAACGTATGTTATCAGCTCTGTTCCGGTGTTTTTATTATCGGTTGTGGTTTGGGAGGCGCATCCGCATACCGCAAAAAGGCTGAGGACGCATGGCAAGAGGTGCTGTATAATCTTCATATTGAGTAATGCTGTTTTGGGGAAACAAGGGTTATGCTCCAAGGGGGGCGGTTGTTATTCCCCCCAAGGTATCGGGGGCAATGCTATCGGAAGGGAGCTGAGTGGTATCCTGTTGGGCAATATGCTCTTTGTACTGTTTGTAGGACTCTATGTAAATATGGTCCAGTATTATGGGCTGTCTCCAGGTGGTGTTGGTTTGTGCCAGAAGGGAAATTCGTAGCATTGCTTGTCCAATGTTTGGCAAACTGTCTGGCAACGGAAGTAGCGCTATGCCGTGGTTATTTCCGAAGCGAACGGTGTCGCTCCAGAAGTAAAGCGGCGTAAGGGAGTCGGAAACCAAGGTTAGGGTGCTGAGCAGTTCCACCTTATTGGTTGGCCGGTAGAGGGCACGCAGCTGTAACCTTAATGTGTCGGGGCTTTCGATGCTGTTCAGGTCCAAGTGGAACAGTTTAGAGTAGTAGCCTTGGTTGGGGGCTATGTATAGCCTTCGGGTAGCGGGGGGAGTAATGAGGTCGGTGGTATCGGCTAACCGTGTACGTCGGAGGTGTAAGGAGTCCTGGATATAGGCGTCCAGTGTTCCTTTCTTTGCCTGCAACTCGCTTCCTAACTCTTTGTAAATTTCGGTAAGCCTATTGGGGTGACGCCCATACCAAAGCAGCGTGGAGTCGTACTTCTGCTGCGACACATTGTGTTTGTCCAGTATAGTTTGGTAGTAGTGTAGCCTCACGGAGTCCGGTAATCCCTGCTGGTCGGCATAGGTTTCGGCCAGCAAGATGTCGTGGGTAACGGCCTTCATTTTCTCCCGAGACAAAACGTTCCAAGGCCGAGTGCTACACCCCGCGGCTATTACTGCCAGCGTGGTTAAGAGGAGGAGTGCTATTTTGTGCATGGAGGCAAGGGTGCTTACTTCTCGTTAGGGGCGTCCGTAGGCTTTTTCAGGGTGCCAGGGTGGGCTGGTCTGAGCTTTTTGTCGGAGGTATCTCCTACCAGTCGGTTAAAGGTTCGGGGGTATACTAAAAGAAGCAGTATTACACCTACCGATATGCAAGCGTCGGCAAAGTTGAATATGGGGCGGAAAAATATGAATTCCTCGCCCCCCACGCCAGGCACCCATGCTGGCCATGTGCTATGTATTAGGGGGAAGTAAAACATATCCACCACCTTTCCGTGTAGCCAGCCAGCATATCCGCCCTCGGCGGGGAATAGTGTTGCCACCTTTCCTACGCTATCGGAAAAAATAACGCCATAGAAGATAGAGTCGATGATATTCCCTATAGCACCGGCAAAGATGGCGCACATGCACAGCAGAAAACTGGTGGCAAATTGACCTCTGATAGTCCTGACTATTAGCCACAAAAGTACACCCGAAGCCACAATACGGAACACCGAGAGGAAGGCCTTGTTAAACACTTCCCACCCGAATGCCATTCCAGGGTTTTCGGTGAAGTAGATGTACCACCAGTCCGTAATGTGAATGCTTTGCCCCAGCACCATGTGTGTTTTTACTGCTATCTTAATTATTTGGTCCGTTACCAACAGTAGCAGCACAAACAAAAAGCCTAATATAGCTCGGTTGCGAGGGGTAGAGAGGGTTTGCATAAAGGTTGCTGGGGGTTAGGTGAGGGGGGTTATTTCACACCACTGTTCTTAGCTTCTATGCTAAGTGTCGCATGAGGAACAGCGCGCAAACGCTCCTTGGGTATTAGCTTTCCTGTTTCTCTGCAAATACCATAGGTTTTGTTTTCTATGCGTACCAATGCTGCCTGTAGGTTTTGGATGAACTTGAGTTGGCGCTCTGCCAGGCGTCCCGACTCTTGCCGAGAGAGCATATTGGCACTTTCGTTAAGCGACTTAAAGGTGGGCTGCGTGTCGGCAATATCGTTACCACCCGACTCTACCGCCGAGGAGCGCAACTGCTTGTAATCCGCCTGTGCTTTTTCTAACTTTTCGAGTATGATTTGTTTGAACTCTTGTAACTCTTCGTCAGAGTATCTGGTTTTCGTCATAGCTAAAGAATTGTTGTGTTGTTTGTCGTACAATAGGTTATAACTGTTGGTGCGGGAGGTATTAGGCTTTCACTACCTCAATGCGTATTTTTTGGTCGTCTATTTCCTGTTCCACACCGCAGTGCATATCCTTCACTAATTCCAGCGATACGGCTTGCACTTGTGTTTTTATATACTCTTCGTGGGCTGCAACAGCTTGTTCTGTTTGGGGCGTGTGCAACAAACGTATGCACACTTTATCGGCAACGCTATAATCTTGGTCCTTACGTATATTCTGAATCCTGTTCACCAGTTCTCTTGCCATACCTTCGGCACGTAGTTCGTCCGATAGGGTGATATCCAGTGCCACCGTTATGTTTCCTTGGTTCAGCACAAGCCACCCTGGGATGTCTTCCGATATCACCTCTACATCAGCAAGGTTTATAGGTTGCCCGTTAGTATAAAGGAAATGTCCGTTGCGTTCAAAGGCACGAATATCCTCCTGCGACAAAGCTGTGAGGAAGCTCGCCACCGCTTTCATCTCCTTCCCAAATTGTGGCCCAAGGGTTTTGAAGTTGGGTCGGATGCGTTTGGTTACAAGTCCCGAGTCGCTATCGGCAAACTCCAGCTCTTTCACATTCACCTCGCCTAAAATAAGGGATTTAACTTGGTCTATGGCGTGCATTGTGCTGTTGTCCGAGGTCAGGACCAGTATTTTTTGTAGCGGTTGTCGCACCTTAATATTCACCTTTCGTCGCAAGGCCAATACCAACGAGGATATGTTTTGGGCATAATGCATCTGCTCCTCTAACTGGGTGCATATTATGTTGCTATTGGCGGTAGGGAAGTTGGTTAAGTGAACGGAGTGTTCTGCCTTGTGGAGGTCGCGGTACAACTTGTCTGCAAAGAACGGTGCTACAGGCGCTATTAGCCGGGACAATGTTTCCAAGCAGGTGTAAAGTGTTTGGTAGGCTGCCAACTTATCTTGTGTCATGCCACCGCCCCAAAAGCGTTTACGACTTAGGCGCACGTACCAGTTGGAAAGGTGGTCGTTCACAAAGTCGCCTATGGCACGGGTTGCTTTGGTTGGTTCGTAGTCGTCCAACGCCTGTGTTACGGTATTTATGAGGCTATGAAGCATGGAGAGTATCCACCTGTCTAATTCGCTCCTCTCCGTCAGCTCCAGTTGTGGCACGCTGGGGTCAAAGTCGTCCAAGTTGGCATACAGCACAAAAAAGGAGTAGGTGTTATACAGTGTACTAAAGAGTTTGCGTTGCACCTCCTCTATCCCAGCGGGATCAAACTTAAGGTTATCCCACGGGGCTGCGTTGTTTATCATGTACCAGCGGAGCGGGTCGGCGCCATACTTCGCTATGGTCTCAAAGGGGTCCACGGCATTTCCTAACCGTTTGGACATCTTGTTGCCATTCTTATCCAACACTAATCCATTGGATACCACCGTCTTAAATGCCACTTCGTCGAAGAGCATGGTTGCCAATGCGTGTAAGGTAAAAAACCACCCGCGTGTTTGGTCCACTCCCTCGGCAATAAAGTCGGCTGGGAACAGTTTGTGTTGCTCCACCTCTTCTTTGCATTCAAAGGGGTAGTGCCACTGGGCGTAGGGCATAGCACCCGAGTCGAACCACACATCTATAAGGTCGCTTTCCCGGTACATTGGCTTACCGCTTGAGCTTACCAGTACAATATCGTCCACGTAGGGTCGGTGCAGGTCTATCTGTTCATAGTTTCCGTCACTCATGTCGCCGGGGCAGAAACCTGCCAATGGGTTGCTATTCATTACGCTGGCTTTTACGGCCTGCTCTATACGCTCATACAGTTCGGCCACCGATCCAATGCACACCTCTTCGCTGCCATCTTCGGTTCGCCAAATGGGCAGAGGTGTTCCCCAGTAGCGGCTACGGCTCAGGTTCCAGTCCTGCAGGTTTTCCAGCCATTTCCCAAAACGGCCAGTACCGGTGGACTGTGGTTTCCACACTATGGTATTATTTAATACCATCATGCGCTCTCGGGCTGCTGTGGAGCGTATAAACCAGCTGTCCAACGGATAGTAAAGAACGGGCTTGTCGGTACGCCAGCAGTGCGGATAGCTGTGGGTATATTTTTCTATGCGGAAGGCCAGGCTTTGCTGCTTCAGCATCATACATATATCTATATCCAGTGTGGGGTCCTTTTCTGTAAGGTTAGGGTCGTAGGCGTTCTTCACAAAACGTCCTGCAAAAATATCGTACAGTGCCACATCTACCTTTTCCTTCACGAAGGTGGGGTCCAGGTCCTCTATTTTGTAGAGTTTTCCTTCCAGGTCCACCATAGGGCGCTGTTTTCCCTCTTTGTCGGTCATCATTAGGGGCGGTATGCCGCTTGCTTTGGCCACACGGTCGTCATCGGCACCAAAGGTTGGTGCTATGTGTACTATACCGGTACCATCTTCGGTCGAAACGTAGTCGCCCACTATCACCCTAAACGCATCTCCGCCTGGGTTCACCCACGGTATCAGCTGCTTGTAATGTAACCCTGCCAACTCGGTTCCTTTCCAGGAGGCGTTGGTGTAGGCATAAGGCAACACCTTATCGCCGGGTTTGTAGCTGTTAATATCGGCATCCAACCCTTCGGGCTTAAAGTATGCTGGCACTAAGTCCTTGGCCAACACCACTGTTATGGGTACTGCTGTATAGGGGTTTACGGTGCGTATGGCCACGTATTCAATGTTAGGGCCTACACAGAGTGCAGTGTTCGATGGGAGTGTCCATGGGGTTGTTGTCCATGCCAAAAAGTAGGCGTCGCCATGCCCCTGCATCTCGGGCAGGGGGTCCAGCACCTCAAACTGGGCTGTACAGGTGGTGTCTTTAACATCGCGGTAGGTGCCTGGCTGGTTCAGCTCGTGCGAACTAAGCCCTGTCCCGGCGGCTGGCGAATAGGGTTGTATGGTGTACCCCTTGTAAAGCAATCCTTTCTCGTAGAGTTGCTTCAGCAGGTACCATAATGTTTCTATGTATTTATTCTTATAGGTGATGTAGGCTTGGTCCATATCCACCCAATAGCCCATCTTCTCGGTAAGGTCGCGCCACTCGTTAGTGTAACGCATCACCTCTTGCCGGCATGCTTCGTTGTAATCCTCTACGGATATTTTGGTACCTATATCGGCTTTTGTTATACCCAACCTTTTTTCTACGCCCAACTCCACTGGTAGCCCGTGGGTATCCCATCCGGCTTTACGGTCCACCCGGAACCCTTGCATCGTTTTATACCGGCAAAAGATGTCCTTTATGGTGCGCGCCATCACATGGTGAATGCCAGGCATCCCGTTTGCCGAGGGTGGGCCCTCAAAAAAAATGTACTTAGGGGCGCCCTCACGGATGCGGAGCGATTGTTCAAAAACAGACTCCTGTTCCCACTTCTGTTGCATCTCTTTGCAAACTGCCGAGAGGTCGAGTCCCTTGTATTCGGTGAATTTTGAAGCCATATCAAGAAAAAAAGAAGGTATCGGTATCCGGTATTGGTATTATCTTGTAACGCTGTTTGCACCTACAAAGGTACTATTTTTAGCCCGAATAAGAAGGTATGGCAAAGGGGGCTAACCCCAAGCATGTAAGTATATTAACAAGGGGAGGTGTTTAGGCTGCCTTCTGGAAAGTTGCAACCTCTCCAAATGTTTCTAACAGTACCTGCTCCATAGCTTTCCTGATTCCCGAGGCTTTGCCGTAAAAGTTATTTACAAAAAAAGCCACGGTATAGGTTTTGTCACCGTGCCTAATATAACCGGCATACCCTATAACGTTATGGAGCGAGCCGCTTTTAAGGCGCGCCCTCCCCTCCAAGGCTGTTTTTTTCAGGAAGATGGTTAACGTACCATCGCGCCCTGCCATGGGGAGCAGCTGGGGGAAGTCGTGCGTTTCGGGTTTCCTAAACATCTTCCCCAGGAAGGTGCACATAAAATAGGGCGATACCTTATTCTCTAACGAAAGCCCGCAACCATCATAAACCTCGGCCTCATCACCTTGTAGCCCTCGGCTCTGCCAGTACTTTCGTGCCACCTGAATAGCTGTTTGGGTGGCATTGTGGCCACCAATAGGCTCTTCTCCTTGTGCAAGCTGAAGCAGGATGGACTCTGCAAAAAGGTTCAGGCTATATGTATTTGTTAGCCGGATAAGCTCTCGGAGCGGGGGCGACAAATAGGTGCACAAGGTATCGCGTGTGGCAATAGCTGGTAAATGGGAGCTGAAGGTGGACTTCCCCTCTACCTTTATACCTTTCTGCTGCAAAAAGGTTTTCAGGTAGTACGACATTTGTAACGGAGGGTTAGGCAATGCACCCCTAATGGTAAGGGTTGGGCGGGTAGCAGGGTACAACCCGCTCAGTACCATGGTTGTTTGCTGTTGCAGAGGGAGGCCGGGCGACAAATACAGCGAGTCGCTATACCTTCGTTTACTACACGTGTATCGGTTCTCTATTGTAACATCTGGAAGGGAAGGAACAGTGGTGTAGCTGGCACCAGAGTTGGTGAATTTAACCTCAAAGGCATTATCAAACACGTTTAGCGCGTAAGCACCAGCTCCGTAATGGTTGCCCATATCGTAAAAGAGCCAGCGTGGGTTTTGTCCCTGGAAGTCGCTCGCCGGTGTATAGGCAACAATATCTCCTTTTATGGTATGAATACCTTTTTTATGCAACGCTTGGTGTACCAACTTAAAAAAGGCCTCCTTATCCTGACCGTACAGGAACCGGGAGCCTATGGAGGGGTCGCCCCTACCTATAATATAAAGGTCGGTATCCAAAACGCCTTGGCTCACCGTACCAGCGGTACACAGGTAGGTAGGTATGCGGTCTACCCCTTGTCGTAAGGCATACAAAGTGCCACAAGAATATAATTTAAGGGTACTTGCCGGTGTAAAAAGGTGATGGCTCCTAATGTCCACTACCGTTTCTCCATTGCTCGCATCCTGCACGCACAGCCCCCAAAAGCTCTTCCGTAAAGCCTCGGGTTCGGAAGGCGTTTGTAGCTCTTGCGCTTTTGCCCTAATGTTGGTAACAAAGAAAGCCAGTACAGCTACAAAGGTTACTATTAAGCGTTGTGAAGGGGAAAGGGTTGCTCTCATATTTTTATGGTTGGCAAAAGTATTCAAGGTGACACCTCCATAACACGTGAACATGTACTATTGTTCAACCTCATTAGCTGAGGGTGAAAACAAAGCTGGTACAAATGTAGCCTTATTATGCCAACGTTTACCATTGCCTGTATTTAGGAGCGTTCACGCCATTAAGGTCATGAACGCTCCAGTTAAATAAATAATATTACGAATAGCTATACCCACAGCATCAGTACCGATACCGCAAACAACAGTACCATTGCAATGCCACCATTAATATATAGCCGCTTATGGGGTACGCCCTCTTGCTTCTTCAGGTGAAAAACCAGCGAGGGAAGTATACAAACTGGGAAAACGAGTGCAATCGTGGACACTTCCCCCTTATGTATGAATAACACATTGGCTACATGCAGTAAAAGGCTTCCAATAGGTAGGAGGTACAACAAGTAGTCCTTGTGGTTTGTGTTCTTTTCCATGTGCATAAATTGTTTTATAGCCCATCACAAGCCCATAAAGAAAATGCAGCATAAGCCATACCCTCAGCAAATCCTGCTATTCCTGAGAGTTAGAGCGAAGAATAGGAATGCGGATAAAAGATTTTGTTTCATAGGCATTGTTTTTAGGTTGCTAAGAATCCCGCATGAAGCAAATGTAACAAGAACGCAACGAAAATCCAAGATTCGGCTTATAAATGTTTACCTTTGCGTTGTGTAATAATTAAATAATACAATAGGATGATCAGAGACTTTTTTGACAGACCCTTTACCCTGGACCGCATTGCCCGTATTGTATTTACAGTGCTGGTGCTGGTATTTTTGGGCTGGGTAGTACGGTCGTTATCGTCAATACTAATTCCGTTTTTCCTGGCATGGTTGGTAGCTTATATGCTCATGCCTATAGTGCGTTTTGTGCAACACAAAATGAAAGTAAAAAACCGCATTGCTTCGGTAAGCATTGTGGTGTTAGTTTTCTTCTCTATCCTCACGGGGATCGTTATGTTACTTATCCCTTCTATTACCGAGGAGGTGAACAAGGCTTGGGAACTTATTAAATACTACGGCTCATCCGAGAACGGGCTAAGCCTTTTGCCTAACTCTCTTCGCGAGAAGGTAATGCAGTATACGGACTTGGAGAAGCTCCTCTCCGAGTTCAGTATGGGTAAAATTATGCAGTACCTGCAGGAGGTCGTTACCAAATCCTGGGGGGTACTGGCCGGCACCGTAGCTTTCCTCATGAATTTCACGGTGGTGTTCCTGTTTATCCTGTACCTGCTGTTTATTTTGTTCGACTACGAAAGCCTCTCCAAAGGCACCATAGGGCTTATCCCGCCAAAGCACAGGGACTTTGTTGTAGAACTGCTAAACAACATTAAATACTACGTTAACAACTACTTCCGCGGGCAGTCCCTCATAGCTCTTTGTGTAGGTATATTGTTGGCCACAGGATGGCGAATCATGGGCCTCCCCTTAGGTATCTCCTTAGGGCTGCTGGTGGGTGTGTTCAACCTGATACCCTACCTGCAATGGGCTGGCATACCGCCCCTCATCTTGTTGTGCGCCTTGCAGAGCGCCGACACTGGGCAAAACTTCTTCGTGGTGCTGGGTATAGCCCTCGGAATACTATTGCTTGTGCAAATTATTCAGGATATGGTACTCACCCCGCGCATCATGGGTAAAAGCATGGGAATGAAGCCTGCCATCATTTTGCTCTCCCTATCTATATGGGGCTCCTTCTTCGGACTTTTAGGCTTGCTGTTTGCCCTGCCGCTTACCATGTTGGTATACGCTTACTACATGAAGTATGTGGTAGGCGAACCTATCAAGGACGACGACCTGTTGGTGGAACGCAAACCTACCATCTCATTAAAAAGGGCAAAAAAGAAACCCAACGAAGGCAACTAACGCCCTAACAGGCTAACCCTTAAAAGGTGGGCGCATCACAAAACAAGACAAATTGTGATGCGCCCTCTTTTTTTTCGGGATGAACGGGATTCTCCGCCCTAAATTCACCCAAAGGTTATACTTCCAAACGGAGCATCCACCCAGCACCATCGTCCAATATACTTTGTACCCTAATCCTGCTTAAAAGGAAGCCCCCAAGCGTATCGTATGACGCTTGGGGGCTATTTTTTGTTTTGGGGAAGCGCAACTTACCCCTTAAATACCAAATGCTTTACGCACCTTCTCTACATAATCCAACCGTTCCCAGGTGAAAAGCTCAACCTCCATCTCTAACGGTTCGCCGTAACGCGACTCAAAGCGTTTGGTCACTCTTCTCGGCTCACGCCCCATGTGTCCGTAGGAAGCGGTTTCAAAATAAATGGGCTTACGCAGTTCCAGTCGTTGCTCTATGGCGTGCGGTTTTAGGTCGAATAGCTCCTGAACCTTCTTAGCTATCTCGGAATCGGAGAAAGGCACGTGACTTCTGCCATAAGTATCGACATATACACTCACGGGGTCTGCCACACCAATGGCGTAGGAAAGCTGTACCAGCACCTCGTCGGCCACACCTGCTGCTACCAAATTCTTGGCTATATGGCGTGCTGCATAGGCTGCACTACGGTCCACCTTGCTGGGGTCCTTACCACTGAAGGCTCCGCCCCCGTGCGAGGCTCTTCCTCCATAGGTATCCACAATAATCTTACGGCCCGTAAGCCCGGTATCGCCATGCGGTCCTCCTATAACAAACTTACCGGTGGGGTTCACGTGAAGTATTAGCTCGTCATCTATTAAGGCGGCTATCTCGGGGTGCTTGGTGCATACCCGTGGCAACAGTATCTCTTTTATGTGGGTACGTATCTGCTGCTGCATCTGTTGGTCGGCAACCTCTTGCGAGCCAGCCTCCTGTGCTGTTATAAACTCGTCGTGCTGGGTGCTTATAACAATGGTATGTATCCGCTTGGGAGTGCGGTTATCGTGGTACTCTATTGTTACCTGACTTTTGGCATCGGGCCGGAGGTAAGGCATCAGGTGCAGTTCCTGCTTACGTATCTCTGCCAGCTCGCACAACAAAAGGTGCGATAAGGCAATGGGCAATGGCATATAGCTCGCCGTTTCGTTGGTAGCATAACCAAACATCATTCCTTGGTCGCCAGCGCCCTGCTCCTCAGCTGCGCTCCGTTCCACACCGCGGTTTATATCTTGGCTCTGTTCGTGTATGGCCGAAAGGATGCCACACGAGTCGGCCTCAAAGCGGTACTCGCTTTTGGTGTATCCTATACGGTTAATCACTTCGCGCACCACTTCGGGGACATCCACGTAGGCGGAACTGCTCACCTCGCCAGCTACCACCACTTGGCCCGTTGTACATAGGGTTTCACATGCCACCTTGGACTGTGGGTCGCGCGCCAGAAACTGGTCCAGGATAGCGTCGGATATCTGATCCGATACTTTGTCGGGATGCCCTTCGGATACCGACTCGGAAGTAAACAAATAACTCATAGCTTTACAAAATAGCACAGGCAAGCACCTGGAGCCTCACCGTGGCCAGTGCCTGTTGTTGCAACCGTAACCAGAAATAGCAAAGGAAATCTCTTTTTTAGCATTCTTTTTACGTGGTTGCAAGCAGTCAAATCTCTCCACAGCTCCTGCACAAACACTCGTCTGTACAAAAAAAACAATACTTATTACAGTTACAAAGGTAACATTTTTACTCCATAATTAGTAAGGGGGTAAAAGGAAAAGAGGCCCACCCTTAACAAGCGAGCCTCTCAATAAAAGGGTGGAAGACGGGAATCGAACCCGCGACACTCGGAACCACAATCCGATGCTCTACCACTGAGCTACATCCACCATCGTGTAATCTGTGCGACTGCAAAGTTACACTTTTCCCTTAAATAAACAACACCCCACCCCTAAAAACATCTACTTTTTTCCTGGTACACTTCCCGCTAAGCTTTTAGTTGCGTAATAACAGCCTATTGCCAACATATAAATAGTACCTTTACAAGTAACATAATAATATACCCCAACAAACTATGAACAAAACCATAAACAAATTTGCTGGTACAGGGTTTACGGCCATAGCCTACCTACTGGTTACACTCCTGCTAACAGCTGCCTGCACCGCACGGCAACAAAAGGGTAACAGCACCAAGGACAACCCCAACACGCCCCTTACCCTTAAAGTGATGAGCTTTAATATGCGCTACAACAACAGCGCCGATGCCAATAACGCATGGCCACACCGGACCGATAGCGTGGCTAAACTGATACACAAGGAGTTGCCCGACGTTATAGGGGCGCAAGAACTACTAAAGGAGATGCTGACCGATGTGCTGCGCCTTGCTCCCCAATACGAATACGTAGGGGTGGGGCGCGAAGATGGTAAGGAGAAAGGGGAGTACAGTGCCATACTCTATAATAAAAAGAGGTTTAAGCTCCTGGATAAAGGTTGGCTATGGCTCTCGGAAACGCCCAACACACCCTCCAAAGGGTGGGACGCCGCTTGCGAACGAATACTAACATGGGCTATTCTCCAGGATAGCACTACCGGCCGTAAGATGGCTTGCTTTAATACCCATTTCGACCATGTGGGACAGCTGGCCCGCAACAAAAGTGCCCAAATGCTACTGGACGCAGTGGAACAATATGCTAACGGATACCCTGTTGTGGTAACGGGCGACTTTAACGCTCCGCCTAACGATGCAGCAATACAGCTTATCCTAAACAAACAGCTCCCCCTACACCTCACCGAAGCGCGAGAGGTAGCACTCCAAACAGAAGGACCGCAGTGGTCCTATCACGAATGGGGGAAACTCCCACTGGAGAAACGGCCGCTCATCGACCACGTGTTTCTTAAAGGAGAGATAGAAGTGAAAAACTACCGACTCTTGGCAGAGCCCGATACTCCCGAAAGGGTTTACCTCTCGGACCATGCTCCCGTTGTGGTGGAAGTTGCAATGTAACCGTTGCTCCTTAAATACAAACAAAAAGAGGGGGTGTGTCCAAATAGGCACGCCCTCTTTTTTTGCCCATAGCCACAGCACGGGAAACCAACACCAACGGCAGCCCCCCCAAGAGAAGGGTTGTATATGTTGGGTGCAAATCGGGCTTTTTTTTCGGGGGGGGAGATGCCACTTTTTCGGGCTGATTTGTGGCAGATTTAGGGGTGACTTTTCGGGGAAATTTTATCCGAAATTTCAGATGCAAATGGGAGATTTTTTTGTCCGTTTTTGGAACGAAATTTTTAGGCGTTTTTTAGGGTGCTTGGGGAATGTTTTTTGGGGGACGTTTTAGGGGTGGTTTGGGGAGGGTAATTG
>JAEWGA010000012.1 GCA_023388555.1 Bacteroidota bacterium | reverse complement strand
CTCCGGTACCGTTATTTACTATGGTAACTCGTATAGTTCCATCACCCTCTCCGCTCCGTGGAGAAATACGAATCCAAGGAGCCGAAGCAGCAGCCGTCCAACCCTGAGTGGCTTTTACCGTAATACTAACGCGTGTTTGCCCGCTGGACTGGTCCTGTAACGATGAAGGGGTCACCTGCAAAACTTGTTGCGCCGAAGCAACCTCTGCCTGTTGCGTAACCTTTATGGTTTTACGCACACCACCACCCTCTACCGTTACCGTTGCACTGCGCTGTTGTGACGTGGTGTTGGCTTGTACTTGTAGGCGAATGCTGGAGTTACCCTTTCCTGTGGAAGGATTTACCGTTACCCACGAGGCATTGCTTTTGGCACTCCACGAAACATTTGAAGTAACGGCTACATCGTAGCTCTTGCCCGACGATGGTACGTCCGACACCCCACTTTGGGACAGCTCCAGCTGACTTGCGGCCTGTTGCGTAACCGTTACTGTTTTGCTAACAGCGCCACTTGTAACCGTGACCGTAGCGGTACGAGACTGCGTTGTACTGTTACTCTGAACCTGCAAGCGCAATGTGCCGTTGCCTTCTCCATTAGCGGGGCTTAACGTTACCCACGAAGCTCCGCTCTTTGCCGTCCATGTGCCGTTCGAGGTAACAGTTATATCGTAACCCTTACCGCCATGAGGGGCGTCGGATATTTGGCTTTGCGACAGTTCTAACTGGGTACGACCATCTTGCGTTACCGTTACTGTTTTGCTAACGGAGCCACTTGTAACCGTGACCGTAGCACTACGAGGCTGACTTGTACTATTGCCCTGAACCTGCAAGCGCAATGTGCCGTCACCTTTACCATTAGCGGGGCTTAACGTTACCCACGAAGCACTGCTCTTTGCCGTCCATGTGCCGTTCGAGGTAACAGTTATATCGTAACTCTTACCGCCATGAGGGGCGTCGGATATTTGGCTTTGCGACAGCTCTAACTGGGTACGACCCTCTTGACTTACCGTTACCGTTTTGCTAACAGCACCACTTGTAACCGTAACCGTAGCGGTACGAGGCTGACTTGTACTGTTGCCCTGAACCTGCAAGCGCAATGTGCCGTTACCTTTACCATTGGCGGGGCTTAACGTTACCCACGTAGCTCCGCTCTTTGCCGTCCATGTGCTGTTCGAGGTAACAGTTATATCGTAACTCTTACCGCCATGAGGTACTTCCGATATTTGGCTTTGCGACAGCTCTAACTGAGTACGTCCCTCTTGCGTAACCGTTACCGTTTTGCTCAGCTTCCCCATAACAAACGTCACTGTTATTTCCCGCTCGTTAGCATTAGGATTGGCAGGAATAACAATGATTACGGGAGTTTTACCCTTACCAGTTTTAGGCTGAACCTTTACGTCATCGGCACTCGTTGTAGCCTGCCATGCAGCCGACGAATTAACAGTGACTTCTATTGTCTTTCCTGCTACTGGTACATCCTTTACTACCTCTTGCGACAACAGCAACGACTCTTTTTGCTCGGCAGCTAATTGCGTAATATTTATCTGCTTTGTAAGTCCTTCGGTGGCAACCGTTACTATTGCCTTCCGCTCCTTTGTTTCGGGATTCGAGGCTATTACCAATTGCAATACACTTTTTCCACTGCCTTTTGTTGGGGATAGTTGCACCCATTCCATGGATGAGGTTGCCGTCCACCCCTTATTGGTTTCCACCTCTATTTTATGGGTTTCTCCTGCTGGCAAAACATCCTTTATTTCGTATCGGGACAGCGACAACTGTGCTGGAGGGGTTTCGGGAGGTGTGCTTGGCTTAGGCTCTTTCCCGCCAGGTGTTGTGGGCGTATTCCCTCCTGGCTTGCTTGGTGTTTTCCCTGTTTGCTCTTTATCTGCAGGCTTAGGTGTAGCATTGGTATTCTTTGGCTCGCTTTTACATGCCTGGAACAACACCAATAAAGCAACTCCTAAACTGGCAAACAAAACAAGTAAATGTCTCGATTTCACGGTTTATGTAATTGAATATGTTGTGTTTTTATTTCCAAAGACGGTTATACGACTGGCGTGGCTGACTGCTTTGCCTATACTTCAGGTCCTGCAACAACGAGGATTTAACAGCTATCGAGAAGTTATACGACTTAAACGGCCCTAAAGGGATGAAGCTCGCCGTCATTGCCCAGCAGTGCAAGTCGCGCGTGATGTTACACGTCATATTGGTGATTTTGTGTTCATCGAAGTTGTAGTTGGCCGAGAAGTTAAAGTTCCAATTTTTGGTAGGCGAAAACTGCCCGTTAAAACTGAGGTCGTGCCGCAGTTTGTACTTATACTCTCGGATGTCGGGATTAAAGTCGCCATACCCTAAGGACATACTATAACTAAAACCAAAATTCCAGTTAAGTTGGTTTTTAAGGTAGCCGTTACTATCAAATTCTCCCAAAGAGCCTTCTTCGGAATCGAACAACGAGCCACCTTGTGGCATACTACCTGCCGGTGGTGTTTCCGAAGGGGAGTCTTGCGGGTTCATATTATTGGACCCTAACCTATCGGCATCTCCCATACCTGCACCGGCCTCCCCTTGCTTCTCCTCCTTTTTCAGACCTAAGGAAGCAAGGAGTTGCGAAAGCGTTTGGGGGTTCAGGCTATAAGAAAAGGAAGTAGAGGTGGATCTTAACCTACCTATCCCTTTACCCGAAAAAGCCCTTAGCTTATTTTTCCTAACGGGGTACACTCGACCATCACGTTCATTATAATCCCATGTATATACATCAAAGACCCCATTCAAATTCAGGGTAAAGGATTGCGATAGGCGTAACCTTAACGATGCCGACAAGTCGCTCCACTGGAAGGAGTCCGCTGCCATGTTGTAGCTGGTAGAGAAGGATAACCCATCTATCAAACTTATTTTCTTGAAACTTGTACTGTCGGCCTTGTCCTTCACCTTTGCCTCCAAGTTGTTGTTTACGCTAATGCCTATACTTCCGCTTTTCCCTCGCCCAGGCGTTCCAAAAAACTGCCCTTCAAAAGGGGAGTAGTATGCATCTACTTTACGTCCATCGGGGGTAAGGTAACTGGCATCTGTCCAGTAGCCATAGCGCGGGTCCCCAAAGTCGGGCCGGTAAGACAACGAAACAGATGGTTCTATCCGGTGACGAATCATATTAACATAGTCGCCAAAGATGGGCAGTGGCTTCCAAAAACCATAAACGGTAGTGCTAAAACTTAGCGAGGTGCTAAAGTCGTACACTCTATAAAAGCCATAAGTGGTATCTACGGGGACTATTGTGTTTTTAGTGGGGTCGTAGGCTTTTTGCACCTTAGAGGTATACCACCGCTCCTGATAATTAAAGGAGGGGGTTATTTTAAAGTAATTGAAGAGGTCGAAGGAGGCACTAACCGGGATAGAATGGCTAATACCATTACGCCAATCCTTTATTAGGTTGGATTTAAAGAACTTATCCTCTTTCGTATCTATATAGTTCCGGAGCTGTCCAGAGTACGACATAGATATTTTTTCATACCATAACTCCTTCCCTACCCTCTTTTTCCTTTTGAAGGGGAATATCCTACTCATGTTCCAGGTGAGGTTGGGGGCTGTTACAGTTACAGCGCTGTCCCGAGAACGTTGCGACACATCCAACGAACCACTAATAGAAAAAGGGCTGTTAGGGAAACGCTGACTAAAGCTAACGCTGGAGCTTTTGGTGTTTTGTCCTAAAACGGCTTGGTTGTAAATACCATCTAAGTTATTATGGTTGTACGAGCTGGTAGAGAAGTTAACATTGGCCGAGAATACCCTATAAGGGTTGGCTTTTTGATCCTGCCGGTGGTTCCAGGCTATGCGTATATCGGTGGACTTAGAGTAGTCGCCCGACACCTTATCCCCTCGTTTTGTCACAATATAACTGGCATCGAAGCCACCGCTATACCGGTACCTTTTCCTGTAATTGGACCTTGCATTAAGCCCCCAAGAGCCTTTGGTGTAAATATCTCCCGTAACCTCGGCATCCACATAATCGTTAATAGCAAAGTAGTAGCCTCCGTTACGCAGGTAGAAACCCCGGTCCATTTCATCGCCATAGGTAGGAGGCAAAATACCCGAAGTCTTCGACTGTGTAAACGGGAAAAAGGCAAAAGGCAACCCAATAGGCAGTGGCACATCGGCAAAAACCAAGTACAACGGCCCCGACACTATATTTTTCTTGGGGCGTACCTTAGCTTTCGTAAGTTGAATATAAAAGTGGGGATGAGCATGGTTTGTACATGTAGTATACTTGCCGTCCTCCATGTACATCTCTTCGCTCGCCATACGTTTTGTTTTACTTGCGGTAATGTAGCCTTCACCTTGGCGAGTTATTACGTCTGTTATAAACCCTTTTTTGGAGTGGAAGTTATAGCTGATAGAATGCGCCTCGTAGCTATCCGATCCGTCCTGTATTTTGGCGTATATTTTTTTCTTGTTCAGGCTATCGGGGTAGTCGATATAGGTAGAGAACACAGTCCCCGAGTCCGTTTGCATATCCATGTAATCTCCATTTAGGGCTTGCTCGCGGAATTTCACGGAAGCGTCGCCATACATACGCACCCTTTTTTTCTTAGGATACAACACAATGGAGTCGTTACTACCGAAGTCTACCGGTGCATCTAAACGCTGCATCACCGAGGAATCGGCAACTGCAACGGTATCGGGCTTATGAGGCTTAACGGAGTCTTGTTGTAAAGTGTCGGCCCTGGTTTGGGGAGAGGCTGGCAAAACAGAGTCCGTGCGGGAAGTTCTTTTCTTTGGGGGTGCGGTTACAGTGTCGGACACAGTGTCGCGCACCAGGCTATAAGCCTGTACCATCTCGGCTGTTAAGGGATATGCTGCTGGGCGCCCTATCAAAAAGGAGGCACCCATATATCCTAACAACAGCGCAACAACAATGTACAGCGATACCCTTTTCACCTTCTTCCTCTTTGGTTTATGAATAAATCCGTTCCTGGCACACTTATACGTTAAAGCGGAAGTGCATGATATCGCCGTCCTGCACTACGTACTCCTTCCCCTCTACGGCTAATTTACCCGCTTCCCTCACTGCAGCCTCGGAGCCATACTGCAGGTAATCTTCGTACTTTATCACTTCGGCACGGATAAAACCCTTCTCAAAATCGGTATGTATAACACCAGCACATTGGGGTGCCTTCCACCCTTTACAATAGGTCCAGGCCCTAACCTCCTGCACGCCAGCCGTGAAATAAGTTTCCAGGTTCAGCAATGCATAAGCGGCACGTATAAGGCGCGAAACGCCCGACTCCTCCAGGCCTATCTCTTGCAAAAACAGCTGACGCTCTTCATAGCTCTCCAATTCTGCTATTTCGCTCTCTATTTTAGCTGCCACTACAAGGATATGCGCTCCTTCATTTGCAACAGCACTGCGCACTTGCTCTACGTACTTATTACCTTTCACGGCCGAAGCCTCATCCACATTACACACATATAGTATGGGCTTTGCGGTAAGCAGGAACAGTTCTCGTGCAGCTTTCTCCTCATCTTTGGTTTCAAAGGTAACTGTACGTGCCGATAGGCCTTGGTCCAAAGCAGCTTTGTATTTTGTTAAAACACCGTATAGGAGCGCAGCTTGCTTGTCGCCCCCTGTTTTAGCCTGTTTCTCCACCTTGGCAATACGGCTCTCTACCGTTTCCAGGTCCTTAAGCTGCAGCTCGGTATCTATCACATTTTTATCCCTAACAGGGTCCACCGAGCCATCCACATGGGTAATATTGTCGTCGTCAAAACAGCGCAACACATGTATTATAGCATCTGTTTCCCTAATATTGGCCAAAAACTTATTTCCCAGCCCCTCGCCTCGGCTGGCACCCTTCACTAACCCGGCAATATCCACTATCTCTACCGTGGTAGGAACTATTCGTTGGGGTTGCACCAACTCGGCAAGTTTATTCAAACGTTCGTCCGGCACAGTGATAACCCCCACATTAGGTTCTATAGTACAAAAAGGGAAGTTGGCCGACTGCGCTTTAGCGTTGGACAAACAATTGAAAAGCGTGGACTTACCAACATTAGGTAAGCCAACAATACCACATTGAAGAGCCATATATATTGCGTTTGTTTGAGGTTTCTTGATTTGACTATATACTAACTAACAAAGGTACAAAAAAGGCATTACCTATACCCTTATTCGTTTACTAATCCTCCAACAAAAACGCTTTTAAGTATGCACAGCAATAGGCTCTTCCAAAAAGAAAAGAAACACACCACCCATAGGACAATGCCAAAACACACCCATAACGCACTATAAATTAAGAAGAAAAAGGGAACGCCCTCCCCTCACAACGGCAACCATTAAAACCATCCAATGTAACGTTTTGCACTTTTGGCACTCTTTTTTGTCAGAATAGAACGACGTAATTACTGCCATTCCTGCCTAATTTACCAGCAACTGTTCTATGCTTTGTATTCCTGTCATTTTCCATGAAAGTATTGTCACACAACGCACTACATGGGGAGCTGTTTGCATACACTTTGGTGTAAAACTGCTAAAAAGAAAGGATATTATATATGAACTGGAACAAACTCACTATTAAATCTCAGGAAGTTGTCCAAGGTGCCATGGAGCTAACACAAAGTTTAGGACAACAAGCTATTGAACCTATACATTTGCTCTCCTCTTTACTCGAGAAGGGCGAGAATGTAGTTAATTTCGTTTTTGGAAAAATAGGAATACACTCCTCCTCGCTACTAAGTACGGTGCAGGATAGGGTTAAGCTATACCCCAAAGTATCGGGGGGGCAACCCTACCTGTCGGCAGCGTCCGAGAAAGTGCTAACCCAGGCGCAACAAAAAGCCACCCAAATGGGCGACCAATACATTGCCATAGAGCATCTGCTGCTGGCGCTAATGGACGAGGCGGGCGAGGCCTCCCAAATACTAAAGGAGCATGGCGCACAAGTAAAGCAAGCAGAAGCGGCCATACAAGAGCTGCGTAAAGGGGCTACGGTAAACAGCCCTTCGGCCGAGGATACGTACGATGCCTTAGGAAAGTATGCTCGTAACCTATGCGACGAAGCAGCTTCCGGAAAACTGGACCCCGTAATAGGGCGCGACGACGAAATTAGGCGCGTTCTGCAAATCCTTAGCCGAAGAACAAAAAACAACCCCATCCTTATTGGAGAACCAGGTGTGGGGAAAACAGCCATTGCCGAAGGGCTCGCAAGGCGTATTGTACGAGGCGACGTACCAGAAAACCTAAAGTCCAAGCAACTCTATTCGCTGGACATGGGAGCTTTGGTAGCAGGAGCCAAATACAAAGGGGAGTTCGAGGAGAGGCTAAAGTCCGTGGTTAACGAAGTGGCAAAGTCCAACGGCGAAATAATTCTTTTTATCGATGAAATACACACCCTTGTAGGGGCTGGAAAAAGCGAAGGAGCCATGGACGCTGCCAACATACTTAAACCAGCATTGGCGCGGGGAGAAATGCGCTCCATTGGGGCAACTACCCTGGACGAATACCAAAAGTATTTTGAAAAGGACAAAGCATTGGAACGAAGATTCCAAGTGGTAATGGTAGATGAGCCCGACGAACTCAGCACCATATCCATACTGCGCGGACTTAAGGAACGCTACGAGAACCACCACAAAGTACGCATCCTGGACGACGCCATTATAGCAGCCGTAAAACTCTCTTCCCGGTATATCACCGATAGGTTTTTACCCGATAAGGCTATCGACCTCATGGACGAAGCCGCTGCCCGACTACGTATGCAAGTGGACTCTCTCCCCGAGGAATTGGACGAAATACTGCGGAAAATGCGCCAATTGGAAATAGAGCGGGAAGCTATCCGACGTGAAGGAGACGAAGACAAAGTACTCCGCATAGACGCCGAAATATCGGCACTAAAAGAAGAGCAAACGGCCTTGTCCAGCAAATGGGAACAGGAACGCCAACAAATAAACAAAATACAAAGTGCTAAAGCGGAAATAGAGCAACTTAAATACGAAGCCGATAAAGCAGAACAAGAAGGAGACTACGGAAAAGTGGCAGAAATACGATACGGGAAGTTGGAAGCTCTCCGCCAACAAATAGAGCAAGCCGAACAGGAACTTCACAACGTCCAAGGTACCGACGCCATGATTAAAGAAGTAGTAGATGCCGACGATATTGCAGAAGTAGTATCCAAGTGGACGCACATCCCTGTGTCCAAAATGCTCGCCTCGGAACGCGAAAAACTCTTGCACTTAGAAGAAGAACTACACAAACGTGTCGTAGGGCAACAAGAGGCCATAACAGCAATAGCCAACGCGGTACGTCGTAGCCGGGCAGGACTGCAAGACCCCAAAAAGCCCATAGGTTCTTTCCTCTTCTTAGGTACAACAGGAGTTGGGAAAACCGAGGTGGCACGGGCGTTGGCAGAACTGTTGTTCGACGACGAAAACATGATGACACGAATAGATATGAGCGAGTATCAGGAAAAGCACACCGCATCCCGCTTGGTAGGTGCTCCTCCAGGATATATAGGATACGAAGAAGGAGGACAGCTCACCGAGGCTATCCGGAGAAAACCTTACTCCGTAGTGCTTTTCGATGAAATTGAAAAGGCTCACCCCGACGTATTTAACGTGCTACTACAGGTGCTCGACGATGGCAGACTAACCGATAATAAAGGGCGTACGGTGAACTTCAAAAACACTATTATAATCATGACCTCCAACATGGGGTCCCACCTCATCATGCAAAACATGCAGCACTGCACGCCAGAAAACATGGCCCAGAAAACCGAGAAAACCCGTACCGAAGTATTGGAACTGCTGAAAGCCAAAATTAGGCCCGAATTCTTGAACCGGATAGATGAAACAATAGTTTTCACGCCCTTAACAGAAAAGGAGATACGGGAGGTGGTACGTATACAATTGGACTTGCTGGCACAACATTTAGCAACCAATGGTATACTGTTTTCCTACACCCCAGCGGCCTTAAACCAAATCGCAACCGAAGGGAACGACCCCCAATTTGGTGCTCGTCCCGTGAAGCGCGTAATACAACGGCGCGTGCTGGACGCCCTATCCTTACAAATACTGGAAGGAAAGGTACACAACGGCCTACCTATCGAGTTGGACTACCAGGAAGGAGCGTTCTCCTTTACAAACAAGGCATAACGCATCCGCCAAAAAACAGAAAGGGGTACACTGGACTGACCGTGCCAGTGTACCCCTTCTTTTTTTTACCCCCTATAAGTTTTACGCCCCTGTAAAAAGGGAAAAACAACGGCAAAAGCTACCATGTATAACCAACAGGAGGCAAAAAAGAGCGCCGTTTAAATTATTTAACATAGAACAGAACAGCAAAAAAATAGCCCATGGCAGGGCAAAACAAGAAAATAGAAGAATTCCTACTCACACCCTGCTTTTACACACTCGGCAACAAAAACAAACAACACAAAGGCAGGAAAAACAACTTTCGTCTTGTTATCCCCAAGGGCTAAG
>JAEWGA010000077.1 GCA_023388555.1 Bacteroidota bacterium | reverse complement strand
TCGGGGGTACCTGAAGTGCGTGACCGTAAGGAGCGCACCAGGGTAAGACCGGTGACTGGGGCTAAGTCGTAACAAGGTAGCCGTACCGGAAGGTGCGGCTGGAACACCTCCTTTCTGGAGTTTTGTGCTTGTGCAGGCGTGTTAATAAGACTGTGGTTGTTAAAGACCTCAAGAGCTATTAAAGCTAAAAGCTCGACAGTGGTACGCTTGTTGAAGTTCCCGAGTATCAAACCCTAAAATATTATACTTCTGGTAAGAAAAGCCAATTGGAGTATGCCGGGGAATTAGCTCATCTGGCTAGAGCGCGACACTGGCAGTGTCGAGGTGACCGGTTCGAGTCCGGTATTCTCCACAAAGCTGCTACTTTCTGAGAAAATCTTGTAAGGGTTTTAGGTGGTTGTGTTTGTTATCTTATCGTACAGATAAGGTGTACTTGCAAGATTTCAGAAGTATATTTATCTTTGCAGTGCATTGGTTTTCCAATAGCACATAGCACGGTGTGGTAGTTCAGTTGGTTAGAATACCTGCCTGTCACGCAGGGGGTCGCGGGTTCGAGTCCCGTCCATACCGCCAACGCAATTTAATGCATAACAATAACATAAGGAAATAATCGTTGTAAAACAGGTATTTTGCAACGGTTATTTTTTTTGTGTGTGGAGGACTGTTATGTTGCTATTCTCCCCCTATTTATGGGGGGCTGCACGAAAACACCTTTTACTGGTTTTAAGGGGGAATGGCTTTGCTGGTTGCTTAATAAAGAGGGATAGTAGCATTTTTCTTTAATGTATGATGGCTATGTAGGGCGGTTGTAACCCACATAGAGTTTGGGCTACCATCGTTTAATACAACAAATAGTAGCCCAATGCATTTACGTGGTTGTAGGTATGCTTGTTTTTACTCTTGTACCTTTATTACGCTTTGATTGTTATCGGAGTTATTGAGGTTCCTGTTTATTTTGTTCTTTTGTTTGCCAAAGTCCAGATTCCAAACAACACCTAAGGTTAGCATATTACCGTTTTCGGGTATTTTTACTACGGATTTATAAGGATTTACTTTGGAATGGTTTATGGTAATATAAGTGTCTCCATCTGGAATTCCAACATACATCATTTGGGCGTAAAGGGTCCAATTTCTTTTGTTATACATTAAGGTAATACCTGCGTTGTTACCAGTAGCAGTTATGGTTTCATTGTAAAGGGTTTTACCGTTGTTTGCGTAGAACATAGCTAACACAAAGTCTTTGTACAATATTTGTGCCGATGCATCCCAATAGAAGCTGTTCAGGTGAAGTGGGTTGTTACCTACATTGCTTTTGTAGAGGTTCCAACCAACCGTTCCATAAAGAGACAGGAAGTCATATATATTTCGGTAGGTTGTTTTCCATTCGCATCCGTACTGTTTATTGTAAATGCCGTTGTTTGGGTAAAACAAGAAGTATTTTTCTGCGGGCTTATATGTAACATTGGTGAAGACAGGAGCCTTTGTGTACATATAGTTTAAGGAAATTGTTGAGGTGAATTTACCGTTGTTGTAGTTTACATTAAACCTATTGTTAAATTGTTGGCTTGGTTTAAGTGCAGGGTTACCTGTGTGTACGCTAATGCTATCGAATCTTTGTGTTACTCTTGACAGTTGGGCAAGGGTAGGCAGGTAGGGAATAAAATTACTGTTCAGTGAGAGAGATAACTTATTTGTGGGAATATAAAAGAGTGCCAAACTACCTTGGCTTTTTAAATAAGTCTTGGTTTCGGCCCCTTTGTTAACATGAAAAAGTTTAATGCCAGTACCTGCCTGATATTGAAACTTATTATTGAACCGACCAGAAACTTGCCCATATAGATAGGTGTTGTTCTGGTGCATTTTGTCCAAATAATAATTAGAAAGGTATTTATTGAAGGTGTAGCTGTACTTGTTTTGGAGTCCGGTGTTCAAATGAAGCTTAGGGTTAATGGTTTTTTCGTAGGTAACCTCGCTAATAATAGAGTGGTACTTTGTATTCACGGGGTTGGATATACTTGAAATTACTGTTTCTTGAATTTTATCCGTTAAATCTCGTTGGTCTTTACCTAATGATAGGGGCCTACCAGATTCGCTTCTATTTTACCTCCATTGTGAAGGGTGTTTTGGAAATAAAGGTCCAGAACGGGGGTGTATTGTTTGTATAGACTTTTGGATGAGCGGTGGAATGTGTTTTTACCTGATTGAGTAATGTTATTGCGCACATCATTGCTCTGAGAGTTTATAGTATTTCTCCAGGTGGCACTAAACATTTTATTGTTGTTAAACTTGTGAGTATAGGTTAGGTTTATATTTTGCTCTAAGTACTTGAAAGGGCTGTTTTCGGGTATTTCGGACCGGTTTATATGTATATTATCTCCAAAGAAATCTTGCTCCATAGTTTTCTGCCACTTGGGGTAGTTCCTGTAGTTTGAGCTATAGTGAATGGTGAAGTCGGATTTGTCTTTATGGTAATTAGCGTTGGCATTGGCATTGATAAAACCAACCCACAACGCACTTTGTAAATGTGAGCGAATAGCCCCACCGTCTGTTCTTTCTTTTAGTATCACGTTTATGACTCCGCCAAACCCTTTGTCTAATTCCCGTACGGATGGCATTTCGGAGTAGTCGATACGAAGAATAGCATTGGGGCTAAGGTTTTTTACCTCGTTAAAGGATTGGGGAGTGCCATTAATTTTCCACTGAATCGGCTTGTTATGTATTAATGCCTTTTGATTAATTTGGTCTACAAATAGGCCGTTGAGGGATAGGTTTTGTAAGAGAGCAATAAAGTCTTGGCTTGCTTTGATTTGTTGTTTGTTTGGGAAAACCAATTGTCGGTTTACTTTTCGTAATGCTCCTGTAACAACAACTTCGGAAAGGCCTTTATTCTCTTCAAGCAAATATATATCGCCGGTATTTATATCGTTATTACCCCTATTTATATTTATAGAAACAGGTATATATCCTACAAAGGATACTTCAATTTGATGTGCGTTATTTGTTGTTTTGTAAGTAATGGAAAACTTCCCTTGTGCATCTGTTGTTGTTCCTGTTATAACTGTTTTGTTGTTATTCAGCAGACGTACAGTTGCCCCAGATACGGCTGTAGAGTCATTCATAAAAAGAACTTGTCCTGTTATTTTTACTGTATTGGCAAAAGATATAGTTATGCCTAACAGAGAAAAAAACAACACTATAAATAATTTGTGTTTCATAGTACAAGGCTTTTATAGGATTAGGGAACCAGCTATTTTTTTTGCGCGTAGGCTTGCAACAAAACGCTCTTTGATAACTTGACCCTTTTTGGCTTCTTCAAATCCAAGAATGCAATAATTTTTTGAGGCAAATTGAATAGCTTTCTGCGAGCAACCACCGTTACTCATGGCTAGAACACAAACCACCGTGGCAGTTGTTGGTGGTATTACAATCTGAGAAAATGTTCAGATCTTTAGAGAGTTCTTTGTTGTCTGTTTCCCCACCAGTAATAACTGCAAGATCCGATTGTTGAAATAATTCTTCTGCTTGGTTGTCAATGAAATTTTTTAGCGTTTTCATGTTTTGTTCTTTAGAGGATTGTACTCCATTTTTCACTCAGGAGTTTTTTGTGCCTTTACAGGATGGTCTGGACAATTGTCTACTATAGTTGTCAACTATGTTCCGAAAAACTTTCGATTGTCAATCGTTGAGATTCGCAAGAGGAAAGAACACGTTCTACATCACTGGTTGTTCTTGCTCTATACTAATGTATATATTAGACACATGCTCTATTTGCCAAGAAAGAAAAGAAATAAAATTGATATGACCAAATTGTTTTGGATTTAACATTTCAAAGATGTGGTTTGGGTATACATTGTTTTATGTGAGGTGAAATATTGGTTGTGGCTCTTCGTCTTGGATTTAAATAAGTTTAGGGTAGGAGTAGGGGCTGTGGTTTTAACTGGAATTTTTGAAGTGTAAATTAGCAGTTACGGGATGGTGGTGTGAGTATTTGAGAGCAGGAGCATTTTTTCTACCTTTGAGCAAGTAAAAAGAGCCTGTGCGTCCGTTACTGTTACTGTAATAAATAGCATTAGGTACGGGGGCTACTACAGAGTTACTGTGTGTAATATGGTTGTAATGGAAAAATAAAAGGTACAAGCCTGTAGCCACATACCGCTGAGCATCTTGAACAATATTGTTTGAGGCGCTTTTTTTATACGCATTACTTGGTAGGCATTTGTTTTGAGTTATGATTTACCTGTATATGAAGAGCAAGAATAACCCTGAAACTGTTTTGGCTACACGCCCACATTATCCGTTACTGGATGGTTGGCGAGGTGTAGCTGCTTTGGTGGTGTTGTTGTACCACATGTGTGAACCTTTTGGAGGCGACCCTTCAAGCCAAATGGGAATGAACCATGGCTACTTGGCTGTAGACTTCTTTTTTATGCTTTCGGGTTTTGTTATGTCGTATGCTTATGACCACCGTTGGCAAAAGGGAATGGGGGTAAAAACTTTTTTTGTAAGACGTTTGGTACGTTTGCAGCCTATGGTAGTTTTAGGGGCTGTTTGGGGTGGAGTATTGTTTTATACCCAAGGCGGTGTTACCTGGGATGTGTCTGCCGTACCGGTATGGGCGTTGTTGGTTGCCGTGTTGCTGAATGCGTTTATGCTTCCGGCTCCTTCTTTTGCCGAAGTTAGGGGCGGAGGCGAGCTGTATCCGCTTAACGGCCCTACATGGTCCTTGTTTTTTGAGTACTTGGGTAATATATTGTATGCCTTGTTGCTCTGGAAAATGCCCCGGAAGATATTATGGTTTTTGGCATGTTTGTTGGGCTGTATTTTAGCAGGGTATGCAGTAACCAGTCCCGATGGCTCTATTGGTGTAGGCTGGCAGCTAAGTGCTTTGCATATTTCGGTGGGGCTTGTGCGCATGCTTTTCCCCTTTTGTGTTGGCTTATTAATTGCCCGATATTTTGTTCATACCCAAAGAAAGCAACTAACCAGTTGGGTGAAACGTTATGTTTTTAGTATTGGTGCATTGCTGCTATTTGGTGTATGTGCTATGCCACGCATTGGGGGACCAGAGCAGGTTTGGCAGAATGGGTTGTACGAGTTTTTATGTGTAGCTATGCTGTTTCCGCTTCTTCTTTGCTTGGGTGTGATGTCCGCTTCTTCCAGCTCTTCCTTGGCCAATCGAGTTAGCCTGTGGTTAGGACGCTTCTCGTACCCCTTATACTTAATTCACTATCCTGGCCTATACTGTTTTTACGCATGGGTAAAAAATCATGGCTATACTACGTTATCTCAGGCCTGGCCAGGCGCCCTTCTCTTTTTGTTATCATCTCTTATTTTAGGTTTGTTGGCAATGCGTTTGTACGATGAACCTGTTCGCTGTTACCTCCAGCGTATGGTCGCTTCTTGGAAGGGTAACATAACACGGTAGTATTAACGGTATTTTGTTATTTTTGGTGTGAAGAAAGAATCTTGTATGACGACCCTCCGAGTGTACCTATTGTGTTCCCTGCTCTTT
The DNA here is from genome assembly GCA_023388555.1 of Bacteroidota bacterium. Taxonomy (GTDB): domain Bacteria; phylum Bacteroidota; class Bacteroidia; order Bacteroidales; family Porphyromonadaceae; genus Porphyromonas_A. The sequence continues at coordinate 11,244 of JAEWGA010000077.1, read as the reverse complement.
TGGGGAAGCCTTGGGGTTAAGAATGCTACTGCCCAGTTTCCCGAAATCCAGCAACAACCCAATTACAAGGCGCTTCAAAAGCTGTCGGATAGTTTAAGCATCTACCCACAGTGGATGCAAACAGCCCCGTACCTTTACTATACCCAAGGGGAGGGGGATAATTTGCGATTGTTTGTGGTGGAGGCTCAAACGGGCACTGTGTCCGAGCCTATTGGTGATTACGTTCGTTTTTGTGCCGATTATAGTGCGTTGTTAGGTGATTCTATAACCAGAGCCGATCTCTCGTTTTATCGCCTGGATAGGGTGAAGAGCAAGCGGGCCCGGCGTCATCTGTTCCAGTGGTATAAAGGTGAATGGGTTGTAGAATATAATCCGCATACTGGAGAGTTTTCCAAAAGCAAGAATAAGGAGGCCGAGGAGGCAAAGCCTTTAGGTGCTTCTACCTATACAACCGACTCTGTTTTTGAGGCTGTTGCTATAGGACCTAACGTTTACATACGTAACTGTGAAACAGGTCGGCTGTTCCAGATGACAGAGGATGGAGGGAGCACCTTCGACTACGTGCTGAAATACGGTAACGATACCATCCCTAAGGGATATTGGCAAGGCCATACATACGTGTTACCTGCACAGAGCGATAAAGGGGTAGAGGAAATGGGGTTTATACGCTCCCGTTGCCAGGGACGCCCTGCCGTAGTAACCTTTAAGATGCCTATCCCAGGCGATGATAATGTGCGCCAATATAGCCTCCGGGTATTGAATGCCGATAGGCCAGAAGTTCCATCGCCCTCTGTGGATAAGTTTCTGGACCAAGTGTTATCGGTCAGCTCCTACGAGTCCGACGAGGAGCTATACTTCATTCGGATAAACAGGGTAGGCGATAAAATAGAGTTATGCCGAATTAACTTTGCCGACAACTCGCTTGACGTAGTGATACAAGAGGATTGCCGCCCGCACTACAACCGCACTCTTTTCGAGTACCAAATAATTAGGGGAGGTAAGCAAATATTGTGGTGGAGCGAAAGGAGCGGTTACGGTGCCTATTACTTGTATAACCGTAATGGTAAGCTACTAAGAAATGTTACGGGGAACGGAACTTTGGTGGCCGGCCATATTGTGGCACTTAACGAACAAACAGGCCGTATGATTATGGAGGGCTATGGTGGGGACCCCCATAACGACCCCAGCTATCGTAATTACTACACAGTATGGTTGGACAAAGGGAAGCCCGTGCGCATAGGAAGCAGTGGGGGGTATCATAACTTGCTGCTATCGGCTAACAAACAGTGGGGAATACTTACTTCCTCCACAACCAGCAGCCCTCCTACTTATGCTGTGGTTAACCTGAATACCCCCAGCAAAGAAATACCTTTTTACCAAGTGGACCCAACGGTTTTAGCACAAAGCGGTTGGAAGGCACCTCAAACAATTAGCATTAAAGCTGCCGATGGGGTAACACCTCTATACGCTTTGTTGTACCGGCCTTTTAATTTCGACCCCAACAAAAAGTATCCCCTTATTAGTTATGTATACCCTGGTCCACAAACCGACCTTTTCCCCCTTGAATTTACTATCGACGACAATGAAAATCAGCGTTTGGCGGACTGCGGGTTTATGGTCCTGCAAGTATCGGTCCGAGGAAGCAACCCGTATAGGGGGCGAGCCTTTGGCACCTTTGGTTACGGTAACCTGCGCGATTACCCGCTGGCGGACTCCAAGCTGGCTATTGAAACTGTAGCTAAGCAATACCCGCAAGTGGACCTTTCAAGGGTTGGTATATACGGCCATTCGGGCGGTGCCTTCCAAACGGTTACCAGCATGCTAACCTACCCCGACTTTTACAAAGTTGGTATTGCTGCCAGTGGAAATTACGACAACAACATATACATACAATGGTGGGCAGAAACCTATCATGGTGTTACCCAAGTGCAAGACTCCGTAACTGGGCAAACCTCTTTTGTTTGCAACGTTCCTACCCCAATGGAGCTGGCCCACCGCTTAAAAGGTCATTTATTGCTGATGGTAGGCGATGAAGATAAAAACGTTCCGCCCTCCTGCACTTATCGGATGGCCAATGCGCTAATACAAGCAGGCAAACACTTCGACATGCTTGTGCTGCCCGGAAAAACACATAACGTATTCTGCCCCTACTATTATGCTCGGGTTCGCGACTATTTTTCCGAACACCTATTAGGTAAGCCACGCACTACTATAAATATTCTTTCACCAACACCATAACCTCTTTATCATGTATCGCACACCTCTTTTCCTGTTGGTATTGCTATTTGCATTGCTGCAAACGCATGCACAAACAGCCAATACAATACATTTGGTTACCACTGTTGTGGACCAAAACGGTGACCCGTTGCCTGGTGCCGTGGCTCGTATCGAAGGCAACAAGCTGGGAATGATAGCCAACGAGCAAGGCCAAATAGACCTTTTTATACCAGCCGGAAAAACATTACTGGTCTCTTATGCTGGTATGCACACAGAGCGCATTGTTATAACAAAACCTTTTACCCACCCTATTGTGCTAAAGGATAATGTATCTATGCTGGACCAAGTGGTGGTAACAGGTTATGCACAAACCACAAAAAAGCGCTCTACGGGGTCGGTAGCTGTGGTGAGTGCCAAGGATTTGCCCCAAGCGCCCGGCCTTTCGGCCGATAAAATGCTACAAGGCGCTGTTGCTGGGGTTAGTGTAAAAGCTATTTCCGGCAGGCCTGGCGAGGCAGCTCAAATACGAATACGGGGTACCAACACTTTGGACGGCAATGCCGAACCTTTGTGGGTTGTGGATGGTGTGCCACTACAAAGGGACATCCCTAATATAGGAAAACTGCTTACCCGTACTGGCGACTTTAGTCAAATATACGCCAACGGAGTAGGCTCTATTCCTCCCTCCGAAATAGAGTCCATCACCATTCTTAAAGATGCTTCGGCAACTGCCATCTACGGCTCCCAAGCTGCGGGTGGTGTTATTGTGGTAACTACCAAGCGCGGAGCTAAAGGCAAATTACAAGTTAGCTACAACGCCTCCTTATCCTATGTTACAGCTCCTCCCCGCAGCCCTTCCCTCCTAAACGCTGCCGAGAAGGTGAAATTCGAGGACGAGCTATGGCAAACCTTCTCGCTACCCCGTAAAGAGAAGGGGAAGCTATACCCCATTGTTGGCGAAGTAGGGGCTATTAGGGCTGGTATAGGAGCCTATGCCGGCCTCACCACGCAAGAGCAGGACGCCTTGTTAGCCCAGTTAAGCACAACAAACACCAACTGGTTTAATGTGCTTTTTAGGGACACCTACGCTATGTCGCACAACTTAGCGCTTTCTGGCGGAACAGATGCCTTTACCTATTATACTTCTTTGGGGCACGAACGCAGTAACGGTATTCTGCACCACTCCGATGCTACACGTAGCCATGCCGACCTAAAGCTGGATGCAAACCCTACCGATAGGCTTAAATTAGCCTTTTCTGTTGGCCTTACCCAGCAACAAAGCCACAACCCCTACCAAACACTGGACCCCTTTACCTACGCCTACTTTGCTAATCCCTACGAAAAACCCTATAATCCCGACGGAACATACGCGCCGGACCGTACCTGGAAGTCCTTAGCTCCCAATAACGGTTATCGGGCCATCACCTTGCCACCGCAAGGCTTTAATATCATGCGCGAGCTGGACCACACACACAGCAACACCAAAAACATAGCACTAAACTTACTGGGAACACTTAGCTACAAGTTTAACGACAACCTAACCTTCGACGCTATAGGCTCCTATGGCTACGTGGTAAACACCTCGGATAACACGGTAGAAGCCGATACTTATGCTGCGTGGACCGACCGCCCTTTTGAAGGCACAAGCACCACAAGCCTACGCACCTATGCTTCCAACTACGTTGCCAACGCACTTAATAGCAACTACCTGCTAAGGGCTCAGCTTAACTTTTTCACAACGCTCGCCAAAAATCACCACATAAGTGCTTTGCTGGGCAGCGAGGCAAGGCGGCAACGCGCCACCCTATCCACACAAAAACGCTACGGCTACGACTCCACTTCCGACGTCCACTCCACCCCTCCCCTCCTTGAAAAAGATAAATATACCGATGCCGATATCCGAAACCTGGCTGCACTCATGACGGCTCTTAATGGGCGTCGTTCTATCGAAACAGCTTTTGCTTCCTTCTACCTCTCTGCCGATTATGCCTATAAAGGGCGCTACGTCCTCAGCTTCACAGCCCGAACCGATGGCTCCAATAACTTTGGTGCCAAACAGCAGTTTAATCCAACTGGCTCATTAGGGGTATCCTGGAATATCCACCAAGAAGCTTGGATGGAGGCACTCCAGCCCCTGCTATCTACCGTACAACTCCGTGCTGCTGCGGGTTTTACCGGTAATGCTTACAGGGCTGCTTACCCCCAACTGGTAATGGAATACGTACAACCTTATAGGCGTACACAAGAAACAGCATACAGGAGGGCCAACGTGAAAAGTGCCCCTAACGACAAACTGCGCTGGGAGTCTACCCGCGATGCCAAGCTGGGGATCGATGTCGGTTTGTACAACGACCGTTACCGCCTCTCCTTGGAAGTGTACGACCGCCTTTCTTCCGACGTCGTATCTTCCATGCCCCTGGTAAGCTCCACTGGCTTCCGGGAACAAACCTTTAATGCTGCTTCTATCCGAAACCAGGGGGCCGAAGTCACCCTCTCGGCACAAATTCTTCGCCATACCCACTGGGGGCTTTCGGCCACCGCAAACCTCGCTTACAACAGGAACATCCTGGTGAAGATGGACGAACTTATACCCAGCTACCTCCGCTCCCGAAACGTTGGCTATCCCCTTAATGCTATCTTTTCGGGCAAAATACAAGGCATCAATCCCCTATTAGGGATATATACCTATGCGCCACGCCCTGGCGAAGAGGTGACCACTCCCCTGCAACGGCAAAACCTAAATCACTACATCCACTACATAGGCACCTCCACTCCCCCTTATAACGGTGGCTTCTCCATTTCGGGCCGGTACAAAAAAACAACCCTCACTTTAGGTGGCTCTTTTGCTTTTGGAGGCTGGGTCGAAAGCAGTATAATACCTCCCACAAGCTCGCAGGACTTATACGATGTTAGGCCCCATACCCAGTTAGAGCCTATACCTTACTATCCCAACGACCTGTACGCCTACCACCTTAACACCTCCCGCAAGGTGCTTCACCGCTGGACCCCCCAAAACCCAACCACATCGGGACAACCCCGTATTATCGACCGCTATGGCGATAGGCTATACCTGGATAACTATATGGTTACACAACGCTCCATTACAAAGGCTTCTATGTTGGAGAAAATTGCCTACCTGCGCCTTTCTCACCTCTCGGCCTCCTATAACCTGGACTTCCCATGGGTGCAGCGTATCGGCATTGCCCAAGCCAGTATCTCTGCCACCGTTTCCAATCTGGCCCTCTTTACAAACTACTCTGGCTTCGACCCCGAAACGCCAGGGGCTGTCTACCCCACGGCTCGCAGTTATAACGTTGCCTTAAACCTCACCTTCTGATGTACGACAATACTATGACCCGCAACAAAATCCTCTTCTTATTAGCCCTAACCTTGGCCATCACAGGGTGTGCTAATTTCCTGGATATTAAGCCTGCCGGGGAGGTTATCCCTTCTACGGCCGAGGATTATGCCAGCTTGCTACACAATATTATATATGCTATCGAACACGACGACGACCCCTGCGTTATAGGAAACGTACGTAGCACCGAGAACTTCGATACCATGACGGATAACTTCGAGCCCGCCTTAGCCAAGCCCCAAGCCTCGCTATCCTTCTTCTTAGGCTCTTTGGTTTCGGTTAGCTACGCCACGCGCGACTCCTACGGTATCCTCTACCAGCGTATAGCACAAGCAAATATTATTATAGATAAAACGCCTAAAGAAGACTCTCCCCTATACACCTCCCTGCTTACCGCTGCCCATACGCTACGCGCCATTTGTTATTACCAACTGATGCGTTTGTATTGCGAACCTCCTGTGCAAGGGAAATGGGAGCAACAGTTAGGGGTGCCAATGGTGATGCATGTCGAGCTGGAAGAAAAAAAAACACGAGGAACACTCGCACAGCTAATAGCAGCTATCGAAACCGATTTGCGTACCGCTATAACCTTGGGGGCAAACAACAAGGACTTCCTGTTTACTGCCAATGTAGCCCGCGCCTATTTGGCTCGCCATTACTTCTGGTCCCAACAGTGGGCTAAAGCCATTCCGGTAGCGGAAGAGCTGTTGCAAAAATACACCCCCGCTAATGGAGCAGCCAACACCAATAGTTCTCAAACGCCCGAAGCAGACCCAAACCTACTTTTAAAGGCTAATATTTACGCTACAGCGGACCAAGCACAACAACGCATCCGAGATTACGCCGCTGCACCTTTATCCCGGGAGTTTGTGGACCTCTTTGGCAACAACCCGCAACAGGATAGCCGCTACCAGCTCTCGGTTTCCAAGCTACGCACCGCCAACAAGTACGCCACCCCCTGCCTTCGTTTGGCCGAGATGCTCCTGATAGCTGCCGAGGCTCATGCCCACTTAGGTAACGATGCCGAGGCTATAACTCACCTTAACACCTTGCGCCTGGCTCGCATCCAACAAGCTACTCCCTTAACAAAAGCCACCCTACCTCCTGTAACCAAAGGCCTCATTACCCACGACGCCCAAGGGAAAGAGCTTACCCCCCTTATATCCTCCATCCTTAACGAACGCCGCAAAGAGCTTTTTATGGAAGGAGACCGCTTCTTCGAGCTTAAACGCAACGGACGCCCAGCCCGAGCCTTTGCCTTCAATGGCTACTGGTACCAAGTAGAGCCATTTATGTACACTTTCCCCATTCCACCTACCGACATCTACATTCAAGGCCCCTCCCTAAAGCAAAACCCAGGCTACGACCAATACACCATTGGCTTGCCCACCTCCAACAACACCGTTACACCACCTTTAGCACCCACTTCAGCCCTATGAAAACATCGCATTGCACTTTACTCCCACTCGCATTGTTATTTACCTTAACCTTCTTGTTAGCAGGGTGCCAAAAGCCTAACGAAGTGCCGCCACCCCAAAAAAGCGTGGAAGGGTTACGTATTAAACTGCCCGACCCTCGCCCCCTTACTCCCCAAGAAGAAGCCGAAGTGCAAGCCTTACAGCAGGCTTACGATGCCGAAGTACGCCACTAACCCCTGCGCCTTATGAAAACAGCCCAACTCTATACCGCTCTCCTGCTTGCCACCTGCCTCTCTCTCCTTGCAGGTTGCAACCCGGCACCTACGCCCCAACGCACCGTTAATTTAGGTGTAGCTAACGTTACATTGGTACAAAATGGTACGGCACACATCCCCGTAACCCTTTCCGCCCCCAGCAACCAACCCATTACCGTACACTACTCCCTGCGCAACGTTAACGGGAGCCCGCTAACAACCTATCAGCACGGGGCGGACTATAAACTACACCCTGGCAAACTCACCTTTGCGCCACAACAACTAACAGATACCATTCACATCACCAACCTCTCCCCAAACTCCACACCGGTACATGCTGCCCTCTTCCTGGATAGTGTTTCTGCCGGAGCCACCATTGGGGTATTAAGTTTCACCCAAGTCCATTTGTACGGCGGTAATTCCTTTGCCCTTACTTTTGGCACCAGAAAGCTCGACCTCTGGCACGACATCACCGCCCCCATACAGCTACGCACCACAAAAGGCAGTTCCGTCCGGTCACCCTTCGATATCCCTTGCCGGTACGAAGTTGTACCCGAACAGTCCACCGCACAAGAAGGCGTTCACTTCTCGCTACCAGCGGACCACCTTGCTACCATTGCCGAGGGGGAAAAGGAAACAACCATAACCCTAAAACAACTTAAATACGAAAAAGAGCACAGCACAGTAGTCCTACGCCTTCTCCCCAACGAGGGGTTCAGCCTTGGGCGTACCCCAACCGTTACCATACAACTCCACCCCCTGGTGGACTTTAGCGGAAAGTGGGTGTACCAGGAAATGACCAACAGGACGGACTTCCTGGAAAGCGGCGAGGCAAAAGAGTTACTGATAGAAGGTGCCCCGTCCGACTATATACAGGTCTCCGGCACGCCTCAAAAGTTCACCCTCCAATGCCACTTCACCAGCAAGTTACGGCACATATTCCCCAACACCATTAAGGCATACCACCTTCACGACCAAACCTACCGCTCCTTTTCTACCAAAGGAGGGCTACCTGTTATGCACACCTATGTACTGGACCCCCTAAATGCTCGTGTCTCTGCTTCGGCACAAGAAATGCGCCCCACGCGTGTAGGTTGGGTTTACGCTCCCCGCAACGATGCCGAGTACCTCTACCTCGTGTTGTACGACATGCACCCGCTGGATAGCTTCAAGGTTATGTACGACTTCATGGCCGACGGCTCCCAGTACCCTATGCTCAGCTGGCCTCCCCTCTACCTCTTCAAAAAAGTACAATAACACCTCCCCGTTAAAGCCATGCACCCCCTTTTGCAAGGGGTGTAACAAAAAAAATGTAACTTAGATACCCACAAAAGGGGCATAGCCCACTACCGTTAACGGTGCCAGAGTGCTTGCCCAATTGTTATTTTTATGTCCAACAAGATAATAGTATGAAGAAAATTTATTCTGTATTAGCCCTACTGGTTTTACTCCTGGTTACTGGATGTTCGGGCGATAACCCCTCAAAAACTGCCGAAAAGGCGGTGAATGCCCTATTGCAAGGCGACATGAAAACCTACTACGAATTGCTGTGCGACGAAGATAGGAGCGCCATGACGGAGGTAAACTTTATCCGAAACTATAACCTGCCGGAAGATATCCGACAAATCATTTCTATTCTCCCCGAAGCAACAGGTACATTTAAGGCCTCAAAGTTCAAAGAAACCATCTCGGGAGATAACGCTGTGGTTACCTACTTGGTAAATGTGCCCGATGCCGATAAAATTGGAAAAGAGGTCCTCACCCTTAACGACCTTATGGCCCTTACCAACGGAGGTAAGCTACGAACCCTTAACGACCTGCCTAAGGAGGTGCTGGATAAAATTGTGGACTACGTGCACAAAAACGGGGTCCCTACCAAAGAGTTAACCGGCAAAATGAGCTTGGTAAAGGAAAACGAGCTCTGGAAAGTTAAGCTGGATTTGGCTAACAACTACCCCAATGGTGTCGTGCCCGAGGCGCTTCGGTTCGAGTAAAAAACTAAAAAAAAAAGGAAGCGGTATACACGTTTGCAACAAGGCGTGTATACCGCTTTTTGCGTATAAAAAGGCTGTGTAGAGCATGTGAATAAACTGCCCCTAAACTAAACACCCCCCTTCTGACTTCGTCACTTAAAAAACACAAGTTTTATAACTATTTGGTAAACACGGTTTTGTGTATTTATGTTGCCTGGTTTAGGGTGACACGATGACGAAGTCAGGAGATAACACCTCTTTCTAAGAATTAATTCTACAACATACTTGGACGTATGACTGTAGGATGGGAACTTATTTCCATGCCTAATAAATCTGAGTACAAGCCATATTTTGTAGTATATCCATTATGGGAAAACTCTTTAGCAAAGTGTATGAATAGTCCCTTGCTCTTAATGAGTTTAAAAAAAATGGTGTAGACACGTAGTCTTAACCTATGATATAGAGCAAAAAGTGGCTAGCAAAAACAGGAAAATACAACAGCGACTGCCAACTACAGAAATATAGCGGCAGTCGCTGTAATAATTAGTGATAGTATCCGTTCTGTGAACAATTATTCTTCTACAATTTTCTCAAACCTGAACCAATTAGGAGTATTCTTGTATAATTCGGTAGTTCCCCTTGGTACATAAAGAATAGCTCCTTGGGTGTCGGGAATAATTCTTACCTCAACAGGATGATCTGGCCAGCTTAAATGTAGCTTTTTAACTTTACAACCAAGGAATGCAGCACCGGAAATATTAACAGTAGATATAGGAATATACAGTTCGTCTAACCACGAATTTGTTGTGAAAGCCTGATTTCCGATGTGGGAAAGGTTTGATGACCGAGATATGTTTATTTGTTTTAGACTGCTACAATCCCAAAAAGCCTTGCTGCTTATCCTTTCTACCGAATTGGGAATATCAATTTGCTGTAAGTTTCTACAACCACTAAAAGCAGAAACTCCGATAACTTTAAGGCTGTTAGGTAATTTTATGGACCGAAGATTATATGCATTCTCAAAAAAGACAGAAGGAAGTTCATCATTTATAGATATTAACTCATTATCCATACCTTCTGGTTTCCACCCATAATACCTGAAAGGATTACTGTTCCCACCAGTAAAAACAGCCTCTGAAAGATCTAGTTCAATAGGATACTCAGAGATACTTTCAGGTGATTCCATAAAAAACTGTTTTAGTACAGGGAAATCAAGACTATTTATTCCTCCTATTAAAGTTAATCTTTTAATGTGTCTGATATTTGTAATATCATTACCTAAGAGAATGGGAAGACTTCCTGGTTTGTTTGTTCGAATGGTCAGAGTTTCAGGGAATGTTGAAGGGGACTGAATGATAGGTACATCCTCAGATAAAGCTTTCCCTTCATTGAAAGAGAATTCCAAAGATGCGATTCGCCCCAATCCTACATTCTTATCAACACGGAGCGTAATGATATATTTATTATTCTTTTGAGGTATAACTCTAACCACTTTCGCCCAATCAGTATTCTGGGGATATATAGATGCAGATAGTCCTCCTTTAGCTGTTGCCTGAATCTCTATGGCTCCCCCATCGGCGTCGCAATGGTAAGAGCTTTTTTCAATAGTAACCTTGAGAGAACCTTTCTGCATAATTTTTATAGAAGTAGATTTCCCTTGTGAATTGAGAAATATGGTGCCACTTCTATCAGATATATCTTCATTGCTTTCTATTGAGATATGCAATTCATGACCGTTCGCATTAGATTCAACCTGAGGTATAATCCATTGTGAATCGGTTGAAGCTGATACATCTGTTGCTTTACCCGTTGAAAATCTAAGAACCAATTCCTGCTCTTGAGAACCAAGTGAAACACCATTTTTTATAACTTCTGCAGATGCTTGATCCCAAACGATTCTCAGAATATCATTATAATCTTCTCCACAAGCTGTAAAAAAAGGAAGAAAGCATAGCACGAATAGTATTTTAAGATATCTCATAAACATATATTGTATTATGACGAGGAACAGTAACCTGTTCCTT
>JAEWGA010000044.1 GCA_023388555.1 Bacteroidota bacterium | reverse complement strand
GTGGTAAGTGCGCCAATAAAGCGGTTGAAGTTATTGGCCTCGATAGCCACCTTGCGGTAGGCTTTATTGATTGCTTGGCTTGGCTTTTGCGCCCCCATAGTACGTTGTTTTAGTGTAAGTTATAACGCGCCACTGTTGGGGTGGCTGAATAAAATTGTCCTTTTTTTTGTCGCTACAAAGTTAGGCGTTTTTGGTGGGGCAGGGATGGTTCTACTTTCCTTGGGGAAGAAAATTTTTATTCTTTGGGCAAAGCATCAATATAGTCGCAGACGACAAGAGCAACTACAAGCATAAGCGTAGCTCCGACATACATTGTCCGGACTTTGACTTTTGGGCTCGTAGGAGAAACGCCCATAAGCAAGGCTATTGGTAAAACTGCGACCAATAAGATGGAGCGCAAGATAAACGTTGTCATGCGTTACGCCCTCCCTGTTATGGTTTTACAATGATACGCCAATAGCCTGCCTTATCGGAACCTTCATGAACGAGAATGCCTCTCTCACGCAACACTTTGATGTTCTTTTCTACTGCCCGCTTGGACACGCCGATTTTTACAGACATTGCTTCTGCTGTTATAGAAGTGTCGGAAATAACTAAGTCTATTATTTTTTGCCCTGTCCTGCTAACTCTTTTACATGCATCCTCTCTTTTTACGCCGAACCTTTTCTCCGAACTTTTTTCGTTTACACCGAACTTTTCAGCGTTTACATCGAACTTTTCAGCGTTTACACCGAACTTTTCAGCATTTACACCGAACTTTTCAGCATTCTATAACAGCCTGTGAGTGGCGTGGTAGTTTGTATTTAATAGCAAGGTGTGTGGGGTGGGTTTGTTGATATATTTGTTCCCATACTTTTTTATGCAATTTAGGGGGCTGTTTTAGGTCGAAAATGAAGGGCCTTTTTAGGGGAAATTTCGGGGACAAAATTTGGGCTGTTTTTGGGGTAAAAATGGGGTGTTTTTAGGAGTGAAAGGTCGACTGCCCGCAATCCCTTTACTGGAGCGGGTTTGCGAGGGGTGTTAAAAGTTGTGTAAAAATAACTCCGCTTTCTTTTTCAACAAACTGCGCTTTTCGTTGCGACAAACTGCGCTTTCTTTTTTGAAAGACTCCGCAGATACTTTTTTTGTACGCTCCAAAACAGCCTAAAAATTCTCCTCGTTTTTCACCTCCTTCTTGGGGGAGTTTTTAGGGCTGTTTGGGACCGAGAAAAACAGGCCAATTTGGGGTGGCGGAACGGTCCAATTTTTTTGTCTTCTGGGGGGGAGGCAAAAAAACAGATGTCGGAGTTCTTGAAAAAACAAAAACGTGACTTGTAAAAATAAAAAACGTTGTCTTTGTAATAAATCCCCTCTGCCTTAAAGGAAGCGGTGCGGAATCTGTATCTTTGTAGGAGAACAGTATAATAACATAATATAAGGACTATATTTTATGTCGCATCTGAATTTCTTGTCGGCCAAGCGGCGCAGTGTGCGTAAGTATGCCGAGGGTACGGTAGAGCCGGAGGTACTAAGGGATTTATTGGAGAGTGCCCTGCGGGCACCCACCTCTCACAACAACAGGGGTTGCTACTTTGTGGTAGTGGATAACCGCGATATGCTGGAACGGTTGTCGGGCTGCCGCGAAAAGGTGTCGGCCTTTGTAGGCCGTTCTGCTGTGTCGGTAGTGGTATGTGCCCGGCATGGGAAGTCCACCCTCCCGTATGTGGACTGTGCCATAGCGGCATCGTACCTCCAGTTGGCGGTTACCGATAACGAGTTAGGTTCCTGCTGGTGCCAGCTTCAGGACCGCACCGCATCCGATGGTACTGACTCCGAGGCCTATGTGCGCACCCTCCTTGGGCTTCCCTCTCAGGACCATGTGTTATGCATTATTGCCATAGGCGTGCCCCAAGATAAGGACCTTGAGCCTCGTGCCAACGAGCCGGAATGGGAGCGCGTTTACTTGCAACGCTACGAAGAGCGGGGTGAAGAGTAAGCCAGCAACAGAGCCGTTACGCTTTGCCGTTATAGGGGCTGGTCGGGTAGCTACCCAGTTGGCACGCTTTTGGGTGCAGCAGGGGTTGCTGTGCCAAGGCGTTTATAGCCGAACGCTTGCCCATGCCGAGCGGTTGGCGACCGAGGTTGGCGCTTTGCCCTTTGCCGTGGTGAGCCAGTTGTACGCACTGGTGTGGGAGGAGCAGCCCCATTTCCTGCTCTTCTCGGTTTCGGACGACGCCCTGCCCTCTCTGGTAGCACAGCTGCCATCGGCTCCTTGCCGTACTGTGCTGTTGCATACAACAGGGAGTGTTCCCCTTGGGGTTTTCCCTACCAACAGGCTACAATGCGGGGTGTTGTATCCGTTGCAAACCTTCTCGTGGGAAAGAGCGGTGGACCTTACGCAGGTGCCCTACTACTTAGAAGCCTCTGCCCCTCCTGCCCAACAGCAAATGCAACTGTTGGTGCAACAGCTGGGTATTACTACGCAGGTACATTGGTGCAACAGCGAGCAACGCCTTAGGTTGCATTTAGCTGCCGTGTTTGCCTGCAACTTTGTGAACCACTTATACGCCCGTGCCTACCAATTGCTGCAACAGGTGGGGCTGGAGCCTACCGCCTTGCACGGCCTTATGCAAGAAACTTTACAAAAGGCATTGCACCAGCCTCCCATAACGGCTCAAACAGGCCCTGCCATAAGGCACGACAACAACACTATTCAAAAGCATTTACAACAACTAACGCATTTGCCCACGCTGCATAAACTGTACGAACTATTAACGGAGTCGGTACAAGAGTTGGCAAATGAGGAGGTGAACACCCAATAATATATGAGTAAACTTTTTTGTTCGCTTAACAACTTCAGGGCGGTTTTATTTGATGTAGATGGCGTACTCTCGCGCCAAACCGTGCCTATGGATATTGCTGGCAACCCCTGCCGTACCGTTAATGTGCGTGATGGGTATGCCATAAAAAAGAGCATAGACTTAGGTATAACCCTTGGCATCATTACCGGGGGGTACGCTTTAAGCATTCGGGACCGCTACGCGGGGCTGGGCATGAAGCATATTTATATGGGCGCTTCCAACAAGTTGGAGTATTTAGCCCGCTTCGAGAAAGCTACCGGCATCCTTAGGCACGAAATAATTTATGTGGGCGACGACCTGCCGGACATCCCCGTGTTGGAGGCCTGCGGGTTGGCAGTAGCTCCCAAGGACGCTTGCGCCGAGGTGAAAGCTATTGCCGACTATATTAGCCCCGTAATGGGGGGCGAAGGTGTAGCACGCGATATCCTGGAAGAACTCCTTAAAGCAAAAGGCTTGTGGATGAAAGGGGCGGAGGCCTTTGGTTGGTGATGAACGAGCAAGCAGTGCAACCTTTGTTGGCGTCATTGTTAGGCAATAGGCGCATTGTATTAGGCTCTTCCTCGCCACGGCGTGTGGAGCTGTTAACCCTTTTGGTAGGGAAGGTGGAAGTACGTGTGCCAGTGGTGGAGGAGGTGTATCCCCCAAACATGCCAGTGAACAGGGTGCCGGAATATTTGTCGGCACTTAAAGCGGAGAGCCTGCGCCCAACGCTCACGGACAACGAGGTGTTAATTACTGCCGATACGGTAGTAATATTAAATGGTAAGCTAATAGGTAAACCTGCCAATATGCAGGAGGCCAAGGCAACGTTGCAAGCCCTATCGGGGGCTACCCACCAGGTGGTTTCGGGCTATACTATTGCCAATAAGGAGTGTATGGTGTGCGGTAGTGCCGAAAGCCGTGTTACATTTGCCACGTTGCAGGAGGATGAGGTGGACTATTACTTGCGCACCTTTTCGCCTTTGGACAAAGCCGGGGCTTATGGAGTGCAGGAGTGGATTGGCTTGGTAGGGGTTACGCATATTGAAGGCTCGTACCATAACATTATGGGCCTGCCTACTGCGCTTTTGTACAATAAGTTAAAGCAGTTTTTGCAAGGTTAAAGCTCCCCCTTGGGGCTATACCTTTAAAGGGGGGGAGGGTTATAGCCCTTTAACTTTGTCGGGGTTGTTGCGGATAAAGTCTGCCCACGAGCTGCTGGTGCGTTGTGGTAGAGGCGAGGTGAGCTGCAGAAAGTGGCAGTAAGCTGCCGCCAACCCATCGGTGGCATCCAGTTCGGGTAGCATAGACTCCTGCGGAATATGCAACATACGTTGCAGCAAGGATGCTACTTGCTCCTTGGAGGCGCCCCCGTTCCCTGTTATGGCACGTTTAATCTCGGTGGGGGCGTACTCGGTAATAGGAATGTTGTGGGCTAAGGCAGCAGCCATAGCTACCCCTTGTGCGCGCCCTAACTTTAGGGTTGTTTGTATGTTTTTCCCATAAAAAGGAGCTTCAATGGCAAGCTCGTGGGGGGCGTGCCTCCGGATGAGTGCCGAAACCCCCTCGTGGATGTGCAACAAACGGGTGTAGTGCGACTGGTATTTGCGCAGCTGGATAACGCCTAAGGCCTCCACCTGCACCCTTTTCCCCTCGTAGGAGAGTACACCGTAGCCCATGATTACGGTGCCGGGGTCGATTCCTATTATTGTTTTCTTGCTCATACAATAAACGAAAGTACGCAATATCTGGCAATGCAGTGTGGTAACACAATAAAAGGAGCACCCCTTTCCGCCCTTCAAGCGGTAGGAGTGCTCCTTTGTTGTTATTGCCAGAAGCGGTTAAAGGGTTACCGTGCAAACAGTAGTTCTCGGTACTTTGGTAGAGGCCATATTTCATCGTCCACCTCCATTTCCAGGTGGTCTATGTGGTCTCGTATTTGCTCCAGGTAGGGTTGTACCTCAGTGTCGTAGGCAAAGGCTTTTTCCTTTACTGTAGTCAGTTTGTTTGCTTTTTTCCGAGCCTCAATCATTTCGTGCACCAATTTTTTTATGCTGGAAATACGGTGTGCTATTTCGCGTATCAGTTCCCTTCTGTCGGCAGTTAATGTTTCATATTCTTCGGTGGGGAATATCTCTTTGGTGTGCCACACGTTTTGTAGCAATCGGTTTTGGTAGGAAACTGCTATGGGTACAATATGGTTAATGGCAAGGTCTCCTAACACGCGGCTTTCTATTTGCACCTTTTTTGTGAACTTTTCCAGCTCTACCTCCACGCGGGAGTCCAATTCGTGCTGGGAGAAGACCCCTTGCCCAATGAGTACCTCCTTACCTTGTTGGCTGTTGTAGTAAAGGATAGCTTCGGGTACGTGCTGTATGTTGGATAGCCCGCGCCGTTTGGCCTCGGCGCACCATTCGTCCGAGTATCCGTCGCCTTCAAAGCGTATGGGCGCGCACTCTATAATCATATCCTTTAGTACTTTGAATATGGCTTCATCTTTGCCCACGCCTTTGTTAATGAGTTTATCGGTTTTACGCTTAAAGTTGTCAAGCTGGTGCGCCATGGCTGCGTTAAGGGCAATCATGGCAGCAGCACAGTTGGCCGAAGCTCCTACGGCTCGGAACTCAAACCTGTTACCGGTAAAAGCGAAGGGAGAGGTGCGGTTACGGTCGGTGTTGTCGAGCAGGATGTCGGGGATGCGCCCAATGCCTAATTTAAGTGTTGTTTTTTCTTCGGGCGTCATGCGGTTGTCGCTTACGTTATCCACAATATGGTCCAGCATGGTGGATAGCTCTTGGCCTAAGAAGCAGGAGAGGATGGCAGGTGGAGCTTCGCCTGCTCCCATACGGTGGGCATTGGAGGCACTCATGATGGAAGCCCTAATAAGGTCGGGGTATTTGTATACCGTCATAAGCGCATTTACCAGGAATGTTATAAAGAGCATGTTGCTTTTGGGGTTTTTCCCTGGTGCAAAAAGGTTAACACCCGTGTTGGTACACAAGGACCAGTTGTTGTGCTTGCCCGATCCATTAACGCCCTTGTAGGGTTTTTCGTGCAGTAGTACGTTAAAGTGGTGGCGCAGGGCTATCCGTTTCATTAGGCTCATTACCAACTGGTTGTGGTCGTTGGCAAGGTTGCAGTTTTCAAATATGGGGGCAAGCTCGAACTGGTTGGGTGCTACCTCGTTATGTTTTGTTTTTACGGGTATCCCTAAGCGGTGGCATTCTATTTCCAACTCCATCATGAAGGCGGTTACCCGTGCTGGTATGGAGCCGGAGTAGTGGTCGTCCAGCTGTTGGTCCTTGGCGGAGGAGTGCCCCATTAGTGTGCGTCCGGTAAGGCTAAGGTCGGGGCGTGCGTTGAACAGGTCGGTATCTACCAAAAAATACTCTTGTTCCCACCCTAAGTTGGTGTATACGCGGGTTATATTTTTATCGAAGTATTGGCACACTTCGGTAGCGGCTTTATCTACGGCAGCAATGGCTTTAAGGAGGGGTGTTTTGTAGTCCAGTGCTTCGCCGGTATAGGAGATGAAGATGGTAGGTATGCATAGGGTGCGTTCCACCACAAAGGCGGGCGAGCTTACATCCCAAGCGGTATAGCCCCGAGCCTCGAAGGTGTTACGGATTCCTCCACTGGGAAAGGACGAGGCGTCGGGCTCTTGCTGGATGAGCATTTTACCCGAGAGGCGTTCTATCACCTCCTCGTTATCGCCAAATTCTAAGAAGCCGTCGTGCTTTTCGGCTGTTGTTTCTGTGAGGGGCTGAAACCAGTGGGTATAATGTGTAACCCCAAGGGTTTTTGCCCAATTTCGCATGCCGTTAGCAATCATGTCGGCTTTGTCCCGAGAAAAAGGAGTCCCGTTTTCCAGGGCATTTATAACAGCTTGGTAGGCCTCTTTGGGCAGGTATTGTTGCATTTTCTTTTTGTCGAAAACGTGGCTGCCAAAGTAGTCCATAACGTTGTTGGAGGGCAAAGAAACCTCCAGGGGTTTACGGTCCGATAACCGTTGGAGTGCAAAAAAGCGCATTGTAGACATGGGAGGGTGTTTTTTTTGTGTTGTGATGCGCAAAAATACGCTTTTCTTTTGGAATGCCCCTTTGCAAAAGGGGGTGTTCTAAGGAAAATGTGTGTTATTGTTGTTTGCACCCCTTTGTTTGGAGGGGTGGTGCTGCTTTGGGGATGGGTTAGGGCTGGCTGCCCTGTTTTTAAGATGTGCGACGGTGTTAAAAAGGAGGAAAGTAAGGGGGTAATCCTCATTTTTGGGGATTGCCATACTGGGATATAAATGCCACAAGAAAGAGGACCGGGGGCTTTGTGGTGGGGTGTTGTGCCTCCAGCTTTTGCGTACTGCTTGGATTGTAGGCGAGGTTGGGACTGGTTGCCTTGGTGCGTAAAGTGTTTCTTCTGCCCGGTTTCCTATGGAAGGCGAGGTGCAGA